>CAZFOR010000078.1:0-2157 GCA_964520895.1 uncultured Eubacteriales bacterium | reverse complement strand
AATCTTTTAATATATCTTCATTTCCTTTTTTACCAAATATTTTCTTAAACATATAATCACTTTTAGGTGTATTGTTATTCATTAAGTTACTTCTTCTCCTTTATTTTAGCATATTTTAAATATCGTTTCAATACTTTTTTGTCTTTTTAACAAAATTATGTTTTATTCTTTTTCATTTTCTTATTGGAAAATTATTTTGATTACTAAAATTATTTTAGATTTTTTTAGAATTTTTTGAATTTTAAAATATTGTAATACAAGAAATATATTACAATTTTAAATTAACCATATTTTACCATACAATTATTTTATATGCAATACTTCTTTAATATTTCTAAATATTTTTTTAAATAACTATTGAATATATTTCCTTTTACTTATACAATATATTCACAAAGCAATCACATATTAGCATGTATAATATATTTGTACATATATTATATATTAAGGAGAATGATAAAATTGAATTTTTTAATTATACTTACATTTATAATAATACTAATTTTAATATTTATAAATGGACTAACAGATGCTCCAAATGCTATTGCAACATTAGTTGGTACAAAAGTTATGCCATTTAAAAAAGCTGCAACAATGAGTGCTATATTTAATTTAATAGGAATATTTGCAATGTGTTTTATTAATACATCTGTTGCAGATTGTATTAGCTCAATGGTTGATTTAACAAACTCAACACTAGGAATAGTTGCATTATGTACAGGTATGTCTTCTGTTATAATATTTGCACTTGTTGCACTAAACTTTGGTATACCTACTAGTGAAAGTCATGGATTAATTGCTGGACTTACTGGTTCTGCTATTGCATTAAGTGGTATATCTAGTATTAATTTTAATGAATGGAAAAATGTTATAATAGGACTGGTTTGGTCACTAACAGGTGCATTTATACTTGGAATAATTGTATATTTTCTTTTAAATAAATTAATAGATAAATTACAAGAAAAACAAGTTGAAAAAGCACAGATAATTTCAGCATGTGGAATGTCACTTATGCATGGTGCACAAGATGGATTAAAATTTATTGGTGTTTTAGTTATATTTAACTGTTTAGTAAATAACAGTATTATACCTTCAACTATTAATCCTATTGATAATATATTAATTATATCTATATGTGCATTTGTAATGGCATTAGGTGTTTCAGTAGGTGGTCATAAAATAGTAAAATCAATTGGTGAAGATATGATATTACTTGATAATTCAGAGGCATTATGTAGTGATATTGTAACAATATTTGCTCTACTTATTGCTTCACTTACAGGACTTCCTATTAGTACAACACATGCTAAAACAGTTTCAATTATTTCTGTTGGAAAATGTACAAAAAATAAAATGGATAAACAAAAAATATTTGGTATATTAAAAGCATGGATATATACTTTTCCAATTTGCGGACTTATATCATATGCTTCAACTATGTTAATTTTAAAAATATTTATGTAATTATATACAAAAAAATAACTACAAATTAATGTAGTTATTTTTTTATATAGTCTAATTTATTTAACATCTACTTTCCATAATCCATGTTTATTACAATATGAATAAATTGTACTATTTGGTATAAATTTAAATATTACATCTGTCCCCTGCTCTGGATATAACGCAACTCTTGTTGTAATATGATCAGATACTAGTGCAACCCACATAATATAGTGTTCTTTATCCATTGGATGTTCAACTTCTCCTACTGAAACAATTATTTCATCACCATCAACTCTATATTTAGGAATATGTTTTTCTGGTGCTCCATCACTTTTATTTGCTTCTTGTAGTTCCATTTCTCTACCACAACACATTACTTTTGGTCCATTATTTTTTATCATACCTATTTGATTTCCACAAATTGGGCAGATATAAAATCTAACATTTTTCTCCATTATTATTACCTCCTTTCATTAATAGTTTTCAGCTTTAATTTTGAAATATGCTTGTGGATGATCACATACAGGACATACCATTGGAGCTTTTTCCCCAATATACATATGACCACAGTTTGCACAAATCCAAACTGTTTGACCTTCTCTTGCAAACACTTTTCCCTTTTCTATATTTTCTAATAAAGTTCTATATCTTTCTTCGTGTTCTTTTTCTATTTTACCTACTTCCTCAAAAAGATAAGCTAATCTAGTAAAG
>CAZFOR010000077.1:0-2407 GCA_964520895.1 uncultured Eubacteriales bacterium | reverse complement strand
TGGGTTAAACCAATATATGATCTGTAAAATGCAACTTATATAATTTAATGCAGCATCCTTGTGTTTATAATGCTGTAATTCATGTAAAAAGATATAATATACATCCTGTTCAGACAGTAATATATCCATATCTTGAGGAATAATTACCTTGGGATATAGAAGACCGTAAGAAACAGGGCTTGAAATATTACATGAAGCGTATAAAGCGACATGTCGTCTTATTTTTAATTTTTCATGACACGAAATGTATTGTTGGTATAGTTCTGGTTCGTTTTCAGAAGTTATCAAAAAAGCTTTTTTTTGGATTAAATGAATTTTAACAATATTATATATAAAATATACTAATGTAAACAAACACCCGATTATCCATATTGCAAATAAGTATTTATCAAGATCATACAAATTAAAATTATCTTGAGCTGACGCAAAATCAGAAGTACCTAATTGAACAGATAAATTTATATCATCAAGTTGTTTTGTAGAAGTATTTACAATTTTACCCGTATCTTGTTGGAAAAAGTGTTGTAACTTTATTAATAATTGATGTGGTCCGATATTTTTGAATGGTATGAAAGGAATAATAAGCGCACATACAAAAATGTACCACAAATAATACCGACTATTAGTTGTAATATAATTTTTTAATAGTTTTTTGAGTAATAGAATTATCCCCAATAAGATACTGATAGTGAGATTACATAATAAAAAGTGAATCGAGAACATTAGGTTTCATCACCACCATTCAATTTAGAGTCTATAAGATGATACATATTCTTTAAATCGCTGTCAGATAATTGGGCATTGGATAGTAAGGAAGATAATAGCGGAGCCATTTCACCATCATAAAAGCGAGATAAAAAATTATGGTTCTCTTGTGATAAATATTTATTTTTAGAGATAATGGGAAAATAGTAATACATACGCCCTTTTTGTTCATAAGAAATAACATGTTTTGACACTAAACGAGATAATAACGTATGAACTGTTTTATTACTCCAATTGTGTATAGATGGAACTTTTTCACAAATAGAATTTGTGCTTATTGGTGACTCATCCCATATTATTTTCATGATTTCATATTCTGCTTCAGATATTTGTGGTAATTTATCCATGTTTATTCTCCTTTAATCTTACTTTCGTAATAATTATAGAGCATTGAAATAGAAACGTCAAGAAGGCTATTGACAAAAAAGTGATAATAGAATATATTACAAAGGTAAGATATGGAAACAGGAGACAATTATGAAAAGAAAAAAATTTGAATGGACAGGTAGATTGATATTAATAATATTTTCTTTAATTTTAGTATTGAGCTTGATTTTTTTTATTACGAAACAGACACATAAGAACACTACTGAACAATTGCTAACCGAATATATGAATTATATCAATAAACATGAATATGAAAAAATGTATAAAATGATTTCTAAAGAACATTCATCGAATATTTCTATGGAAGAATTTGTAAAGAGAAATAAAAACATATATGAAGGATTAGAAACGAAGGATTTAAGCATTAAAATTTTAAATGAGAAATCCAATGGTAAAGAGATTTCATATCTTACATCATTTAATACTCTTGCAGGTGAAGTGAAATTTCAAAATGAAGTAAACTTTATAAAAGAAAAATTTGAATATAAACTTGTTTGGAAAGATAGTATTATTTTTCCGCAATTAGAGTCTACAGATAAAGTACGAATAGATACTGTAGAAGCAGAGCGAGGACAAATTTTAGATCGGAATGGAAAAGTGTTAGCTGGAAAAGGGGTTGCATCATCAGTTGGGCTAGTGCCGGGTAAAATTCAGGATAAAGAAAACACAATAATTAAACTTGCGGAGTTGCTTGAAGTGGATATTGATGTGATAAAGAACAAATTGTCTGCAGAGTGGGTAAAAGATGATTCATTTGTTCCTATAAAAACAATTCCTAAAGTTAGTGAATTGGAATTAATGAAAATTAATCCGGATGAAAATCTTGTAAAATTAAAGGAAAATCAAGAGGAATTACTATCAATTCCAGGTGTTATGATTAACGATATCGAAGTTAGAGACTATCCTTTAAAAGAAGCAGCGTCACATTTGGTTGGATATATTCAAAAAGTTACAGCGGAAGATTTGGAAGAGAATAAAGGGAAAGGTTATGATTCCAATAGTGTTATAGGGAGAAGTGGTATAGAAAGTTTATATGAAGATAAATTAAAAGGTCAAAATGGTTGCATGATATATATCGAAGATGAATTTGGAAACAGAAAAGATATTATTGTAGATAAACCGGTTCAAAACGGAGAGGATATTCAATTAACAATTGATGCAGAATTGCAAAAAGTCTTGTATGAACAGTTTAAGGATGATAAGAGTTGTTCTGTTGCTATGAACCAATATACAGGAGAAGTTTTGGCACTGGTCA
>CAZFOR010000076.1:0-2574 GCA_964520895.1 uncultured Eubacteriales bacterium | reverse complement strand
AAGCGGTAAGGCATCGGACTCTGACTCCGACATTTCGTAGGTTCGAATCCTACCATCCCAGCCAAAAATATATTAACAAAACAAATAACAAGTTAACATAATGCAAAATTGCTGTTTACAATTCAATCAAAATATTATATTATAATATTGTAAAAAATAATTTTATAAGGAGAGATTTTTATGTATAAAAAATCAAAACTGCAGGAATACATTCGGACAATTAAGGAAATGACAGTTGTTGGCGTGCTAACCATCATTTCCCTTTCTTTAATGTGAGGAACAGTGTACTTTGCCGGTTACGGCATAAGTAAACTATTTGTTGCTGAAAAAACAGTAGCCAGTAGCAAATTCCTAAGAGCCTGTTTCTTAAATCCTGTGTTAGACATTAACGTAGGCTACGGAGTGTTTGCAGTATTTACCTCTTTAATTATTGCAGGAAGTGCAATAATGATTTATAGTTTGGTAAAAAGAGGGCAACACCATATTTATGGGGTTGCCTTTCTTTTTGTATACAAAAAGAATTACAAATAAAGCAAATATGTTTGTAATGTATATAAAATTAATGTATAATATTAACGTTAATTTTATAGTTTACATAACCAAAAAATATTTTATTTAATGAAGGAGTTAGTCAAAATGGATGAACAAAGAAAAATTGACCCAAATGAGTATTTCGAAATTGTAAAGGCACGGAAACACAAGATAACAGATGAGGACTTGTCAAAGATATATGACAATTGTCTGAGGTTATTAAATAAGTATAAGATTACAGGTCAAATTGCTGGCATTAAGAAATTATTATTCCATTTAGATTGTATTGAGGCCGAAAGAGAAATTGTTAAAATGGGAATTGATACTTTTATCTATAGGGATGATATTGACGAGTACATAGATAATATCGCTAATGATACAGTAAAGACAATTGAAATTGAAAGGTATGAAAGAGAAATTCCTGATGAGGTTGTAGAAATTATTGAAAAGGTCAAAGATAAATTTGACCAATTGTACATAATTTTTACAGATTATACAGGCAGAATGGAAAAGCAAGTCGAGAAAGAACGTAGGCAAAAAGACCCTATTTTGTTTGGTACATTTCAAAATCAAAGCACTAAAACTGTTATTGATAGATTCTATTTTTTGGCGGATTGGGAAGACGAGTATTGTGACCTTACATTAGACAAGATGGTTAATGAAGTGCGAGAAAAGACAAATCATAATATTAAAAATACTATCAGTACACCAAAAGATATTGAAGAGCTGAAAGAACAGTTAAATAAACTTGTTGCAGTACCATCTGACAACAGATTTAGAGTTGATAATTCAAAAAAGAAAGGAGTATTTAAGAAAATACAAGGTTTCTTAAAAAAATCATAATAATGAAACCAAATGTTGATTTAACTGAAGAAAGGATTTTTACAACTAGAGAAAAACCAACAGGTTTATTCAAAGAGTTACTAGACATGTTTGAACCTAAGAAACCATGGGATTTTGAGCATAATGTTCAACTAGTTGATTGCGATAGTTTGATGGATGAATCAATAATATATGCTAGAAATTCATATAAGTATTGGAATAGGCATAATTTATATGATACAGGGAAAATATGTGAAAATTGTGGCTTTGACGCAAGTAAAAAACCATGGGAAGGAATAACTTGTAATTGTTATTCAATGACAAGTGAGAAAAAGATTCCATGGAAATTTTGATGTTGGAGATGATGAATTAGGGGAATTTATAACCTTAAATGCATATAAGGTGATTTTTATGGAAGATGCAAATAAATAAAGGGATAACAAAGAGGTCTTACACATATGTTGTGTAGGATTTCTTTGTTATATATATATTAAAATTTATAGATTATTAAATCAAAACTGTATTTTTTTACTAAACACGGAAATAATATACATATATTATGGAGGTGTTTTTTTATTGAAAGAAATGAAAATAAAGGATATAAAAGGTTTAGAAATTTTAGATTCAAGGGGTAATCCTACCATTGAAGTTGAAGTTATATTAGAAGATGGAAGTATAGGTACTAGTATGGTACCATCAGGTGCTTCAACTGGCAGTTTTGAGGCGTATGAACTTAGAGATAATGATAATACAAGGTATTTGGGAAAAGGTGTTTTAACTGCTGTAAATAATGTAAATGAAATTATCAAGTCTAGTTTAATAGGGTTAAATGTATTTAATCAAATTGAGATTGATAGAAAACTAATTGGTTTAGATGAAACAGAAAATAAAAGTAAATTAGGAGCAAATGCAATTTTAGGTGTATCATTAGCTGTTGCAAAAGCTGCATCAAACTGTTTAAATATACCGTTATATAGATATTTAGGTGGTGTTAATGCCAAACAATTACCTATACCTATGATGAATGTGTTAAATGGTGGTAAACATGCAGATAGTACAGTAAATATACAAGAATTTATGATAATGCCTACTAGTGCAAGCAGTTTTAAACAAGCTCTGCGTATGTGCACAGAAGTATATCATAGTTTAAAAATTCTTTTGAAAGAAGATGGGTATACTACTTCTGTTGGAGATGAGGGAGGTTTTGCACCAAATTTAGAA
>CAZFOR010000075.1:0-2704 GCA_964520895.1 uncultured Eubacteriales bacterium | reverse complement strand
AATGCACCTTTCCCTGATATTAGAAAAGATACTTCCTTTATTCCCCCTATACCAGTTTCATTCATGTTTAAAACTTCCATTTTCCATCTTTTCTTTTCAGCATACATTGTATACATTCTAAATAAATCATAAGCAAATAGTGCTGCTTCTTCTCCACCAGCTCCACCTCTTATTTCAATAATAACGTTTTTATCATCATTTGGATCTTTTGGTAATAATAACACTTTTAATTGTTCTTCTATTTCAGTAAGCATTTTTCTGTTTTCATCAAGTTCAGCTTGTGCAAGTTCTGACATCTCAGGATCATTTAACATTTCTTTTGCTTCTTCTATATTTTGTTTTACCTTTTTATATTCTATATATTTGTTAACAACATCTGTTATATCAGAATGTTCCTTCATATACTTTCTCCATGTTTGATTATCAGCAATTACATCTGGATCACTAATTTGCTCTGTTAAAAAGTTATATCTTTTTTCAACTTCTTCTAATTTTTGATACATATTAAAACCTCTCCCTTTATTTTATATTTTTAAATTGCATATTTGTAACATCAATATCTTTATTTAAAGAAAAACCTTCTTCAATTACATTACCACATGGTAAATCTAATTTTATATTTGATATATATTTATTATTTTTTTCTGTAATTAGAACAATATCAAAAGATGCTGTAAATGTTAATTCGTCTTGTTTTATATCAGCTCTTTTTAGTAATGTTCCATCAAAATATACTTCTTCTTCATCTTTTATCTCAAGTTCTTTTACATTGTTATTTACAATTGATAATGCAATTTGACCACCTGTTTTATTTACTTCTAAATTATATTCATTTGCATTTTCATCAACTACTGTGTATGCTAATTTATTTTCAAATTTATATGCATCTTCATATTCAAATAATTTATCTTGATTATTTGATAATTTATATAAATTTATTGTATTTCCTAAAAATGGACCATTTTCAAATTTAAAATTTTCTATGTATATTTCTTTTATTCTACCATCTTTTTTATTAATTTTTTGTATGCTCTCTGTAGAATTAAAATTTATAAAAATATCATTGTTTTGTAATAAATTTAAGTTCCAATTTTCTGTGTTATTTTCATCAACGTATTTTCCACTACCAGATGATGTAACATAAATACTATTAATTTCAAATGGTATCGTATCTCCTTTAAAATTAGTACTAATAACTGCTATTAATACCATAATAGCTATTACTAAAATAACCATTATTACTTGTTTTTTATTTTTAATTAACTCTTTCATTTTATTTATTAACACATTCCTTTCTTTCTTGGCGGAGAGAGAGGGATTCGAACCCTCGATAGATAAATCTATACATGTGTTCCAGACATGCCCCTTAAACCAGCTCGGACATCTCTCCAAAAATATATATGCTATACTATATTACTACATTTTTGTTCATTTTGCAATGTTTCAAGAAAAAAACATGCTAAAAGCTTATTAAATTAAACCTTTTAGCATGACATTTATTCAAAGAAATGTCCAAAAAACGCTTTTGTAATTTCATTAGAATTAATTAAATCCCTTATTATATTTCTAGTATATGGTATTTTGAAAAGTAAATATATCATACCAATAATTATTATTAATGTTATAATTCTAGCTAAATAATCTTTAAAAATAGCTTTGTAATCTTTAATATATCCATTTCTATATAAATATTGTCTATACACTTCATCATAATATACTTGTGCTTGTCTTCTTATTTCTTCATCTGAAACGGTTTGTCCATTTATATCAGGGTTATATGTTTCCACTTGATTTACTTGAACATTATTATCATTATACTCTGTATTAAGCTCTCCATTTTTTTTCATTTCTTTAATTATTTCTTGCATTCTATATTCTTTTAATTGCGCATCATACATTTTCTTTTTTTCTGGATTAGTTAATACTTCATATGCTTCATTTATTTCTTTCATCTTTTCTTCCGCTTTAGCTTTGTCTTGCTCTTGTTGTAAATCAGGATGATATTTTTTTATTAATAGTTTATGTACTTTTTCAACAGTTTCAGTTGATGCACTTTCATTTATTTCTAAAATACTATAATAATCCTTCATATTTTCACCTTTTTCTTAATTCTTTAAAAAATTCTTTCATAATTGATTTACATTCATTTTCTAAAACATTAATTTCATATTTCACCTTATGGTTAAAAACATAGTCATCAAAAGCTTTTAACTTTGAAATAACTGCACCTGTCTTTTCATCTAATGTCCCTATATACACCTTTTTTATTCTAGATTGAATAATTGCTCCACAACACATCATACAAGGTTCAACAGTGACATACATTTCGCAATCTTCAAGTCTCCAATCATTTAATTTTTTATTTGCTTTTTTTATTGCTAGTATCTCAGCATGTCCACATACATCATTGTTTTTTTCTTTTATGTTATGTGCAACACTTATTATTTCATTATTTTTAACAATGATAGCACCTATAGGAACTTCTCCTTTTGCATACGCCTTCTTAGCTTCCCTTAATGCTAATTTCATATATTCTTCTTTCATTATTCCCCCTAAACAGTTTAATAATTATATATTGAGTATACTATATTTTTGTTCAATTTGTATATACTTTAAGTAAATTATTTAATATTATTAATTTATTTACATACAATTATAACCACGTGTAAAACGCGTGGTTTACACAAGCCCTATAAGGGCTCTT
>CAZFOR010000074.1:0-2857 GCA_964520895.1 uncultured Eubacteriales bacterium | reverse complement strand
ACGCATGTGAGAATATTATACAATATTTTGAAAAAAAGTCAAGAAAAAGTCATAAATTAAATAGATTTTCGTTTAATTTATAGAAATATATTAATTTGTATGATATTATATTAATGATATTAAAATATAAGGAGTAGAAAAATGGATAGTAGTAAATGGAATGAAGTAGGTAGAAAAGTAAGTACAGTACTGGAGATAATTTTAAAAGGATTAGTTAAAGGAATAATTGGTTTAGTTAAAGCAATTATTGAAGCTTTTAGATAATAAAAATGTAATAATATATAAGGAGGTATGTATATGAAAAAAGGTATATCTTTAGTATCATTAATAATAACAATAATAGTATTAATAATACTAACAGGTGCAGTAATAATGAGTATAACAGGAAAAAACAGTACTATAGATAAAGCGAATGAAGCAGTAATGAAAAATAATTTAGCAACATATAAGGAAGAATTTACAAGAAATATAATGCAAAAACAATTAGAAACTGGAGGAACATTTGATAGAAAAGCATTAACAAATGCAGATTTAAAAAATTATGTACCAAGTGCAACAGATGAAGATATTGCAAAGTTATCAATACTTAATGGAGAATTAAAGTATGTAGGTACAACAAATGAGCAGGAGTTTGAATTAGCAGCAGAATTAAATATGGTTGATGTAAATAATATAATAGTAGGACAAGTAGAAGTAGGCGATTATGTAGATTATCAGCCAACAGGAGCATCAAGCATATAAATACTTGGGACGGAAAGTGGATATGATCCTAGTGATACAGAAACTCTTGTAAATCAAACGATAAATAAAGAAAGCGGATTGAAATGGAGAGTATTAAAAAAAGAAGGAACAAAGGTAACATTAATAAGTGATGCTCCAACAGTAAGTAATAAATTAGGACTGGGAGGGGCAAAAGGATATTTGGATGGGCCCAATATAATCAATAGAGTATGTAATACGTTATATAGTTGTAGTAAAGGAACAGCAAGAAGTTTAAATGTTGACGATGTAAATGCCATAATTAATCCAGGATTTGATGGAAATAATGAAATAAATTGGGTATATTTTGATGGAGATGATAATGAACAATCGCTAGAATCAGGGATAAGAACAATAGGTCAAATAGAGACTAAAACAGGATTAACATTGGGTTATAGACAAACGCCAGATGGAACAGATATAAGTAATTATACATCAAATTTTTACTATTATATGGGAAGTTTGGAAAGTACACCAGATAATAATAAAGAGTATACACTAATATTTAAAACTCCAAATGAAAAATATAATGCGGCTAAATACTGGCTTGCCTCACGTTGTGTAAATACTAATTTTTATGAAGGTTTTGCTTATTTTTCTATGTTCATTATTGATGATGACAGAGTGTACCATGGATATTTAGATTATTCTGGTAGTTCATACTATAGTACTGAGGCTGCTTTGTGTCCAATTGTTATTCTAAATTCTAGTGTTCAAGTAGATACAGAACAAGAAGGTGACGGAACCTCAACAAGTCCATGGAAATTAAAATAATATAGAATGTTTATTTGAATTTTATATGAATGATACACAAAACCATTGAAAATATTATCAAAATAATATATAATTTATGTAAACTGTTTTTGATAGAATAATACAAACTAATTTTTAGGAGGTAGTAGAATGAAATTTTATACCGAGGTAGAAATAGGAACAGGTGAAATGTTAGCTCAATTTATACGGTTTATGGAAGAAAAGGGAATAGGATTTAATATAGTTGATGAAGATTATTTTAAATCTAATGCTTTAAATGTATGTAAAGGCAGAAATAAAAAATCAATTGATGATGTATTTTGTGAATTAGGAATAAGACATAATACAACTGGCTGGAAGGTTTTAAAAGAAATAGTTCCGCAATATGACAAAACTAAAAGATTAAAACTCATCTACGAACATTACGGGAAAAAGCTAGGTATGACGGCAAAACAAGTTGAAAAGGGTATATATAATGCTAGAAATAGTGTGAAACGTAACAATCCCAATCTATATGCTCAGTTGTTTGAAAAAAGTAATTATCTATCACATTTTTTGATGGTATTAAAAGACATGGTAGAAGCTTAATAAAAAGTTAGGGAAATATGCAATTTCCCTAACTTTTTTTGCCATTTTATATTGACATTTATTGATATAAATGTTATTATAATTACTAGTTTCTGTTAGAATATAAATTTAATACTATTAAAGGAGGAAAATTAATTGCAAAATAGAGTAATTGGTGTTAATCAATCAATAAGACAAGTAACTAAAAATAATGCTCAATATGTATATATTGCAAAAGATGCCCAAAAAGAAATAGTGCAAGAATTAGAAGATTTGTGTAATAATAGAAATGTTGAAATTAAATATATTGATACTATGAAACAATTAGCCAATATGTTTAAAGTTCAAGTTAAAGTAGCAGCAGCTACAATATTGAAGGGAGGTGAGTAAATGCCAACAGTTAACCAGTTAGTAAGAAAAGGGAGAAAAGTAATTACTAAAAAAGCTAAAGCCCCAGCATTATTAAAAGGATATGACACAAAGAGAAAAAGAACTACAAATGCAAGTGGTCCACAAAAAAGAGGTGTATGTACAGTTGTAAAAACAGTAACACCTAAAAAACCAAACTCAGCTTTAAGAAAAGTTGCCAGAGTTAGACTTTCAAATGGATATGAAGTAACTTCATATATACCAGGAGTAGGTCATAATCTTCAAGAACATAGTGTTGTTTTAATAAGAGGTGGAAGAATTAAAGATATTCCAGGTGTTAGATACCATATTATTAGAGGAACATTAGATACAGCAGGTGTTAAAGATAGAATGCAAGCTAGATCTAAAT
>CAZFOR010000073.1:913-3814 GCA_964520895.1 uncultured Eubacteriales bacterium | reverse complement strand
GATAGCAAATACAACAGAAGGATATAAGATGATATTTAGAAATAAAGCAAATAGTGATAATATAAGTTACTGGGTTGCGTCTCGCTGCGCCTATGTCACTTCTCGCCGTGTCGGCTTCGTTGTGCGAGTGTGTGGACGGTGGCTACGTGGACCCTGGCGATTTGTACTACTCCGATGGCGGCGAGAGTGGCTACGCTTCGGCTTTGGGTGTGCGTCCTGTAGTAGTTCTAAAATCTAATGTCCAATTGAATACAGAAGGATTAGATGGAACATCAGCAAAACCATGGACTTTGAAATAGGATAGAATAGCAAAATGCTGCGAGAAGGCTTTTGGTCTTCTTGCAGCCAACAAGGTAATTAAAACATAGTATGAGTGATACAGATAGTCAAGAAACATGAAAGAAGTTATAAATAATGAATTAAAAACAATATATGTTCAAAAACAGAGTAAGACTTTATTTTAAACGGTTTTTACCATGTTTATGAGATGATGTTTTGAAAAGGTAAAAACTAAAAAATACTGTAATAGTTAATTAGATAGTTTAAGCACAGACTTTGATATTTCAAGGTCTGTGTTTTTTATTATATTAATATATTCTATATAAAATATAGAATATTGAAATTTTTCACATTCACTTAAATAGTCGGTTGAAAAAACTAAATAAATATTGTATAATACAAAATAAGTTTTAAATACAATGTAAATCTAATTTATTTTAAATGGAGGTAAAAATTATAGAAATAAATATTAATGTAAAAATAAAATTAAGAAAGGATGAGAACTTTGGAGTTTAAAGAATTTCTACTAAAGGTTAACAAAGAATTATTGCCTGAATGTAAAATTGAGCAATCAGTAATTGATAAAACATGTAATAACTTACCACGGTTACTAAATTGTATAGATTTTAGTAAACAGAACCATTTTTGTTGTAATTATGCATACGGACTTGTGGAAATTGAATATTCACATGAGTTGTCAAAGGAAGATATGTGTAAAGCACGTTATATTTTTAGAAAGATTTTCAGAAATCTATTAAATATGAAGGGTGAATTAAGTATAAAACGAATATATGTAAATGATTATTCTTACGAAGACTGCAACGAGTATATTCATTATGATTATGGTTACGTATATATAATATCATGGTTTGCTGGAAAATAATTTACAAAGAGGTACTTCTATAATATGAAGTACCTCTTTGCTTTTTAATAAGTAATACTAGTTACATACATTGTTTCACACGCACCGTCTCCATTATCTCTTCTTGTTGTACTACTTTCCCATGCTAATATTTTTTTGTTATTATCATAATAATATACTTTTATTAAGTATCCAGTTAGAGTTACAGTGTCCCCTATTTGTACATTACTTATTAGTTTTTTTATTTCATTGTTACATGGTACTAAATGATTGTTTGAGATATGAGTATGTATATGATTTTCTCCTCCAACACTAGTAAACCATTGCTCTGTACCTGCAACACGATATGTTAGACGTCTATTATCTATTGAAGCCTGTACATGTTCATTGTTTTTATCAGTTGATATAGTTCCCCAAGAGATGCCTAAATCGTATGGTGCTATAGTATCTTGTAATCCATTTCCAAAATATCCTTTTGTTGCTATTACTCGACCTTTTAACACATATTTTGATATGAATTCTACATCTACTGGATAACCATTGTAATTAAGTCTAACTCCTTTTGATGGATCTATTACATCATTAGGAAAAGAATTAGACTTAGCAATTGAATTATTTTCACTAGTAACAGAACTTATCATGTTTTTTATAAAAAATATGATAAAAACTACTATAATAATTAAAAATAATATTGCGATTATTCTAATAATAATACTACTAGCATATTCACTTTTCGAGTTTGAAATAATATAATCATTTTTTTCTTTTAAATTATAATTTTCAGATAACTTTTGAGTTAACCTTCTATATGTGCTTTCATCAATTTCTTCCTTATCTAACATGTTTTTTAATTTCTGAAGTTCTTTATTGTTTGTTCTCATATTTAATCACCAAACCTTTATTAAGATAAATGTAACATTATATGATGATTTTTTCAAGTAGTATATCGAAAATTTAGAAAATTATTTTATTAATTCATAGTATATAGGTACGGATAGTACTTAATATAAAAAGAGGATATTTAAAGAAGATAAAAAAATATATAGTTTGTATTATGTTTTTTTGACAAAAAAATATTAAGAAATTTGTAAAAAAGGGTTGCAATATGTTTCTAATCCATGTATAATATTAAAGCGTGTGATAATGCGATGAAGTAAAATGTGGCTACCCCTAGAGGTAGGGAACTTTTACAGAGTATGTTTAGTTTAAAACTAGGCGGCAAGTAGTAACTTACCCCAGACGATGTCTGGGTTTAAATATGGGTAAAAAAGAAACACACGGACCCGTTGATAACTTGCCAACACGAAAATTAGAAAGAAGGAGGTTTGGTGTATGGCGAAAAGCAAAGTTGTTGCTAGTGAAAAAATTAGAATTAGATTAAAAGCATATGACCATGTTATGTTAGAACAGTCAGCTGAAAAAATTGTTGAAACTGCTAAGAGAACTGGTGCTCAAGTATCTGGTCCAATTCCACTACCAACTAAGAAAGAAATTATAACAATATTACGTTCTCCACATAAAGATAAAGATTCAAGAGAACAATTCGAAATGAGAACACATAAAAGAGTTATAGATATCTTTTATGCAACTCAAGAAACAGTTGATACTTTGATGAAATTAGATTTACCATCAGGTGTTGATATTGAAATCAAATTATAAACAAAATTTTAAAAAGAAAATTGGTCATGTTCATAAAAATGTGAACCGATAACCAAGGAGGGAAAATAAATGAAAAAAGCGATATTAGGTAAGAAAATAGG
>CAZFOR010000073.1:0-903 GCA_964520895.1 uncultured Eubacteriales bacterium | reverse complement strand
GATAACTTCGACTGGTTCTTACGTTGGCGATTTAGCAAAGTGGAATTTGTCGCTAATTCATGATCAGAATGGGCATACCATACTGTGGTCATGTGAGAAATTGCCATCATCAGCGACTCCATTAGCTATAGAAATTTTTGATGAAAAAGGAATGGCTATTCCAGTAACTGTTGTTGAAGCAGGACCTTGTGAAATTGCTCAAATAAAAACAGTTGAAAAAGATGGATATAATGCAATCCAAATGGGATTTGGAGATATTAAAGAACATAAAGTAAATAAACCTGTTAAAGGTCATTTTGCAAAATTAAAATTAGCATTAAAAAGACATCTTACAGAATTTAGATTAGATGATATATCTACATATAATGTAGGTGACGAATTAAAAGCAGATATATTTGCAGATGGAGAAACAGTTGATGTTCAAGGAACTTCAAAAGGTAAAGGATTCCAAGGTGTTATAAAAAGACATGGTCAACACAGAGGGCCAATGACACATGGATCTATGTATCATAGAAGACCAGGTTCAATGGGACCAACATCATCTCCTGGTAGAGTATTTAAAGGTAAAAAATTACCTGGACATATGGGAAATGTAACTGTAACAATTCAAAATTTAAAAATAGTAAAAGTAGATGCTGAGAGAAACTTAATATTAATAAAAGGTTCAGTACCTGGTAATAAAGGTGCTATATTAAGAATCAAAGCAGCGATAAAAGCGTAGGAAGGAGGATTATCTAAAATGCCTAAAATAGATGTATATAATGTAGAAGGAAATAAAGTTTCTGATATAACATTAAGTGAAGAAATATTTGGTATTGAACCAAATGAAGATGTAGTACATGAAGTGGTTGTAAACTTTTTAGCAAATCAAAGACAAGGTACACAATCTACAAAAACAAGAGC
>CAZFOR010000072.1:0-4284 GCA_964520895.1 uncultured Eubacteriales bacterium | reverse complement strand
ATTACTTCTCCTCGTCTTTCATAACAAAAATCTATATCAAAATCTGGCATACTTATTCTATCTGGATTTAAAAATCTCTCAAATATTAAATTATATTTTAATGGATCAATATCTGTTATTTGCATACAATATGCCGCTAAACTTCCTGCACCTGATCCACGACCAGGTCCAACCATTATATTATTATCTTTTGCGTATTTTATAAAGTCCCATACAATTAAGAAATAATCTACATATCCCATTTTCTCAATTATTTCTAATTCATATTCTAATCTATCTTCAATTTCCTTTGTTATGTTATCATATCTAAGTTTAAGTCCATCATTACACAATTTTCTAAAATACTCAGCATGTGATATTCCCCCTGGAACATCATAATTAGGTAATATTGTTGTATTAAAATCAAACTCTATATTACATTTATCAGCTATTTCCACTGTATTTTCTAAACACTCTGGTAAATTCTTAAACTGCTCATACATTTCATCTTGTGATTTAATATAAAATTCATCTGTACCAAATCTCATTCTATCTGTATCTGACATTTTCTTTGCAGTTTGAACACAAAGTAATACCTCATGTGCATATGCATCATCTTTATTTAAATAATGAGCATCATTTGTAGCTATCATTTTAAGGCCCAACTCATTTGCAAGTTTAATTAACCCTTGATTTGCAAGTACCTGCTCATTTAAACCATTATGTTGTAGTTCAATATAGTAATCATCTTTTCCAAATATATCTATATATTCATTAGCAATTTCTACAGCTTTTTCATAATTATTATTTATAATATTTGTAGATAATTCACCTGCTAAACATGCACTAGTGCATATTAACCCTTTTGAATATTTTTTAAGTATTTCTTTATCTATTCTAGGTTTGTAGTAATATCCATCAATAAAAGATAGTGATACTAATTTAATTAGATTTTGATACCCTTCATTATCTTTTGCAAGCAAAATTAGATGTGAATATTCTCCATCAATATTTGCTTCTTTATCAAATCTTGATCTAGGAGCAACATATACTTCACACCCTATTATTGGCTTTATATCATTTTTTTTACATTCTTTATAGAAATCAATTGCACCATACATAACACCATGGTCAGTAATAGCAACTGCTTTCATCCCTAGGTCTTTTACTTTTTTAACTAAATCTTTTATTCTGTTTGCACCATCTAATAGACTATATTCTGTATGTACATGAAGATGTACAAAATCCATTATTCTCACCTCTTTTACATTAACTCTTTTTCAATACACATATTATACACTAAATAATTCAATTTTGAAATAGGAATATTAATTTTACATTTATATACTATGATTCATTTATGATAATGTCTTAAGTAATCCGGTGAGAAAATGTCCCAACTAAAAACTATAATGCATTCGATTAAAAAAGCAAAAAATGCGATGACTTTATATCACCACATTTTTTTTGCATGATGATACTAATACTTTACACAATAATTATACTCAAGAAGAAGTAATACATATATTAGTATACGGAATAAAAAACTTGGCGCTAGCACACCAAGTTTTTTATTTTTTTACTCTGATTGAGTTTTAAGCTTCATAAGTATTATACATACACTTCCATTATTTGTCAATAGATTTTAAAAATATTTTATCTATTTGCAATCTCTATGTTTACATCTTTACCTTTAATTTGTTTTCCACTCATTTTTAATATTATATTTTGAGCAAAATCTGATGGAACTTCTACAAAAGAAAATTTATCTAATACATTTACTTTTCCTATATTATCACCAGAAATTCCAGCATTTGCAGTTACACTTCCAACAATATCTCCTGCTCCTACTTTATCTTTTTTCCCAATATTGAAAAATAATTTAGTAGCTCCATTACTTGTTCTTATCACTTCTCTATTGATATTCTCAAACTTTTTAACATTGCTAGTCTTATTATCTGTTACCATTGAGAACAGTGCTAATGCTACTTGTTTTATATCATCATTTTGTTCTAATAATTTATTAAATAATTCTTCATTTTTATATTTATTTTCATCAATTACTTTTTGTACTTTATCGATAATTTCCACATTTTTTACATTATTTACTTCTTCAATTGTTGGTATTTTACCTTGTTTCATTTTTGTATTAGCATATTTTTGTATACTAAACATTTTACTTCTTTCTTTACCAACTACAAATGTAAATGATTTACCTATATGACCATTTCTACCTGTTCTACCTATTCTATGAACATAATATTCTTCCTCTTGTGGTATATCATAATTAATAACTAAATCTAAATCTTCTATATCAATACCTCTAGCTACAACATCTGTTGCCACAAGTATTTGTATTTCAGCATTTTTTAGTCTTTTCATTATTCTTTCTCTTTGTATTTGTTTTATATCTCCATGTATACCTTCAACTCTGTATTGTTTTTCTTTTAATTTTTCTATTAAGTCATCAACTTTTCTTTTTGTATTACAAAAAACAATTGCTTTTTTAGGTTTATTAATATCAATTAACCTAGTTAAAGTTTCATCTTTCATATCTCTTTTCATATCAAGGCAAATTTGTTCAATACTATCAACTACTAATTCCTTTGATTTAATATTAATATTTTCAGGTGTTTTCAAATATTTTGAAGCTACCTTTTTAATCTTTGGATTCATTGTAGCTGAAAATAATATTGTTTGTCTTTCTTCTGGAACCTGTGAAAGTACTGTTTCAATATCTTCTTCAAATCCCATACTAAGCATTTCATCTGCTTCATCTAATACTACCATCTTAACATCATCTAATTTTAATGTTTTTCTTCTCAAATGGTCCATTACCCTACCAGGTGTTCCAATTACTATTTGCACACCTCTTTTAAGTGGCATAATTTGTTTGTCGATTCCTTGACCACCATAAACTGCAAGTATTTTTAAATCCTGCATATATTTTGTATATTTTCTAATTTCATCTGTAATTTGATTTGCAAGTTCTCTTGTTGGACATAACACAATTACTTGTGTATTTTTATTTTGAGTATCAACTTTTTCAATTATTGGTAATCCAAAAGATGCAGTTTTACCTGTACCTGTTTGTGATTGGCCAATCATATCCTTTCCTTCTAATAGTATAGGTATAGCTCTTTCTTGTATTGGTGTTGCCTCAATATACCCAATGTCACCTAATGCTTTTTTTACATTTTCTGATAAATTCATTTCTTCAAATTTCATAAATATCTCCTCTTTTCTTTAATTTTTGCATAAAAATAGTACCTAAAATAAATATATAAATTTATTTCTAGGCACCCATATTCTTTACTCGACAATTAAAGAATTCGCGATATTATATAAACAAATTTACTATACTAATTAAAGTTTTATTTTTAGACCTTAATTAGTATAGCACATATTTATTCAAAATGCAAATTATTTTCTTGGCATCATTGAAATTACCCTTCCTGCGAAATCATTAAAGTTAAGAGTTTGTAATATTACTTTACCTGGACCAGTTAATCTTGTTAAAAATAGCCCTTCTCCTCCTAAGAATATATTTGAAAGTCCTTTTACAGTCTCTATTTCATAACTTACTGTTTTTTCAAATGCTACAACATTTCCTGTATCAACTTGAATAACTTCTCCTGGTGCTAATTCTTTTGTATACTCATCTCCATCTATTTCTAAAAATAGTTTACCTGTTCCTGTTGCACTTTGTAATATAAATCCTTCTCCACCAAATAATCCTGCTGAGAATCTTTTTGTAAGTTCAATTTTACAATCTACTGTTGGCTCAGCACATAAAAATGCTCCTTTTTGAAATATAATACCTTTTGTTTCTCCTAAATCTAATGGTATAACATTACCTGGTACTGTTGAAGCAATAGAAACTATTTCTCCATCTCTTTCAGCTTCATATGTAGACATAAATATTGATTCACCTGCTAACATTCTACCTAAACCTTTCATTATTCCACCATTAGTATTTGTCTTCATTGATATTCCTGGTGTTTTCCAAGTCATTCCACCTCTTTGTGTATAAATACTTTCTCCTTGATTTAGTGTAAATTCTACTGCTGGAACTGTTTTTCCTAATACTTTAAATTCCATTTCGTTTTCCCCTTTCAATATAATTTTTCAGTGCATACTTCTTTATGATTACATTACTTATATTTTATATTATAGTTTATTATTTTGTTTTATTCAATATATTTTAATATAATAATAAAAACGGTTGTATAATAAATGTTGGGGTGTGATAAAAAACACAGACCTTGAAATATCAAAGTCTGCGCTTAAACTATCTAATTAATG
>CAZFOR010000071.1:0-4538 GCA_964520895.1 uncultured Eubacteriales bacterium | reverse complement strand
TTCTCTGATTTCAGGAATAAATTCAACCTCATCAGTAACAACCAAACATTTTTGAGATGATAAGAATCTATTCATTACAAACAATTCCTGTATAACCAATCTTTTGTAGTATTCACGAATTTCTTCTCTTTTCATAAGATCTTCTGTAAAATATCCTTCTTCAAGATATTTTGATACATCGAATAAAAACAAATGTGTTTTTTTGTTTTTTATTTCTTTGTATGGAAAATCAAAAGATGAATGATTAGAAAAAACAATTTCTCCTTTAGAAGGTGAATCGATTAATACTGTGTCTGTATAAGTGTTTAAGCAATGAATTAGTATCGATTTACTAGGGTGATCTGTTACTGTATCAAAAAGTAGAATGGTATAGTTGTCTAATAAAGCTTTATTTACTATTTTTTTGAGTAAAGTAGTTTTCCCACTTTCTCTTTTTCCTATTATAGCAGTATTAGTTAAGTACAGTTTAGAAATATCACCTGAATAATACATAAATAACCTCCTTCATACTTTAACAAAGGGAACAAAAAAATATTTGTCCCCTTTGAGTGTTTAGTTATAATACGTTTTCGCGAATCCATTCGTCAAGCAAAAATAAGAATATCTTTTTTCTGTCATGACATTGAGGATCTTCTCTGTAAATTGTACCGAATTCTCCGTAAGCTGAGTAACAGCAGGAACAGCACATTGCCTTGAAAAGACATTTACTGCATGCCGGAATATCTTTTGCAGTTCTGTTTTTTAAAGTACATACCCATTCCTTATTTAATATTTCACTTAAGCTTTCGTTAAGAATATTTCCGATTACAAATTCCTTTTCACCTTTAAAGCCGTCACAAGGGAATACGTCTCCGTTAGGATTAACTGATATAACTTCTCGTGCAGCTCCACAAGGATATCTCATACAAATATAGTCTCTTATAGGAGAATATACATTTTCTTCAAAAATGTGTATCGAAAAATTTTCGATACCTTTGTATTTGCTTCTGTGATACATTTTTATGAATGCATCTTCCCATTCGCCTGTTTTTGTTGTTGTGTTTGAAGTAATTTCTCTGCCAAGAATATTAGCAGGACGTGGTTTGAAGCTTATGTTGTTTTCAGCAAAGAAATCAACAATTTCTTCAGGGTAATGACAATTATGCTGTCCGATTGTACAAACTGCACCATCGATTTCAATTCCGTTATCTCTTAATTTTTTGATACCAGCCATTATATCGTCAAATGCACCAGTACCGTCAGCGCGGATTCTGATTTTATCTGTCATTTCCTTTGGACCATCAATACTCACACCGACTTTAATATCATATTCTTTTGCCAAAGCAATAAATTTGTCTGATATCAAAGTGCAGTTTGTAACTGTGCGATACTGAACCTTTTTATTGTATTTTGTTCTCAATGATTCTGATATTTCAATAAACTGTGCAATACCATCAACAAAACACAGAGGTTCGCCGCCCTGAAGCTCAAAAGTTACAAGAGGAGTGGGCATTTTAAACATTTCCTCGATTAAGTGCTGCATAACATCTTTTGTCATGAAGTCTCCTTTTGTCGAATCGCAATCAGCAAAACAATATTTGCAACGTAAATTGCATGTAGTGGTAATGTTTACGACAACAACACTTGGGTATTCTTCGGGTTTTGGGAAATCCATAGTAACGAGATTGCCAGTGTCGTCAAGTGCAAGTCCTCTCATATAAAGAGCTTCCATCTCAAGTTCGTTTAATTCGTCTTTTTCATATCTTTTTAACTCTTCGTCTGTGAAAACGATCCAAGAACCGATTTCAGGATTGAGTAAAATGGTGAAGACTTTATCATCTATTGTCCGAGGTATTTTTGATAGACCCTCCATTTTACGGTAATTACTGCTCATCCACGGTGAACGCATATAAATTCCTCCTTAAAATTAAAATGAAAAAACATAAGAGGATAGCACTATACAGTGATATCCTCTTTAGTATAACTTTTACCAAATACCAACTATAAAATTAACAAAAATAAATAGCGGTATTATTTGTGAGTATGTGTTCCGCAGCCATCATAGCCCTGACCGTATTTGCCGGCATATGAAAGAGTAACTTTTTTCTGGTTGTTGTTTAAAGCTATTTTAGCAGATAAGCCATCAACCCGATCGTTTCTTTTTGCGAATCCATTGTTCTTAGTTTTCATACTAATGTCTCCCTTCAAAAAATTTGATTGAAATATTGTAATTGTAAAAGATTACTCAGAAAGTATATCACTTAAAGAAGAATATGTCAATAAAATTTTAACAAAAAGTTGTTTTAGGTTGTAATATGAGTAAAAACGTGATATAATTTACCGAAAAATTAAATTTGATGAGTTTCTTACATCATATGTTTAGAAAGGAGAATTGCTATGTTAAATTATACAGAGCAAGAAGAGAAAAATTACTTAAAAAATCTTATTATGCAAATTGCTACTCAGCTTGAAGGGATTAATGAAAGAATTAAAGGCCATAGTAGTGATATATTGGAGGAAAAGAAATATTTATGGGAAAATATTTATGAATTGGATCCAATGGAAATCACATCCGCGCGTATGGAAATAGAAAAAAGTATTTCTACTGGTAATGAAACTCTAAAATTAAAGAAAAAGTTGGAGAAAATGAAGGACAGCCCATTTTTTGGAAGAATAGACTTTAGATATGAAGATTCTGATGAAGAAAATATTTATATCGGAATGTATAGTTTTTCTGAAGAAGGCTTAAGAAAAATGTTGGTTTTTGATTGGAGGTCTCCAATAGCTAGTATGTTTTATGATTTTGAAAAAGGTAAAGCATACTATTTTGCACCAAGTGGAGAAATATCAGGAGAGATAACTTTAAAAAGACAGTATAAAATCAAAAATGGAAAAATGGAGTATATGTTAGAAAGCTCTATGAACATTAATGATGATATACTTCAACAGGTTTTAAACAAAGCATCAGATAGCAAGATGAGAAATATCGTTAACACTATACAAAAAGAGCAAAATACAATAATTAGAAACAGTGAAGATGATGTTCTTATTATTCAGGGAGTTGTCGGTTCTGGAAAAACTTCTATTGCATTACATAGGATAGCATATCTTTTGTACAGATACAAAGAAACTCTGCATTCTAAAAACATTTTAATAATATCTCCTAACAAAGTTTTTTCGGATTACATTTCTAATGTTTTACCGGAATTAGGTGAAGAACAGATACTGGAAGTTTGCATGGATGAAATTGCAAAAAATGAATTACCTAAAAAGATAAAGTTTGAATCAAAGTACAACCAGGATGAAAGAATCATGGAAAATGAAGATACTGATTATTCGCAAAGAGTAAAGTTTAAGTCATCTTATGCTTTTGTAGAAAAGCTACAGGAGTTTGTGAATGAATACATAAACAAATGCTTCAAACCATGTTCTCTTGCAATTGGGGATTACAAAGCAGATGCAAACTTTATAAAAGAAAGGTTTAACAACTATTCTAAATTAAGTGTACTTGCAAGAATTGAAGAGGTTACAGATGATATTTTCGACAGATGTGTGAGTAATAATGTAAGAGGAAATAACAAGTTAAAAGTAGAAATAAAAAAGTTTCTGTTAAGTAAACTCAAATATACAGATGTTATTACATTATACACTGAGTTCTACAATTGGCTTGGAGTTCCAGAAATGCTGATTTTAAATGGAAATGTTTTGGAATATTCAGATATTTTTCCTGTTTTGTATTTGAAAATGGCTATGGAAGGGTTTAAGGAGTTTAACTACATCAAACATTTAGTTGTTGATGAAATGCAAGATTATACTCATATTCAGTACCAAGTACTTGATAAAATGTTTAAATGCAAAAAAACAATATTGGGAGATGCTGATCAGATATTAAATCCTTATAGCAGCACAGCAGAAGACATCAAGAAAATATACCAAGATGCTAAAATAGTTGAACTTGTTAAGAGTTATAGATCAACTTATGAAATAATTGGTTTTGCTCAAAATATTGTTCACAATGAAAAACTTATTCCGGTTGAAAGGCATGGTGATAAACCTCAGATTATTAAATGTGATTTAATAGGAGAAGAAATCACAAAAATACTAAAAGATTTTAAGAAGAGTAAATTTGAATCTATATGTATTATTTGCAAAACAGTAAACGAAGCTAAAACATTATATGTTGAGCTTAGTAAAAAGTTTAAAAACATTACTTTACTTACTGCAGATAGTTCAAGTTACAACAAAGGTATAATAATAACAACAGCGCATGTATCAAAAGGTTTGGAATTTGATCATGTTATTGTTGCTAATTGTAATAATGTAAATTACAGTAAAGAAGTTGATAAAGGTTTGCTGTATATAGCATGTACAAGGGCAATGCATAAGCTGACTTTGTTGTATAATGGTGAAATAAGCCATTTATTGAAAAACGAAGAGTAATACATACAAACAAAAGGTGTAGACACATGTCTGCATCTTTTTGTTTGTATGAAAATAATAATTGAAAGTTAGTGTAAAATATTAGTAGGCAAATCATAAAAGATTTACCTACTAGTTTT
>CAZFOR010000070.1:0-4615 GCA_964520895.1 uncultured Eubacteriales bacterium | reverse complement strand
AAACATAAATTCATTAATTTTTTCTTCTGCATCTTGGGCATCTTCTGGATTTTCATAATTAAATAAATATGTATTAATATTTGCAGCACTACTAAACGCTCTTTGCACAACTGTATGTGGCATAATTATTATATCATCTTCTCCGCCTTCAACACCCTCTTGTTTTGATTCTAATACACCTACAACTGTATATACGCTACCATTAATTTTAACTTTCTTACCTACTGCTTGTTCATCTTTTTGAAATAACTCATCTCTAACATATGTACCTATAACGCAAACCTTTTGTATTTTTTCAACATCAATATATTGCAAAAATCTTCCATCAATTATACCTCTATCACGTATAAACGCATAATCTTCATTACCACCAATAACAGATGTATTATGGTCATCTGTACCATATTTTACTTTTGCATATCCTGCTGTTATATATGGAGTATAACCACTAATAGAATCATTTTCTTCTACAAATTGTTGGAATTCTGCATCTTTAATTTTAATATTATTTCCTTTATATAATGTCATAACAGAAATAACATTTGCACCCATACTGCTAAAAATATCTTCAATATATTTAGTTACACCATTTCCAAGTCCTACAATTATTATAACTGCTGCAACACCTATTATCATTCCTAACATTGTAAGTATTGCCCTAAGTTTACTACCCATAAGACTTTTTATAGCCATTAGAAATGATTGCTTAATTTCCACCTATTATGCCTCCTTATTTATAAAGTCTTCTGTTATTTTACCATCTTGAAGCCTTATAATCCTTTTAGCTTTATTTGCAATTGAATTATCATGTGTTATTAAAACAATAGTATTTCCATCATCATTTAATTTTTTTATAAACTCTAATACCTCAATACCTGTTTTACTATCTAATGCACCTGTAGGTTCATCTGCAAGTATAACAGAAGGATTACCTGCTAATGCCCTTGCAATAGAAACCCTTTGTTGCTGTCCACCTGATAATTGTTTAGGATATCTTTTTTCCATACCCTCAAGTCCTACTTTTTTTAAAGCAGCTTTTGCAAGTTCTATTCTTTCATGTCTTGATATATGTCTATATATTAAAGGTAACTCAACATTTTCTAATACACTTAATTTTTGTATTAAATTATATTGCTGAAATATAAATCCTAATTCTTCATTTCTAATATATGATAATTCATCATCAGATAAAGTACTTACATCTTTTCCATTTAATATATATGTCCCAGATGTTGGAACATCTAAGCACCCTATAATATTCATACAAGTTGATTTACCACTGCCTGACTGTCCTACAATAGCTACAAATTCACCTTTTGAAATATGAATATTAATTCCATCAACTGCTCTTACTTCTTCTTCACCTGTTTGATAAATCTTATAAATATCTTTTAACTCAATCATATTTACTCCTATTACTCTCCACCATGCATTTCATTTTCCATTGACATCATTCCACCACCAAAATCAAATACACCTGATTGTTTTAATTTTTCTACTAAAACAATATCACCTTCGTTTAATCCACTTATTATTTGTATATATTCACTGTTGTTTTCACCAATTTCAACTTGTATTTTTCTATACCCTTTTGGTACATCTGTATCAGTATCTTGATAATTTATATCACTATCTTTTACAAATACATAATTTCCTTTTCTAACAGCAGAAAGTGGAACAGAAAGCACGTTTTCTACTGAAACTATATTAATATCTGCATCTACATTCATTCCAGGTAATAACCCTTCTGGTTCATTTACTATAATCTTCACATTATATGATGTTATACCATTTAATGCTTCACCTACTATATTAATATTTTCAACATAACCTGTATATTTTCTGCCTTCTAATGCATCTACTGTAATATCTACCTCTTGCCCAACTTTAACTTTTGAAATCTCTAGTTCATCAACTTTCATAGTAAAATTAATAACATCCATATCAGCAATTATTGCCATTGGAGTTGTTTTTGTTCCAATTGCAGACATACTTGTAGTAGCTGCCAATATATCACCTTTTTTATTATTTTTTTGTATTACTTTACCTGATATAGGTGCTTTAATATTGTAATTATCTAATTGATCATTTGCATTTTGAAGTGATAATCTTGCATCTTGTAGTGATAAAAGTGACTGCTGTGCTTGTTTATCTAAACTTTCACCACCAATAGTTGCAATTAATGTACCTTTTGTAACATAATCACCTGCAAGCTTATTTACTGATTTGATATATCCACTACCTGTTGCATATACAGTTGATTTACTTGCAAACTCAAATTTATTACTATTATTTGAAGTAATACCATTAATTCTTGTAATAGCATAATCATTTTCGCTAACACTTCCTGGATTTGTTACACTTACTTCAACATAACTAACACCTATACCACTTTCATTTACAACACTATCTGATGATATTTTTGTAATAACACCTGTTAAGTTATAAAACCCATTTTCTACTATAATATCAACACTTTGACCAACATACATATTTTGTGTATCAATATAGTTATATGAAGTAACTAATCTTAAATTACTACTATCTAATACATCAGCAATTTTGCTACCTTGCATAACAGTATCACCAACTCTTAAATTACAGTTTGTAATTATACCATTAGATGTAGCTAAAATATTTGTTGTTTCAAGTGTTGTTTGATATGCAAGTTCTGCTCTTTCTACTGCTAACTTTGCTTTATCTATTGTGTTTTGTATATCTTTTGAATCTATTACATAAAGTAAATCATCTTTATTAACAATTTTACCTTCTTCTATATAATCTTGTAAAATCTCACCTTGTACTAATGAAGTAATATCATATTGGTTATTAGGTTCAATTGTTCCACTACCACTAATTACAACATCAATATTTTTTCTTTCAACATTTACTTCTTCATAATTAAATTCGTTATTTTCACCTTTAAAGAATATTTTTGATATTACTATTAGTAAAATAACAATTAATACAAAATATATTAATCTCCTTATTTTTTTAGATTTAATTTTTTTAACTGGATTTAATCCACTTACTTTTTTTAAATTTTCTTTCATTCCTATTCATTTCTCCATTCTTAGTATATCATTTTGAAATACCATTTTCTATAATTTTAAGCTTATTAGCATATGTTTCCTTGACTAAATTAACATCTTTATCAAAAAAAGCGATATCTACTATTGAGCATTTTGTTATACCAATTAATATCTCTATAACATCTATTAACTGTTTATCATCTTTAATTTGTCTATTATTATTAACTATTTTTTCCTTTATAGAATAAATACAATGATTTATGTCTTTTTCATGAGGTCCAGGTATTTCTATTTGTGAACTAATTTTCAAATTTGCAAATATATTTTTTGCAAATTTAAAGTCATCACTTGTAGTAATATAATTTGATATATAGTCAAATATATCAATAAATATCTCAAATATATTGCCATCACATTTAATAACTGCATTGTCTAATGTTTTATGAAATTCATTTTTGTAATCTGACATTATGTATGTTAACAAATCTAGTTTGTCTTCAAAATACATATAAAAACTTCCTCTTGATATATTAGCATTTTTAACTATTTGATTAATTGATGCTAATTCAAAAGGTACTTTTGAAAACTCTTCTTTTGCAGCAGATATAAGTATGTTTTGTTTATCTTTTGTTAAATTAAAAAACTGCTTTTTTGGCATAATATTTCCTCCCTAATGACAACCTGTCATCATTATATATTAATGTATATGACTTGTCAATAAATATTATTACAAAAACAAATAAAAACAATTGTCTTTGTTGACATAATATCGTATTTATGGTATTATTTAAAGAGAAAAAAATATATATATCTTAAATTATTTTAATTAAAGGAGTTGAAATAAATGTTACATTTTTGTAATTATGATTGTCATAATTGTCACGATGTAGGTTGTGGAGTTTATCAGGGTTATTTATCTGTTGACGAGAAGCGGATAAATGACGAAAAAGAAAAATTTGCTCATCAGGAAAAAATGGAAAAACTTATATCTGAAAAAGGTATTCTTGGTGCAGTAACTGAAAACGGAGAAGCATTAGAGTTTGCAAGTAAGGAAGATAGAAATGAAAAAAACATCGTTCTAATGGCTGTTTTAAGCTGCCCATCATCATTTGTATATGCATCTAATACATTAAAAGATGATGTTGATGTTGTTACACTTGCAGTTTCTTTAAACAGTTTCAATTACATTTTAGCAAGTGAACGTTTAAAGAAATACAAACAAATCGCTTTGTTAGCAATGGCAAATGATTGTCGCATATACAATAACTTAGATGAATCTTTTAAAGATGACCCTGAAATACTTTTTCTAAGCCTTGTTCATCTAATAAATCTATTTCATAAAACTTAAAATCTTTATTTGTTATTTGTTTTATTCTATCTAAAGATGTTTTGTTACTATTAGAAAAATTGTCTACAATTACTATATCTTCATTTTCGTTTAATAGTTCAACTACTGTATGACTTCCAATATACCCTGCACCACCAGTTACCAATACTGACATTACAATCACTCCTTTACATATTTTAATAGCAAAATAGCACAAAGTCTTACTTTATGCTATTTACATGTTTACTATACATTT
>CAZFOR010000069.1:0-4636 GCA_964520895.1 uncultured Eubacteriales bacterium | reverse complement strand
ATTCATTGCAGCCATTACTAAACCAGTAACATTACTATTTCCTAATTTTGTTTTAGTCTGTCCTTCAAATTGTGGTTCAGAAACTTTAACACTGATTACAGCTGTTATTCCCTCTCTTATATCTTCACCTTGAAGATTAGAATCTTTTTCTTTTAATATATTATTCTTTCTTGCATAGTCATTAAATATTTTAGTTAAAGCTCTTTTAAATCCCTCTAAATGAGTTCCTCCTTCAATTGTATTAATATTATTTACAAAAGAATATATATTTTCAGTATATGAATTATTAAATTGAAAAGCTATTTCAATAGGAAAATCACCTTTTTTCTCAATATATATTGGTGGTTTATTAATAGGTTCTTTATTTTTATTTAAATACTCAACAAAAGAAACTAAACCACCTTCATAATGAAATACTTTTTCCTTTGGTTCTTCTTCTCTTTTATCTAATAATGTTAATTTTAAGCCTTTTGTTAAAAATGCCATTTCTCTTAATCTCTGTATTAAAACATCAACTTCAAATACAATTGTTTCAAATATAGTGTCATCAGGTTTAAATGTAACAGTAGTTCCTGTTCTATCACTATCTCCTAATCTTTCAAAAGGTTCTTTAACTTTTCCTCTTTCAAATTTTACTCTATATCTTCCACCATCTCTATCAACAATTACTTCTGTCCATTCAGATAATGCATTAACAACAGATGCACCAACACCATGTAATCCACCAGATACCTTATATCCACCATCACCAAATTTTCCACCAGCATGTAAAATAGTATAAACAACTTCTACTGTTGGAATTCCTTGTTTAGGATGTATTTCAACAGGAATTCCTCTACCATTATCTCTTACTGTAACAGTATTATCTTCATTTATGAAAACATTTATTTCTGAACAATATCCAGCTAACGCTTCATCAACTGAGTTATCCACAATTTCATACACAAGATGGTGTAAACCTCTTGCGGAAACAGAACCTATATACATACCAGGTCTTTTTCTAACAGCCTCTAACCCTTCTAATACTTGAATTTGATTTACTCCGTAATTCTTATCAATGTTTTTTTCTGACATTTCTATTCCCCCTAATTCTTTTTTAATAATAACATGTTAAACTATTATATTTATCATCTACATAATCTTTAATTGATTTTCCTTTTTTAGGAATTGCAGCAAATGCAATTCTATAACTTTTATTTACGGGTAGCCACTCTAGATCAATTCCAATTGTTTTAACACTACCTGTTACATCTATACCCATAGCCTCTGGTGCTATAACCTCATATTCCGTATGGTCTTTTAAAAATTCGTTTACAATTTTCTTATGTTCTTTTTTGGCAGTTCCTTGCCAATATAATACATTTCTAAGTTGTCTATCTGTCCAATTTGGATGTTTTTCTTTCATATTATCCATATGTTTTTTTATGTTATAAGCATAATATATACAATATATATCTTTTTCTACATCAAATACCTCATCAAACATTGGAATATTTGGAGGACACATACTCTTTTTACCATAATTAGGACAACCTTTTTTATGTCCTTCATATTGTTTAGCACATTTTGATCTAGGTGAATCACATTTACCTATTTTAAACAAACCACAATTAAAACAATCTTGTTTTCTTCCATTTTTAATACAATTAGGTGTAATAATTATAGGTTTTATTAATTCCCATCCTTGTAACTTTTCCATTATACGCCTCTACTTTTCTATGTTAACCTTACTGGTAATATCATAAATAAATACACATCTTTATCCACACCTTTTATTATACATGGGGATACATTTGTTCCAAATATAATATCTACTTCTTCATCATCACACACTTTCAATGCATCTAATAAATATTTATGATTGAATCCTATTTCCAATTCTTTACCTTCTGTTTCTAAATATAATTCCTCTTTTGCATTACCTATTGATCCATTACATGTAATTGTCATTTTTCCAGTTTCAATATGTAATTTTAATGGATACTTCTTACTTTTTTCATCAGTAGAAAAACTAACTAAAGAAGCTCTTTCAATAACTTGAATTAATGTAGAAGTATTTACTCTTATTCTTGTTTCTTTATCTTTTGGAATAACATTTTCGTAATTTAAAAATTCACCTTCTAATAATCTAGAAGTAAGTTTACAATTTCCTATTTCAAATAATGCTTGATTTTTTGAAACACCTATATTTACTTTTGTACCATCTTCTACTATTATCTTATTTATTTCATTTAATGTTTTTCCAGGAATAACTGCTTTAAATGGTTCATTTGTATTATATATCTTTTCAGTAACAAATGCTAATCTAAAACCATCTATTGAAACAATATTAATTTTATCTTGTAAAACTTCTAATAAACAACCTGTAAAAATAGGTTTAGTTTCATCTAAACTAATAGCAAATATTGTTTTCTTAATCATTTTCTTTAATGACATATCTGTTAAACTAATAGATTTTTCAATATCAATTTTAGGAAGTTCTGGAAATTCTTCTGGATTCATCGTAGCTAATTTATATAAACTTCCTTCACATTCTATTAACAATTCATTATTATCAACTAATTCTATTTTTATTTTTCCTTCTGGTAATTTTCTTATTATTTCAATAAATGTCTTTGAATCAACAACTGTTGCTCCTTGTTCTTCTATTTCACATTCAATAACATACTCTATACCTATCTCTAAATCATTGGTTGTTATCTTTAATTGTTGTTCATTTGTTTGTAACAAAATCCCTGTCAATATAGGCATAGTTGTTTTTGAGGAAGTTGATCTTTGAACACAATTTAATCCTTTTAGTATTTTTTCTTTTTCACAAATTATTTTCATAAAAAACTCCTTATATATATTAATATATTATTTAGTCATAATAATAGTAAGTGCTGTGAATTTTGTGGAAAACACATTCAAACTATCTATTTCCCTAAAATTTATCTTGTGTATATAATTGTGTATAACTCAATGATAAAATGTTGATAAAAAAATCAAATTTAAAAAAAGTGAGTTATGAACAATTTATTAACAGTAAACTAACAAGTAGTTGTGAATATCTAATGTAGCCATTCCGTAAGTAATATTTCAATTAATTCCTATAATGACTAATTATGTAAATTAACCTCTCAAACTACGGAAATAAGTACTATTTATTTGTCAACAGTTCTTTAATGTTATCCACAATCTGTCTTGTTTCGACTTTTTCTTTCATTTCTTTTTCTATTTTTGTGCATGCATGCATTACGGTTGTATGATCTTTCTTTCCAAAATCAGCACCTATTTTAGGAAAAGACATTTTTGCCATTTCCCTACATAAATACATAGCAATTTGTCTAGGCAAAGTTATATTTGCTGACCTAGATTGTTTCATTAATTCTTCAACTGTAATATCAAAATACTGTGCAACAGATTCTTTTATTGTTGAAGATGTTAATAATTTTAAATTTGAAGATGACATATGACTAATAGCTTTTAATGCACATTGCATAGTTATTGGACTATTAGTTAAAGATGCCTCTGCTATAACTTTATTTAAAGTTCCTTCTAATTCTCTAATATTTGAATCTATTTTTAAAGCAATATGTGCAAGGATATCATCATCTACCACTATTTTTTCTGATTGTGCTTTCTTTCTTAAAATTGCTAATCTTGTTTCATATTCTGGTGGTTGTATATCTGCAATTAATCCCCACTCAAATCTTGACTTTAATCTTTCCTCCAATGGATTAATATCTTTTGGTGGTTTATCACTTGTTAATATAATTTGTTTTCCTTGTTCATATAATGTATTAAATGTATGGAAAAATTCTTCTTGACATCTTTCTTTTTTTGCAATGAATTGAATATCATCTATTAATAATAAATCTATATTTCTATATTTTAATCTAAATTCTTCATTTCTATTTTCTACTATTGCATTTATTAATTCATTAACAAATCTTTCAGAAGTTACATATAAAACTTTTTTTGAAGGATCTGTTTCAATAACGAAATTTCCTATTGCATGCATTAAATGAGTTTTTCCTAAACCAACACCACCATATATAAATAATGGGTTATATGCAGAAGATGGCGCTTCTGCAACAGCTAAGCATGCTGCATGTGCAAATCTAGTATTATTACCTATAACAAAACTATCAAAAGTATATTTTGGATTTAAATATGTATTAGAATATCCATAAATATTTGACAGGCTTTTATCTTCTTTTTCAATTGCCTCTTCTGATAAAATAATAGAAACATCATAGTTTTTATTTGAAGCAATTATTAAAGCATTTCTAATTAAATCAATATATCTAGTATCAATAGTTGTTTTATGAAATTCGGAAGAAGCTTTAAAAATCACTTTATTATTACATATGTTTACCATTTCTAAAGGTTCAATCCATGTGTTCCAGCTGATTTCTGGTATTTCTGGTTTTAATATCTCTAATGCCTTTTCCCAAACTTTATTAAATTCATTCATGGTATCACCTACAATCTATAAAATCTTTACTTCCCTAAATATATCACAAAACAAAACAAAATATCAATAGCTTTAAAAATAAAAATAAAAAAAGAAATTAAAATATGTCAATATATATAGTTTTAAAAATATTTTTAAATATATTAACTAATTAATAAGAAATATTTTTTAAATTCT
>CAZFOR010000068.1:0-4735 GCA_964520895.1 uncultured Eubacteriales bacterium | reverse complement strand
TATATCATATATATTATTATATTTGTATTTGTTTGTCAATTTTTTATATTTTACTTAACTATATCAATCTATTTGACTTTTACTATTCTTATTTATATAATATATGCAATACTTATACTTTTGAAAGGAGTATTATTTATGGAAAAAAGAGATTTATTTGATATAAACAAACATGTAACTGGTGAAGATTATTATAAAGATGAACTTATACCACCAAATAGATATATTCTTGTAGTACTATCATTTATTCAAAATTCCAAAGGGCAATTTCTAATTCAAAAAACATCAACTCAAAAAGGTGGTTATTATAGCTCAACTGGTGGACATCAAAAATCAGGGGAGTCTAGTATTCAAGCTATGATATCTGAAATACAAGAAGAAATAGGATTATCAGTTAGTCCTAATGAATTGCAATTAATATATGAAGGCAGAGAAGATACTGATCGTGTATTTTTTGATATATATTATTTGAAAAAAGATTTTAATATTTCAGATTTAAAATTACAGATAGAAGAAGTTGAATCAGTATATTGGTTATCGATGCCTGAAATCGAAAAAATAATTAATCAAGGATTATTTTTAGAAAACCATGCACAAGAGCTTTATAGAGTCATTGATATTTTTAAGAATAATGGAATTAATATTGTACAATAAATATTTTATTAAAAAACAGAATATATACTAAATTATTTTTGTATATACTCTGTTTTTAATATTTTAATTTAATTTTATTTCAAGTTCTTCACTTGCACTAGGTAGCTCAATTCCTTCTTTCCAAAGCAGTATATTATCTTCTTGAGTTCCAATATAACATGAATTAATTACAATTCCATCACCATGATCTTGTTGCCATGCATTATTCTCAGCAATATCAACTTGAAAATATTCGTTATATATTCCTGCTTCGGTACTACGTTTTTTCTCAATTATTGAACGCATAGGTGTAATATAATACTCTCCATTTTCTTTTGTAGTAAATTTAATAAAATGTAAAGTCTTATCATCTTTTACATTAAGATGATATACAATTCTTCCATCTTTAAGACGAGAAATTTCTGATACTTCAATTAAATCTGTTGATACAGGAATAAATTTGATTTTAGTTAGACCTATATATCCACCTATCAAAATCATAAATATTACCAAAGTAATAAACGCTCCTTTAATAAAGGATTTTCTTTTAGCATTTTCCCAAATAGAAGCTATTTTCTTTATTATTTTAGTTTCATTTAAATCTATTTTATGTGGTTCCATTTTTTCTTTAATAATTTCCAATTTATGATTACAGTCATTGCATTCTTTAATATGTTCTTCTATCATTTCTTTGCTTTCTTTACTACATACATTATCATAATATAGTGGTAAAAGATCTTGAATAATATTACATGATATTCTCATTTTAACTCCTCCTTCAATTTTAATTTAGCACGGCAAAATGTGACTCTAGCCCAACTCTCAGTTCTTCCAAATAATTCACCAATTTGAGAAAATGACATCTCACCAAATATCCTTAAAGTAAAAACTTCTTTATATGGTTCATCTAAAAAGTGTAATTTTTTATGTATTTCAATTGAAGTCTCGCTATCTATAATCTTATGTTCAATAGATTCATCTGATATTTCATTACCTTCTTCAAAATCATATTGGTATTTCTTATCCTTGTTGTAATATGTAAAATATGTATTTTTAGCAATTTGGCACAGCCATACACGTATTTGGCAATTACCATTAAAATTATTAATATTATTTAATGCTTTTAAAAATGTATCTTGCACTATATCTTCTGCAATTGCTTCATTTTTACATAAACATAAAATATATTTGTATACATCTTTAACATATTTATTATATATTTCATCAAATTCGTTCACATTTTCACCTCACTTACATATATATGACATATAATTTTAGATTTTGTTACAAAAAAATAGCATTTTTTTTATTTTATTATATCACTTATCAATACAAAAAAAATAGAACCCTTATATAAGGATTCTATTTAAGAATTTTATTATTTAATTTACAGGAACATATCCTGCATCTTCAATTATTTTACTTCCTCTTGCAGAAAGTACTGTATTTACCCATTTTGATGTATTACTATTTTCATCTTCATCTGCTCTTGTTACAATAAATCCATTTGTGTAAATTGGATAAGTTCCATTTTTTATTGTTTCAATAGTAGGTTTAACACCATTTACACTTATCATTTTAATTGTATCTCTTTTATACATTGTATTTACATAATAGAAGTATGAATAACCTAAAGCATTTTCTGAGTTGTCATATTCTGCAATTGCATTAATTAATCCACCCATTTCTTGTTCAATTTGATCAATTGGTGGTGTCATTATTTCTTTATCCTTCATTACTAATGATAACATAGCTGTTTGACTTCCAGAACCTGCTGGTCTTTGATATGCTATGATTTTTTCATCTTTACCACCAACTTCTGACCAGTTTGTTATTTCACCCATATATATTTTTTGAATTTGTTCTAATGTTAAATCTTCAACTGGATTTTGTGTATTTACAATAAACACAAATGCTGAACTTGTTGCTGGAATAATTTTTAATTCTACACCTTTTTGTTTAGCATATTCTTTATCACCTTCTGAAATTTCAGCTGCAAATATTACATCAACATTTCCATCAATTAAATTTCTATACACATCACTTGAACGGCCTGTTGTATATTCATAATTTAGTTCACTTTCATCTACTGCTAGAAAATCAGCTGCAATACTATCCACTAATGGATGAATAGCCAAAGACGCATCCACTTTAGGATAATTTTCTAATGTAAAAATTGGCTCACTTGAGATTGGTTCATCAATAACAGGTTTTTCGGTTTCTGGCTGATTTGTAGATGATTTATACCACCAAACACATCCTCCTACTGTAGCAGCCACTACTAATATTACAACAATCCACAATACTACTTTTTTCATAATTATCATTCCTTTCTTTATTTTTTTATTCTAATTGTTAATTAACTTAAATGATGCTTTATCAAAGTCATCAAAATTTATTGTATACGGATATTCTTCATTTGGTACAATTACATTAATGTATGACCCACTAAATTCATATTTCAATTTTCCCAATGTTTCACTTATTTGCTCCTCTGAATATCCATCAAAAAACAATCTATTTCTTACTTCTTTATTTATAACATCCATATAATTACTATCTTCATAAAAAATATCTGTTAATTTTGTAAGCTCTTGACCTGTTTTATAATTATACAATTTTGTTTGCCCATTATCTACTGGCTTTATTGAATCTTTTACATCTTCTTCATAATATATTATTGCTCCACCTCTCATAGCAAAATACTTATTTCTATACATATCAATTATCTCTTGTTTATATTTACTCTCATAAACCTCTTTTGACATTTCATAAAAACTTGTACTCCATGAAACTTTTGCCATATCTGTGCTTGTATATTCCCATTGTTCATTGATAAATTTTGAAAGTGTAACTGGTGTTATTTCTCCTTTTAACAATAATATATAATATTTATCTGGATTTTGTTTAGCTATTTGTCTATATTCAGTAATAATGTTATCTATTTCTTTTTGCCTCATATTTTTAAATGTTTTAAACTCTTCAGTCATTTCACTATTCTCTAAATCACTAGTATAATCTTTTGACATTGTTTTGTCACACCAAAAGTTGTCTTCTACATATCCATATACAATACTATCAAAATAGCTATATGGCACAGTATCTGCACATGTAAATATCTTATCATATCCGACATTATCATTTATATATATACTTTTATCGGTTTTATATTTATTATATATTGCAATATTATCCGAAACATTGATAAATTTTATTTCTCCACCATCTTTTTCATAATCAAATGAAATATCAGTTGGAGTAAAAACAAATTGTTTATCTTTCTGATTCATAAAGTTTTTTACCATTTTATATATTTCATATTCATTAGGTGAAAATACTTTCTCTTGCTCAGAATAATCATTTGATTCTTGCAACCTGTTATAATACTCTTGTGTTGCAATATTTTCATAAAACGCTTTACTTACCAATTGTGTTATATCAGTATTTGCAGTAAATAAATCTTCAAATTTTAATCTTTCCCCATTAATTAGTTCATAATTCAAACACAGATATTTAATTTCTTCATATTCTTTAATTGAAAAAGCACATCTAATTGAAATAACATTACCAAAATTAGCTGTAGTATTAAATGAAACTTCTTGTAATTTCTCCATAGAATTTACAAAATCATAAACTCTATTTTTCATATCTTGATTAATTTTATCTTGCACATTAGTATTCTTTAATCCATCAATTTGTGGAATTTTTATTTCTATTCCATTATCTTGTTCTACCAATTCATTAATTAACAAATCATTTTCATCATATGTAGCATATAAATCAATTCCTTGTTCTTGTTTGTTTTGAATATCACCTTGTGGACTTTCTGTTAAACCCATCTTATTTTGCTTATTAATTAATATAGCTGTTGTTCCAAAGGCTAATAACATAAAGACTATAAGACATATAACAATATTTCTTACTGTTTTATTCATTAATTTCTCCTCCTTAATTAAGTTAATTATTTATTTTAATAAGTCTATCATATGTTTGTTATTAATTCTATATAAATTAATTTATTTAACTATTTTTCTAATGCGATAAGTGAAAAGGTAAAAGCAAGTTTATAAAGATAAAATAGATTTTAGTCATACAATACTTC
>CAZFOR010000067.1:0-4832 GCA_964520895.1 uncultured Eubacteriales bacterium | reverse complement strand
CCCTAAACGACTTCCTTATCTTAACATTTTATTTTCCCTTTGTCAACATTTTTTTACATTTTTTCGATTTTTTTTAAACTTTTTTTCATTAATACATTAAAACCAATTTTCACACAAAAAAATACCCATTTTTTTATCAATGGATATTTTAAATTTACTACTTTTTTAATCAATTATAGGTTGTATTTGTTTATTATCTAAGCATAATTTTACACTATCAATTACCTTATCTTGAATATATACCAAAGAATTAGGTTTATTAATAGGATCATCTTGTTTAAATGGAACAAAAAATATATGTTTTGTATTTAATAGTTTTCCTATATTTCCTGCATTTCCTGATAATCCATCATTTGTTGATATAGCTAATAATACTGGTTTTTGATTTCTAAGTTGTGATTTTACTGCACATGTAACTGGTGTATCAGATATAGCATTTGATATTTTTGATATTGTATTTCCTGTACATGGTACTACTAATAATATATCTAACAAATTTTTAGGACCAATTGGCTCTACCTGTGTTATGGTATTTAAAACTTCATGATTACATATTTCTTCAATTTGATTTATGTAATCACTCGCAGTTCCAAACCTAGTATCATTATTATATGCATTAAAAGACATAATCGGGGTTATATTTGCCTTTTTATCTTTTAGTTGTTGTAATATCTCTATCATCCTTTTAAATGTGCAAAATGACCCTGTTATGCACACACCTATATTTATATTTTCTAAGCTCATAAAAATTACCTCCTCATGTTATATAATATTTTATGAGAAGGCAATATTTATAGTTACTTAATTTTGTTAATTATTTATTAATTTCACAGTTTCTTTAGCTATTACTAATTCTTCATCTGTAGGAACTATCCATAAATCAATTTTAGATGTTTCTTTAGATATGTTTCTTTCATCACTCATTGTATTGTTTTTATCATAATCTAATTCCACTCCTAAGAATTTTAATTTATCACATATTAGTTTTCTAATATTGCTTTGGTTTTCACCAATTCCACCTGTAAATACTATGGCATCAATACCTCCTAGATTAACAGCATATCTAGCAATATATTCACAAATAGTATTAACAAATATATCAACAGCAAGTTTTGCTTGTTTATCTTCATATGATGCTTTTTCAATTTCTCTAAAGTCTGGAACTAAATTTGAAACAGCCCAAAGTCCTGATTTTTTATTTAAAATGTTATTCATATCATTTGCTGATAAGTTTTCTTTTTCCATTATATACGTAACTACTGATGGGTCTAAATCACCTGACCTTGTAACCATAGGTATTCCACCTAGTGGTGTTAATCCCATACTTGTATTTACTGATTTCCCACCTTTTATTGCACATAAACTAGACCCTTGTCCTAAATGACATGTTACTATTTTTAATTCATTAATATCTTTATTAACTAATTTAGCATATCTTTTTGATACATAACTATGTGAAGTACCATGCATACCATATTTTCTAACACCATATTTTTCATAATATTCATATGGTATTGGATATATATATTGCTCTTTTTCCATTGTTTGATGAAACGCTGTATCAAATACTGCTGTCATTTTAACATTTGGAAATAGCTTCATACAGGCTTTTATTCCAAGTATAGCTGGTGGGTTATGAAGTGGTGCTAACACTGAGCATTTATCTATATTTTCAATAACTTCATCTGTTATAACTACTGAATCATTAAATATCTCACCACCATGTACTACTCTATGTCCTACTCCATTTATTTCATCAAGTGATTTTATTACACCATACTCATTATGTAATAATTGCTCAATAATTATTTTAATTGCTTCATCATGATTTGCTACATAATTATTAATAACATATTTATTACCATTTACCTTGTGTGTTATAAATGCTTCTTTTTCACCTATTCTTTCATAATTTCCTTTTGCTATTACTTGTTCATTTTCCATATCAATTAATTGATATTTAAGTGATGAACTTCCACAATTTAATACTAATATTTTCATAAAGACTCCTTCAATATAATTTTATTTAATTAACATTTCTGTATCTCTTGCTATCATTAATTCTTCATCAGTTGGAACAATCCATACTTTTACTTTTGAATTAGGTATTGATATTTCTCTTTCAATTGCTCTAATATTATTGGCTTCTTCGTCTAGTTCTACACCCATAAATTCTAAATAGCTACATATTTCTTTTCTTTCATCTATTCCTCTTTCACCAACTCCACCTGCAAATGTTATTACATCTACACCTTTCATTGAAACTGCATATTTTGCAATATATTGTGCTATTATATATGCATATGTTTTAAATGCAAGTTTTGCTCTTTCATTTCCTTCATTCATTTTAACTAAAATATCTCTGTTATCATCTGAAATGCCTGAAAGTCCTAACAATCCTGACTTCTTATTTAATATTGTACTCATTTCATCTGGTGATAAGTTTTCTTTTTTCATAATATATGTAACCACAGATGGGTCTAAATCACCTGATCTAGTTCCCATTGCAATACCTGCAAGTGGTGTTAATCCCATACTTGTATCAACTGATTTTCCACCTTGAATTGCACATATACTTGCACCTTGCCCGATATGACAGTTAATTATTTTTAAATCTTCAATTGGTTTTTCTAGAATTTGTGCTATTCTTTGTGATACAAATCTATGTGATGTTCCATGAAATCCATATTTTCTAATACCATATTTTTCATAATATTCATATGGTATTGGATATATGTATTGTTCTTTTTTCATTGATTGATGGAATGCTGTATCAAATACACCAACCATTTTTACATTTGGCATAACTGCTTTACATGCTTCTATTCCTAATATTCCTGCTGGATTATGTAATGGTGCTAAATCAATACATTCTCTCATTTTTTCTACTACTTCATCATTTATTATTACAGAACCACTAAACTTTTCTCCACCATGTACTACTCTATGTCCTACTCCATTTATTTCATCAAGACTTTTTATTACACCATACTCATTATGTAACAATTGTTCTAACATAAATTTAATTGCTTGTTCATGATTACTAACAAAGTTTTCAAGTACATATTTCTCACCATTAACTTTATGTGTTAAAAATGAATCATTACTTCCTATTTTTTCATAATTTCCTTTTGCTATTACTTGTTCATTTTCCATATCAATTAATTGATATTTAAGTGATGAACTACCACAGTTTAATACTAATATTTTCATTGCTTTCCCTCCTAAACTATTTAGCTTGTAATGCTGTTATCGCTACTGCACCTACTATATCATCTGATTTACACCCTCTTGATAAATCATTAATTGGTTTTGCCATACCTTGTGTTATAGGTCCATATGCATTTGCATTTGCTAATCTTTCTACTATTTTATATCCTATATTTCCTCCGTTTAAGTCTGGAAATATTAATACATTTGCTTTTCCTGCTACTTTACTATTTGGTGCTTTAGATTTTCCAACACTTTCTACTAATGCAGCATCAACTTGCATCTCACCATCTAATATTAAATCAGGTCTTTTTTGTTTTGCAATATTTGTTGCATCAATTACTTTTTGTGTTAATTCACTTTTTGCACTACCATATGTTGAATATGATAACATTGCAACAATTGGTTCTTTACCCATAATACTTTTAAAACTATTAGCAGTCTCTATTGCAATATCTGCTAATTGCTCACTAGTTGGATTTTCAACAAGTCCAGTATCTCCAAAAAATAGTACTCCATTATCTCCATATTGAATATTTGGTGTTTCCATTATTGAGAAAGCTGAAATTGTAGATATTCCTTCTCCACCTTTTATTATCTGAAGTCCAGGTCTTAAAGTATCTGCTGTTGAATGTGTAGCTCCACATACTAGACCATCTGCAACACCTGCTTTTACTAGCATTATTGAGAAATATGTATAATCTTTTAGTGTTTCTTTAGCTACTTCTATTGTCATACCTTTATGTTTTCTAAGCTCATATAACATGTTTGCTAATTCATCAAATCTATCATAGTTTTCAGGGTTAATATCAATTGCTTTTGATAAATCTAAATCTGGTGCTATTTGTTTCATTTTCTCTATATCACCAACTAAAATCAAATTAACAAAATCTAATTTCAATATTTTATCTGCTGCTTGTAATACTCTTAGGTCATCTGTTTCAGATAATATAACCGTTTTTTTATTTAATTTAGCTTTTTCTACTAAATTGTCTATTAAATTCATATTCTTCTCCTCCAATCTTCCTTATTATATTATTTTATTTAATATAAGTCAATTAGTTGAATTAAGAAAAAAGAAAATCTTATTGCTTACAAAAAATCACAGACCTTGAAATATCAAAATCTGTGATTAAACATTTATATTAACTATCATAGTAATTTGTTAATTTTTGCCTTTTAAAAATATCATCTCATAAATGTGGTAAAAACCGCTTAAAATTAACTCTTACTCTGTTTTCAAGCCTATGTATCTTTTAGTTTATTATATATGGTGTTAAAGGTTCTCCTGTCCCCTCTTTGACGTTAACATTAGATTTTAGAACAAATACAGGACGTACACCCAAAGCGCTGCCGACCTCGCCGTCAGCGGAGCCGTACAAATAGTAAGCGTACACGCCGCCACCGCGCACACCGCGCACATAGTAGTTCGCATCGCCAGAATCGACATAGACGCAGCGAGACGCAACCCAGTAATTTATATTACTGCTATTTGCTTTGTTTTTAAATATCATCTTGTATCCTTCTGTTGTATTTGCTATCTTACTTGTTCCTGTGTAGTAGTAATAATCACTTGTGTATTCTATTCCATTATGTGTATATTTATACCCATATCCTCCTTC
>CAZFOR010000066.1:0-5036 GCA_964520895.1 uncultured Eubacteriales bacterium | reverse complement strand
TTTTTTAAATTCTTAGGGATATTTATAATTTTTCTTGACATTACAAGTTACATAATATATAATTTATAAGCATTTATTATGCAAAATATAATTTTAGTTATATTAAATATAAATATATTGTAAATTAGGAGGTGCAATGATGAAAAGAACTTATCAACCAAAAAAAAGACAAAGATCTAAAGAACATGGTTTTAGAAAAAGAATGAGTACAGCAAATGGAATAAAAGTTTTAAAAAGAAGAAAAATTAAAGGAAGAAAAAAACTTTGTGCTTAAAAGACTGCGCTGCGTAGTCTTCCTTTATAATGAAAGGATATTATGAAACAAACTATAACACTTAAAAAAAATTATGAATTTAAAAATCTTTTAAAAAGAGGTAAATGGCGTTCAGGTAAATATATTACTGTACATGTTTTACCATATAAAGATATAAATGAAAATAGAATTGGATTTATAGTTAGTAAAAAAAGTGGAAACAGTGTTTTTCGTAATAGAACTAGAAGAATAATAAGACAAGCATATTATGATTTGGAAAAAAATGTTAAAAAAGGAAATCAAATACTTTTTATATGGAAAACAAAAAATACAGATAAAGATTTAAAATGTATTCAAATATATGATGATATGAACAATATTTTAAAAGAAAGTGATTTATTATTATGAAAAAAGTATGTTTTTTTTTAATAGATGTATATAAAAAAGTGTTTTCCCCATTTTTAGGAAATAGATGTAGATTTACTCCGACTTGTTCTGAGTATACTAGAATGGCTATTGATAAATATGGTGTTTTAAAAGGTACTAAATTAGGATTTTTCAGAATATTGAGATGTAATCCGTTTTGTAAAGGCGGTTATGACCCATTAAATTAAAATAAAGGAGAAAAAAATGATTGCTTGGATAGCTAGTTTATTAGGATATATATTAAAATTTTTATTTGATATTTGTGGTAATTTTGGAATAGCTATAATTTTATTTACAATTGTAACTAAGGTTATATTAGCTCCATTAATGATAAAACAGCAGAGATCACTAAAAAATACAGCAAAGTTTCAACCCAAATTACAAGAAATACAGGAAAAATATAAAGATGATAAACAAAAATATGCAGAAGAAGTAACTAGACTTCAAAAAGAAGAAAACTTCAATCCTTTTTCAGGGTGTTTATTAGCACTAGTTCAAATACCTATTATATTAGCAATGTACTATATTGTTGCAAATCCATTAACATATATGGAAAAAATGGATCCTACTCAAATAGAATCAATGAAGCAAGAATATCAAATAGTACAAGAAGCTGGTAGATCATATCCTGAAATTGAGTTAATAAAGAAAAATGAAAAATTAGGAATAGATTTGAATTTTCTAGGAATGAACTTAGGTGATGTTCCTATTCAAAATAAAGAAAATTACTTTTTATTTATAATACCAATATTATCAGTATTAATAACTGTTGGATCAATGAAAATAAATAATAAAATGCAAGAAGAAATGAATAAAGATAATCCTGCATATAAAGAAACACAACAGTCAATGAAAGGTTTTAACCTTATGTTACCATTAATGTCTGGATTTATAGCATGTCAAGTACCACTTGGATTGGGGCTATATTGGATGTTTAGTAACTTATTCCAAATAGTAAATCAAAAGGTTGTGAACTGGTATGTAAATAAAGGTCAAGAAAAAGAGGTGATTTAAATGGAAAAAATAGAGTTTAAAGGTAAAAATGTTGAAGATGCATTATCAATTGCAGCAAAACACTTTAAAACAAATATTGAAAACATTGATTATGATATTATTGAAGAGTCAAACAAGACATTATTTAGTATATTATCACCAAAATATGCGATAATTAAAGCAAAAATGATTGATGAATCAAAAGTTGCTGAGCAAAAAACGGAAACGAAAACTGAATATAAAAAACAACAAGAAAGAGAATATAAAATAATTCCATTAACACAAGAGCAAAAAGGTGAAATTGAGAAAAAAATAAATGACTTTTTAGAGGAGTTTTCAAATTCATTAAATATAAAAATTGAAAAAAGTATATCTTTTGATGAAAATGATATTGTAATATTAAAAATTACTGGTGATGAAGCAGGAATATTAATTGGATATAGAGGAGAAATATTAGATTCTCTACAAGTAATATTAAGATTAGTAACAAGTAATTACATAAAAAAATATGTTAAAATACAGTTAGATATTGCTGGATATAGAGAAAAGAGAAAAGAAACATTAGAGGGGTTAGCAAATAGAATAGCTGTAAATGTAGTTAGAAATAGAAAAAGCGTTACATTAGAGCCGATGGTTGCATATGAAAGAAAAATAATTCATAATGCGTTACAACAAAATGATAAAATTGAAACAAAGAGCATAGGAGAAGAACCATACAGAAGAGTGGTTGTTTCATTGAAAAAATAAAAGTAACTACAATAGTTACTTTTTTATTTGGAGGAAGAAATGAATGATACTATTGTTGCAATAGCAACATCATCTGGTATATCAAGTATCGGAATAATAAGGATAAGTGGAAAAGATACTTTTAAAATAATAGATGATATATTTAAAACAAATAATAACGAAAAAAGAGCAAACAGTATAAAGTATGGACATATTATATATGAAAACCAAAAAATAGATGAGGTTTTGGTTTCATTTTTTGTTAAGCCAAATTCTTTTACAAGAGAAGATGTTTGTGAAATAAATTGTCATGGTGGAACAGTAATATTAAATAAAATATTACAAATAGTAATAAGCAAAGGTGCTAGACTTGCACAACCAGGAGAATTTACTAAAAGAGCATTTCTAAATGGTAGAATTGACTTATCAGAAGCAGAAGCTGTTATTGATATAATTAATTCAAAAACAGATAAAGTTTTAAAAGAAGCTGAAAAACAATTAAGTGGCGTTTTATCAGATAAAATATCACAAATTGAAAAACAATTGTTAGATATAATATCTGATGTTGAAGCAAATATAGATTATCCAGAATATGATGTTGAAGAGGTTTCAAATTATAAATTAAATACATCATTAGATCGTATACAAAAAGACTTAGAAACACTTATACATTCTTTTGATACTGGTAAGATATTAAAAGAAGGAATATCTATTGCATTAGTTGGTAAACCAAATGTAGGTAAATCTTCTATACTAAATATGTTGCTTGGAGAAGACAGAGCAATTGTAACAGATGTTGCAGGAACTACAAGAGATACAATTGAAGAATATATTAATATAAAAGGAATACCTGTTAAAGTTGTAGATACAGCGGGTATTAGAGATACTGATGATGTTGTAGAAAAAATAGGTGTTGATAAATCATTAAAGAAGATAGATGAAGCAGACATTGTAATTGCAATTTTTGATATTTCAGATATATTTGATAATCAAGATATGCAGATATTAAAAAATATAAAAGATAAAAAGAAAATAGTTGTTTTAAACAAAGTAGATTTGGATAAAAAAGCAGATATATCAAAACTAAAAGATTATATAAAAGACGAAGAGATTATTGAAGTTTCTGCAAAACAAGAAATAGGACTAGAAATATTACAAGATAACATATATAAATTATGTAATATAAAAGAAGTAATTGATGATAATGAGATAATTATTACAAATGTAAGGCATAAAACTATATTAGAAAAATCATTAAATCAAATAAAAGAAGCAAAACAAAGTATGACTGATAATATACCAATAGATATATTATCAATTAAAATAACAGATGTACTTATAACACTTGGTGAAATAACTGGTAAAACAGTATCAGAAGAAATAATTAACACTATTTTTTCAAAATTTTGTTTAGGAAAATAAAAATGTTCCACGTGGAACATTTTGAAATTAAAAGGAGTAATAGATATGGAATATTTTGCAGGCAAATATGATGTAGCAATAGTTGGAGCAGGTCATGCAGGTTGTGAAGCAGCTCTTGCATGTAGTAGAATGGGATTAAAAACAGTAATGTTTTCTATTAGTTTAGAATGCATTGCTAATATGCCATGTAATCCAAACATTGGTGGAACATCAAAAGGACATTTAGTAAGAGAAATTGATGCACTTGGTGGTGAAATGGGAAAAAATGCGGATAAATCAATGCTACAATCAAGAATGTTAAACACATCAAAAGGCCCAGCTGTTTTCTCACTTAGAGTACAATCTGATAGAAAAAAATATCATCAAGATATGAAACACACATTAGAATTGCAAGATAATTTAGATATAAAACAAGCTGAAATAGTTGATATAGAATTAAAAGATGGTAAAGTACATAGTGTAACAACAAATATTGGTGCAAAATACGAAGTAAAGGCAATAGTTTTAGCTACAGGTACATACTTAAAAGGAAAAGTCTTTATAGGTGATGTTAATTATGAATCAGGTCCAGATGGAGTATTTCCAGCAAATAAACTATCTATTGCTTTAAAAAAAATAGGGGTTAATCTAAGAAGATTTAAAACTGGTACACCTGCACGAATAAACAGAAAAACAATAGATTTTAGTAAAATGGAAAAACAAGAAGGTGATGAGACAATTATTCCATTTTCATTTGAAAATAAAGAATATACTAAAGAACAATACGAATGTTATTTAACATATACTACACAAAAAACACATGAAATAATAAGGGCAAATTTACATAGATCACCATTATATGCAGGAGATATTGAAGGTGTAGGACCTAGATATTGTCCATCAATAGAGGATAAAATTGTTAGATTTGCAGATAAGGAAAGACATCAAATATTTATTGAGCCAATGGGTGAAAATACAGAAGAAATGTATATACAAGGAATGTCATCAAGTCTTCCAGAAGACGTACAAATTGAAGTATATAAATCTATACCAGGAATTGAAAATGCTAGAATTATGAGACCAGCATATGCAATTGAATATGATTGTATAGATTCAACAACAATATATCCAACATTAGAACATAAAGAAATACAAGGACTATATTTTGCAGGACAAATTAATGGAAGTTCTGGTTATGAAGAAGCAGCAGCACAAGGATTAATGGCAGGTATAAATG
>CAZFOR010000065.1:0-5064 GCA_964520895.1 uncultured Eubacteriales bacterium | reverse complement strand
AACTAATAGCTAGTTTTAGATTTTTTTTAATGCGAAAAGGAAGGTGATATAGAAAGATAAAATAAGATAGAAAACAAAAATAAGAAGGAGGAGAAAGAAAATGAAAACAAAACAAAAAAGAGGTATTTCATTAGTAGCATTAATAATAACAATAATAGTATTAATAATACTAACAGGAGCAGTAATAATGAGTATAACAGGAGAAAATAGTACAATAGATAAAGCAAAAGAAGCAGTATTTAAAAGTAATTTGACAAATTATAGAGAGGAATATACAAGGAAAGTAATGCAAAAACAATTAGATACTAATGATACTTTTGACAAAAACGGATTAAATATAGATGGAAAAACACAATATAGTGAACTAAAGAAATATGTGCCAAGTATAACAGATAAAGATGCTGAAAATTTAGGAATAGTAAATGGTAATTTAGTATATAAAAATTTATTAAATGATGAAGAATTTGAATGGGCGACAGAACTGGGTATGACTGATTTGACGAGTGTTGCACTAGGAAAGGTTAAAGTTGGAGATTATATAAAATGCACACCCGGGGAAGGAAGCTACACTTCATTAGCATCAAAAAGAGGAGTTAATAACTGCGAGGAGTATAATATGGATTCAACTGCAGCAAAAACAGATATAACATATACAACTGATTCTACAAGTGAAGAAATGTGGAGAGTATTATCAATAAAATGTGGAAATGTGGTAATAACAAGGGGAGACCCATTATTACCAAAATTGATTTTGGGTGGACAAACAGGATATGAAAATGTAGTAGAAGAATTAAACAATATATGTGCAATATATAAAAATGCAGAATATGCAAAAGAAGCAAGAAGTATAATAATAGAAGACATAAATGAGGTTACTAAATTTGTTCCGGTAATAAATGAGAATTTACAGTCAGAGGATTATGGATATCAATTTGAAGTAGATGGAAAACAATATAAAAGCGAACATTATTCTTATAGAGAAACAGTGGTTGAAGATAATATGACAGAAAATGAATTTAATATGATATTTAAAAGTACACAAAACACAGATAATAATATAAGTTATTGGATTGCATCTACAGTATTTGGAAATAGTATGTATGGTATGGGCTATACTTTGTATGTCAGATATATTTTTGGGGCATCATACTCACAAGTCTCATGTGCATATATGTATGATCCAAATGATGGTGAATATGGGCCAAGTAATAGTGTTAGACCAGTGGTAATTTTAAAATCAACAACCGCAGTAACAGCAGCTAATGATAACACTCAAAAAGGAACATCAACAAATCCATGGATAATAGGAAATAACGAATAATAATATTAATATAAAAATGATGTAATTCTTTTAAGAATTACATCATTTTTTGTATATATACTTAAATTATTTATCAGTTGAACCAAATCCACCAAGTCTTTGACCAGTTGCATTATCATTATCAGCAACTAAGAATTTTTGAAAAAATGCTTGACCAATTGGGTCATGTTTTTTTATATGTGTATCAACTGGAAAGAAGTTATAATATGCATAAATAAGATTTCCATCATTATCAGGATTACCATAATAATCTGATTCAATTACACCAATACTATTTGCAAGTATTAACCCTTTTTTACCAGGATGTGAACTTCTATTTGCTAAAAATAAAACTTCATCTGTACCAAAATATGATTTAATTCCTGTTTTAACCATTGTAGGTTTAATAGGCTCAAAATCTTCTTTACCTGATAAAAACTTACCTACATTTGTAAAAACTGTTTTCCAAATAGATGGGATAGTTGTATCTTCTGCTGCTTCTAAATCATATCCAACTGAATGAGCAGTTTTTCTAATTGGTAGTGTAATATCTTTATCTTCATAACCCTTACATATTTCAAAACCTCTAACTTTTTCCATAAAATAACCTCCTATATTTTAATATATTTTTGTTTAACTTGAGTGTAAATATCATTAATGCTAATATTATTATCTAATTGCTCATATATATAATTTACAACATTTTTGTTATGAATTATACTACATTTTTCACAAGCTAAAATATTATTTTTAAGTAAATATCCATCAAATAAAATATTTTCTTTATTTAATGCTTTATTTGAGCAAATATTATAAAAAGGGCAATAACAACTTCTACAGTCAAATAAATCATAATCTAAATCATGGCAAGGAAAATACTTGCATTTTTCTTTTAAATTATTGTTCCTATTATTTATAAAACGAGTAATATTATCCACATTTACTATAACCGCAATTTTTGCAAATGCAGCAACCTCCTTCAAATATCATTCCTTCTTCACCACATTCAGGGCATTTAGAACCTTTATTTTCTTTTATTATTCCATTAGAATTATTGCTTGTAGCCGCAACTTCTCTAATAATAGTTTCTTTTTCTATGATTTCATCATTGTTATCATCATCAGTTTCGATATCATCATATAATCCATCAATTAAATCTTCTTCTTCATTATATTGAATTTCTTCTTGAATTTCTTTATATAATTCTAAAATTGCATTTCCAACTGCTACTGGACAACAACTTCCAATTGAAGTATCACCTTTTGTTGCTTTTCTAACAGCATATGAAGGACAAACACCACAACTTTTTAATTGATCTACTATTGAATAAATATCAACACCAGCTCTTGCACAAAGTGAAGTCATTCTAGATAATGCTATCATAAAGTTATTACATCCACCATCAGATCCTTTTTGTAAGAATAATTCTTGGAACTCTCCATCAACAGGATCAAAGAATGCAGTTAAATGTAATGAACCACAACCAGTTATTAATTTTTTCTTTCTTCCTATTAAAGTATCATCAGTAGATAAGATATCTCCTCTTTTTAATTGAGCTTTGTAATCTATATATTCTTCTGGTTGTTTAATTTCTTTAACTTCTTTTTCTTTATTAGAATCAGATTTTTCAATTAAAACACCTTTTCTAATATCATTTGGTCTAAATATTGTACAACCTTTTACACCGTTTTCCCAACAATAATCATATACTGATTTAGTATCTTCAAAAGAATATTCAGTAGGGATGTTAATTGTTTTACTACTACTCATATCAACATGAAAATTAATTGTTTTTAATACTTCTAAATGTGCTGATACAGGTAAATCAAGTGCAGTTACAAATGTATCATGATTTACAATATTATTATTTGTTATATCTTTCCATGCACCATATGCATAATCTTGCATTTCAACAATCTTAGCACAACTATCATCTTGTCCGCCCATTTTAACTCTTCTTTCATAAGACAAACTAAAGATTGGTTCTAAACCAGATGAACAGTTATTACCAAATGTTAAGCTCATTGTTCCAGTAGGAGCAACAGAAATCATTTTTGCATTACGAATACCATTTTTTATAATACTATCAGCAATTTCTTTCCATTCAGGATCAATAGCGATATGTTTTTGGATAAATCCACTTTGAACATATTTTTCTCTATCTAGTAATGGGAAACTACCTTTTTCTTTTGCAAGTTCAATAGATGCTTTATATGTAGTTTTAGTTATAAAGTTCATTAATTCATCACAGAACTTAACAGATTCTTCACTACCATATTTAATATTCATCATTACTAACATATCAGCAAGTCCTGTTATTCCAAGACCTATTGTTCTGAAATTTTTTTGATAGTTTTTAAATATTTTATCTGGGTAATTATTTATATCTATAATATTATCTAATAACTTAACACCTACACAAATTGATTCTTTTAATTTAGCGTAATCAATAGATGCTTTTCCTGTAAAAGGATTTATAACAAAATTTTGTAACATTAAACTACCAAGATTACAAGCACCACCAAATTCACTAGGAACTAATGGCTTTCCTGTTTTTGGATGATTACCATATACAGTTCCTGCTAAATATTCCGCACATGGATTACTACATATTATTTTTTCGATATACCATAAGTTATTATCATTATTCATATTATCAAAAAAGAATACACCTGGTTCTCCATTATCATAAGCATTTTTAGTTATCAAATCCCATAAGTATTTAGCACTAATTTTCTTTTTATATTTCCATTTTGATTCGTCTTTTAATATATTTCCATATTGGTCATAAACAGGATGATGTAGATAAATATCTTCATCATTGTTTTTTGCTTTCATAAAATTGTCATCAACCATTACTGATAAATTAAAAAATGGTAATTTTGATATATCTTTTGATTTACAAGTAATAAAGTCTTCTATATCCATATGATAAACAGATAGAACACCCATATTAGCGCCTCTACGACCACCTTGTGTAATAGTTGCTGTTTGTTGATTAAAAACATCAATAAAGCTAATAGGACCAGATGCAAAAGCATCATTTGAAGTTGGAGATCCTTTTGGTCTTAATTGACTAAAATCATAACCAATTCCACCACCTTTTTGATGTGTAATTGCACCTAATTTTACTTTGTTAAAAATATCTTCCATGCAATCTTGTATCTGTGAAGCAACAAAACAATTGTTTAATGTTAAGTCTTTTCCAATACCTGCATTTGACATTGTTCTTCCACCTGGGAAAAATAATCCGTCTTCTAGAACAGTTTTAAACATAATATAGTCATCTTGATTATCAGCTGAACAAAATCTAGCTACTCTATCAAAATTATGTTCCAATGATTCGTTATCTTTTGAATATCTGTCCTTCCACACGTTTTCTGAAATAATATTTGTAAATTTGAACATAATTGTCACCTTCCTACATATTAAATTATTATTAAATTTTATCTTTTGGTATTTTTGGAAATTTCTTTTGTAAAAATAATGTTAAAAAATTTTGTAATTTTATTTATTTGATATAGATTATTAGAATAATAAAGTAACATCAAATTGTATTGATTTAAAATTTACAACCTTAATATACTATAAATAGAATAAAAAAACAATAATAATGTCTAAACTTGTACAATAAAATTTCTATGTAAACCTGTGGACAAATATGTGCTTAATTAAGAAGTTATACAAAGGTAAATAAAAAAATATTGACAAAAAAAGATAAATATAATAATATGAGTATATAAGGAAATGGGAGAAATTTTATG
>CAZFOR010000064.1:0-5204 GCA_964520895.1 uncultured Eubacteriales bacterium | reverse complement strand
AAATCTAAAACTAGCTATTAGTTTTTACTAATAACTTTGTTCTAGATTTTATTTTTAATATTTTTGCGTATGAAAAAGCTAGAGTTATACTATCTCTAGTACCCCCCCATGGCATTTTTGGCTATTTGGATGTTATCATTTTTTTGGACAACTTTTATAGAGGGTTTAACTGCAAAATTTTCCATACTTATTTACTCCTTTACTTTTTTATATTGTTATAATATTATATTTTTCATTTTTTGTCAAGATTCTTGTATTTATGTAATTACTACAGCAATTGTCCTGCTAAGTGTCCTGTTGAAAATGCAATTTGTAGATTAAATCCACCAGTATATGCATCAACATCTATTATTTCTCCTGCAAAATATAGCCCTTTTACAAGCTTAGATTCCATTGTACTAGGATTAATTTCTTTTGTATTAATACCTCCAGCTGTTATAATGGCTTCATCAATTGGTCTAAATTGTTTTATAGTAAGTTCAAAATTTTTAAGTAAATCTATAAGTTTTTCAATTTCTTTTTTTGAAATATCACACACCTTTTTATTTTCATCAATACCAGATAACTCAATAACTACAGGTATCATTTTTTTAGGTAACAATTTATCTAAACTATTTTTAAATTGTTTATTTCTAACTTCTTCAAAATCTCTTTCTATTCTAGTTTTTAATTTTTCATTATCTAATGCTGGTTTAAAATCAATATATAGTTTTATTTCTTTATTTTTTAGTTTTTCATCAATGTTTTTATACCTTAATATATGACTACTTGCAGATAAAATCATTGGACCTGATACTCCGAAATGAGTAAATATCATTTCACCAAAATCATCATATATTTTTTTATTACTACTTGTATCTAAAACTTTGATACTAACATTTTTTAAAGATAATCCCTGAATGTCATATAATTCGTATGTTTCTATTGGTATTAAACTTCCTTTTGGCTCAATTATTGTATGACCTAATTGTTTTGCGATTATATATCCATCACCTGTTGACCCTGTTATCTTATAGCTTTTACCACCTGTTGCCAAAATTACTTTATCACACTCAATTGTTTGATTATCTGTTTTAACTGCTTTTACTTCATTTTTTTCATTTACTAAAACAGCTACTACCTTTTGGTTCTTTAGAACTTTAACATTTCCTGTTTTATTCACAAACTTTCTTAAAACTTCTAATACATCATTTGATTTATCACTTACCGGAAATACTCTTTGTCCTCTTTCAACTTTTGTTTCAAGTCCACTATCATTAAGAAAATTTATTAAATCTGTATTTGTAAAATTATATAATGCACTATATAGAAAATTACCATTACCTGGTATGTTTTCGATAAAATCTGATATATCAATATTATTTGTTATATTACATCTTCCTTTACCAGTTATTAATAATTTTCTACCTATACTTGGCATTTTCTCAATCAATATAACATTATTATCTTTTGAAGCTATACCTGCTGCCATAAGTCCAGCAGGACCTCCACCTATTACTACAACATTCATTTATTATTCTCCTAAATCCTTTATAATATTTGTACACATATTATATATATGTTTTTGTAAATCACATGAAACTGATCTATCATATTCTTCATTATGCAATTCGTTATTTGAAATAGCTCTTATACCTATCACTGGTATATTAAACTTACTGCAAACTGAATATGTTCCAATTGATTCCATATCCTCACACAACGTACCAAATTGTTTATTAATTATATTTATTCTATCTACTTCTTTATTCCATATATCACCACTACCCAAAGTACCTTCAAATATATTACCTTTAGAATAATTGTGAAATTCTTTTTTAGCATAATTAATAAGTTGTTCATCACTTACTAAATTACTATTTGTTTTTATACTTAAATCATCTGATGTAAATTCTCTTATATCCCATTCATTAGCATCTATACCTTCATTTTCTTTTCTATTTTTTGTTTCAATAGTATTTATATTTACACATCTATTTCCAATTACTATATCATTTCTATGTATTTTACTATCATGTCCACCTGCAACACCGATATTCATTATATATTTTGGATTAAACTGTAATATTGCAATTGTAGTAGCAATTGTACTATTAATTACTCCAATATCAGTTAAAGAAATAATTACTGGATAATTATTTATATATCCTTTATAGAAAGTACAACTATTTAATTCTATTTTCTCTATGTTTGAAATTAGGTTTGTTAAAACTTCAATTTCAATTTCCATAGCCCCTTGCAAAATTATAGGTTTTTTCATCAATTTCCTCCTTGGATATTTTCTAATGCTTTATTTAAAGCAATTTTACTATATTCATATATAAGTCCACCCTGCATATATGCAATATATGGTGGTTTAATTGGTCCATCTGCACTTATTTCTATTGATGAACCTTGTGTAAATGCACCTGAAGCCATAATTATTTTACTATCATATCCAGGCATATCCCATGGAGCTAATGTAACATTACTATCTACTGGTGAACCTGACTGTATTCCTTGACAGAATTTAATCAATTTATTTTCATCATTAAATTTTATTGCTGTTATAATATCATTTCTTTTTTCGTTATATCTTGGTGAAACTTCATAACCTAAACCTTCAAATATTTTACTTGCAACTATTCCAATCTTTAATGAATCACCTACTATCTTCGGTGCAAAAAAGATACCTTGCAATATTTGTTTATTATATCCTAAACTAGGCCCACCTTCTTTTCCAAGACCTGGAGCTGCTAATCTATCTGCACATAATTCCACAAACTCTTTTTTTCCAGCTATATATGCACCTGTTGGAGCTATCCCTCCACCAATATTTTTAATTAAAGACCCTACTAAAATATCAACCTTTGGTTCTTCAAAATCAACAAACTCACCATAACAATTATCCACCATAACGACAATATTAGGATTTATTTGTTTTATTTTTGTATATATATTGTTAATCTCTTCAACACTAATTGCATTTCTAAAACTATATCCCCTTGATCTTTGTATTGTTACTAATTTAATACTTGTATCATTTTTAATTTGTGATAATATTTCTTGTTCATCAAATTTTCCATTTTCAGTTAATTCAATTTGGCTATATTTTATTCCAAATGTTTTTAATGAACTAGCATTTTCCCTAATTCCTATTACTTCATCTAATGTATCATATGGCTTACCACAAATACTAAGTAATGTATCACCTGTTCTTAATATTCCAAAAAATGCTGTAGATAATGCATGTGTTCCAGATATAAACTGTATTCTAACTAATGCATCTTCTGTTCCTAATACATCTGCAAATATTTGTTCAATTACATCTCTGCCTTTATCCCCATATCCATAACCTGTTGATGTGTTAAATAACGTATCATCAACTTTATGTTTCCAAAAAGATTTAATAACTTTTTCTGAATTTTTTTCTACAAGTTTATTAATACTAGCAAATTCTTCTTTCAATTCTTCTTCATTTTTTTTAATTAACTCTGTATACATCTTTTACCTCCATTTATCTATATATTTTATCAAAGATTAACCTATTTTACAATGGTTTTGAAGTTTTATCTTTGTTATACAATTATTTTATATAAATAATATATTTGTCTATTGTTTTAATCAAAAAAATATTATATTATATATGTATATTAAATTTATAGGAGGAATTATGGGATCAATAGTTATGCACTTATGTGCATCAAATGAAGCAAATAAAATATTAAAATTAGATATAAAAAGATTTTTAATTGGTAGTATTGCACCAGATATTCATAAAATTTCAGGCGGTTCATATTCTGACACTCATTATATTATTAATGTTGATGAAAATAATAGGCATTATGAATTACCAGATGTACAAAGGTTTTTAAATGAGAATTATGAAAATATACTAAAAGATGATTATTACAAAGGATATTATGCACATTTAATTGCTGATAAAATATGGTATAAAGATTTTACTACTAAATATGTTGATATATTATTAGAAGATAAAAGTCAAGTAAAATTAATTGGACATGACGAATTTATTCCATATGAAAAATATAGAAATTTAATATATACTGATTATAGTAATATAAACAATCATCTACTAACCAAGTATCATATTAATACAGATTTACTATATAATATTGCAATACTAAATATAAACTCAAAAGATATAAAAAAACTTATATCTTTTAATATAAGTACACCTGATGGAACTAATGATAATATGATACAAACAAATCTAATTGATATCAATGATATCTATGATTGGATAGAAAAATCAAAAGATGAAATAATTAAGAGATTATTAGAATTAAGGAAGTGATACTATGAAAATAATAATTGTAACTGGTCTATCTGGTTCAGGAAAAACTGCAGTTATTAAAGCATTAGAGGATATTGACTATTTTTGTATTGATAATATGATACCTGATTTAATACCACCTTTTTTAGACTTTACTAGAAAATTGAATACAAATATAAAAAAAGTAGCTCTTGGTATTGATTGTAGAGGTAGAGAATCATTTTCAAACTTAATTAATGTTATAAATCAAACTAGTTCAAATGATATAAAATATGAAATACTATTTATGGATTGTAAAGACGATGTACTTATAAAAAGATATAAAGAAAATAGAAGAAACCATCCATTGTCTGCTGATGGAAGAATTATTGATGGTATAAAAAAAGAGAGAAAATTACTTGAAGACATTAAAAATATGGCTAAATATACTATAGATACATCAAATATTAATCCTAAAAAATTAAAAGAAAAAATAGTAGGAATGTTTAATAAAAATATTAACAAAAATCTAATTATTAATGTCCTTTCATTTGGTTTTAAACATGGTGTACCTTCTGATGCTGATTTTGTCTTTGATGTAAGATTTATTGATAATCCATATTATGTTGCAGAATTAAAAAACAAAACAGGTGAAGATCAAGAAGTATTTGATTTTGTAATGAAACCAGATATATCAAATCAATTTGTAAAATCATTTGAAAATATGATGTTACCTTTGCTACCAAACTTTGTAAAAGAAGGTAGATCACAATTAGTTATAGCTATTGGTTGTACAGGTGGAAAACATAGGTCTGTAACAATTGCTAGAGTAATTACTGATTTATTAAAAAAGAATAATTATAATGTTGTTTTATATCATAGAGAAATAGAATAAATCGAGTAGAGGATAATTCTTATTGAATTTCTCCCCTCTCACACCACCGTACAT
>CAZFOR010000063.1:0-5234 GCA_964520895.1 uncultured Eubacteriales bacterium | reverse complement strand
AATGGCAGGAATAAATGCTGCACTTAAAATTAAAGGTAAAAAACCATTAGTATTAGACAGATCAGAAGCATATATAGGGGTTTTAATTGATGATTTAGTAACAAAAGGTACTAATGAACCATATAGAATGATGACATCAAGAGCTGAATATAGGCTTATTCTAAGACAAGATAATGCTGATATTAGGTTAACTAAAATAGGACATAAAATTGGATTAATTTCAAAACAAAGATATGACAAATTTTTGGAGAAAAGTAAACAAATAGAACAAGAAATTGAAAGATTGAAAAAGACAACAATTAAACCAACAAAAGAAGTAAATGAATTTTTAAAAGATAATAATTCATCTGAGCTAGATAATGGTGTAAAATTAAGTGAATTACTTAAAAGAACTGAATTAACATATGAAAAATTAGGTAAAATAGATATAGATAGACCTGAGCTTGATAAAATAGTTTGTGAAGAAGTTGAAATAGAAATAAAATATGAAGGATATATTAATATTCAATTAGAACAAGTTGATAAATTTAAAAAATTAGAGAAAAAACAATTACCACAAGATATTGATTATCAAGATATAAAGGGACTTAGCTTAGAAGCAAGACAAAAGCTTAACAAATTTAAGCCATTATCAATTGGTCAAGCAACAAGAATATCAGGAATATCTCCTGCAGATATATCAGTATTATTAATTTATCTAGAACAATGTAGGAGGAAATCAAATAATGAATAGTAAAGAATATTTGAAACAAAGCCTAGAAAAATGTGATATAAGTATAACAGATCAGCAAGTTGATAAATTGTTTAGTTTTAAAAACAAATTAATAGAGTGGAATGAAAAAATAAATCTTACTACTATTATAGAAGAAAAAGAAATTATACAAAAACATTTTGTTGATTCATTAATTCCACAAAAATATATTCCTAAAAACAGTTATTTACTTGATTTAGGTACTGGTGCAGGATTTCCTGGGATACCTCTTAAAATACTTAGAGATGATATAAAACCTGTGTTAATGGATAGTGTGAATAAGAAAGTAAATTATTTGAATGAAACAATTGAGAAATTAAATCTAGAAAACATACAAGCAGTTCATTATAGAGCAGAAGATGCAGCACAAATAAATGATTATAGAGAAAAATTTGACATTGTAATAACAAGAGCATTATCAAATATGACAACACTTTCAGAATATATGTTGCCATTTGTGAAAATAGGTGGTATAGCAATTTGCATGAAAGGACCTAATATACAAGAAGAATTAGAAGATAGTAAAAAGGCAATAAAACTGTTAGGTGGTGAAATACAAGAAATTATTAATTATACAATACCGGATACTGACTTAAATTATAATCTGGTTATAATAAAAAAGGTAAATAAAACTCCAAAACAATATCCTAGAAAAGCAGGAAAGCCTTTAAAAGAACCGATACAATAAAAATGTTCCACGTGGAACATTTTTATTGTATTTTTATATTTAATATAATATAATTAAGAAAAGATATTGAAAGGAATGTTAGTATGAAAGAAATAAATATAAAAATAATGAGTTGTATAATGTTAATAATTATATTATTAAGTAATTGTATCATATCTAATACACAAAACGCTATATATATATAAATGATTATGCAAATATATTAAATAGTGATACAGAAACATATATACAAAATGCAACCAAAGAGTTATATAGTAAAAGTGGAGTAGAAATAAAGATTATTATATCTACTACATTATCAGGTAAAACTATAGAAAATTATGCAAATGAATTGTTTAATATGTTTAATATTGGAGGAACAGAACAAAAAGGGATATTATTATTGTTATCACTTGAAGAAAGACAAGTTAGAATTAAAATAGGTGATGGTATAACAAAAAAATTAACTAGTCGAAAGAGTGGTCAAATACAAGATGATTATATGATTCCTTATTTTGAAGTTGATAGATTTGATGAAGGGATACAAAATGGATATAATACACTTATACAAATGATTTGCAATGAATATAATGTAACTGTTAATGTAAATCAACCAGAAATAGTACAGAGTAATAATATAATAAAAATAATAATGACAGTTGGGAAAATGTTAATAATATTTTGTGTAATTGATTATTTAGTATTAGCTTTATTAAAAGGTTTAAAACACCTAGAAGCATTTACTATCAAAAAAATATTAATAATAGATGTATTATATTTTTCAATTAGTATAGTTGCTCTATTTATAATAATGGATATGAAAATAAGATATGGTTCACAGTATTTTAATATATCTTTTTTGATAATAGTATTGTTTAAATTAATATTACTTTTATTTGGCACATCTGATATATTATCAAATAAAGAATATCATCATATAGATAATAATGATGATATGTATGATGATGAGGATAATAATGATATATTTACTAGTAGTGGAAATTCCACATGGAAAGGCAGAACAGGTAATAGAGGCTTTTCAAAAGGTAGAGGATCAACTAGAAAATTTTAAATAAAAAATGTTCCACGTGGAACATTTTTTATTTCTGTAAGAAAGAAATATCACCTAAAGAAAGATTAGAAACAGCCGAATTTATTCTATCTTTTGCTTCAAAACCTGTATTACTATTTTGTATATAGTTAACTATTTTTTGCTGATTTGTATATGAAAGTTTAGAATAGTAATCCATTGCTTGTTTATTCATTGCTAGTGACATTCCAAAACCTACTGGAAGTTCTTCTGATTTATCATCCATAAAATCACCTCAACATATATTATTTACAATATATAAATAAAAATACATAATATAAAAATGTTCCACGTGGAACATTTTTTGAGGTGAAATAATTACTCTAAAATTTTTATACTTTTTTTATTAAATTACTTTTAATATTAATTAATATGTGATAAGATATGTTTGTTAATAAAAATAAAAATGTTCCACGTGGAACATTTAACAAAAGGGGTGAAAAAATGGGAAGAATAATTGCAATTGCAAATCAAAAAGGTGGTGTAGGAAAGACTACAACAGCAGTAAATTTAAGTGCATGTTTAGCCCAAGAAGGAAAAAAAGTTTTAATGATCGATATTGATCCACAAGGAAATGCAACAAGTGGATTAGGTATAGATAAAAAAGTAGATAAATCTATATATGATGTTATCATAAATGATGATGAAATAAAAAACACATTACAAAGAACTAGATTAGATAACTTACAAGTGTGCCCTTCCAATATAAATTTAGCAGGAGCTGAGATAGAGCTTGTATCAGTTATATCAAGAGAAAACAGATTAAAATTTGCATTATCAAAAGTAAAAGATGAATATGATTATGTTATACTAGATTGCCCTCCTTCATTAGGACTTATAACATTAAATGCTTTAACAGCATCAGATACAGTTTTAGTTCCAATTCAATGCGAATATTATGCATTAGAAGGATTAGGACAATTAATGAGTACTGTTGATTTAGTTCAAAAACATTTGAATGATAAATTAGAAGTAGAAGGTGTTGTGTTAACTATGTTTGACGCGAGAACTAATTTGTCAACACAAGTTGTAGAAGAAGTAAGAAAATATTTTGATAAAAAAGTATACAGAACAGTTATACCAAGAAATGTAAGATTAAGTGAAGCACCAAGTTATGGATTACCAATATCAATATATGATCCAAAATCAAAAGGAGCCGAATGTTATATAAACTTAGCCAAAGAAGTTATAAAGAATAATGAGGTGAAAAAGAAATGATAAAAGGTGGTTTAGGAAAAGGATTAGATGCTTTATTTCCAAGTCAGGAAAGTAAAGTAAATCAAAATGAAACTAGTAATAGTACAAAAGAAGTAATAAAAAAAGATGTTGAAGAAGTTGATATAAAGAAAATTGTAACAAATAAAGACCAACCTAGAAAAGTATTCAATGAAAAAGCAATTGAAGAATTATCTATTTCAATAAGAAAATATGGAATTATACAGCCTATAGTAGTAATTGAAAAAGATGGCAAATACGAAATTGTTGCAGGTGAAAGAAGATATAGAGCAGCACTTAAGGCTGAATTAAAGAAAGTTCCAGTTATTATAAAGAAATATGACGAGAAAACAAAAGGAGAAGTTTCTTTAATAGAAAACATACAAAGAGAAAACTTAAATATTTTAGAACAAGCACAAGCGTTAAAAGATATTATGGAAAAAAATAATTTAAGTCAAGAAGAACTATCTAAGAGAATTGGTAAAAGCAGAAGTGCTATATCAAATACAATTAGAATATTAAAGTTAAGTGATAAAATAAAACAATATATTTGGGATGGTAAACTTACAGAAGGACATAGTAAACTACTTTTATCATTAGATAATGAAGAATTACAAGAAAAATTAGCTGATAAAATTGTTGAAAAAGATTTAAGTGTAAGACAAGTAGAAGATTTTATAAGAAGTCTTAATGAACCAAAGTCAGGAACAATAAAGAAAAAGGTAAAAAACGATATATGGATACAAGATATTGAAGAAAGATTCAAAAACTTTTTCCAAACAAAGGTACATATTAAACATGGCAAAGATAAAGGTCAAATTATTTTAGAATATTATTCTAATGATGAATTAGATAGAATAATAGAAATTATTGATAGGGGGTAGAGTATGGACATATTAAACAATTTATATCAAAAGGTTATAGAAATATCAAATTTAGAATATTTTAATGCAATTATTTTAGGTGTTATGCTTATTTTAATAATAGGTGCTATTATTAATAGCTGTAAAACAAAATCAATAATTAAAAAATACAATGGATTAATGAAAAAACTAGGAAATGGTACAAATTTAGAAACTATGATAAGACAATATATAGAAAAAGTTGAAAAGGTTGATGTTAAGAATAAAGAAGTTTTAGAATATTGTGATAGATTAGATCAAAAACTTATTAAATGTATTCAAAAAGTAGGAATGGTCAGATATAATGCTTTTGAAGATACAGGTAGTGATTTGTGTTTTGCAATAGCTTTATTAGATTTTGAAGATACAGGTGTTGTAATAAACGGCATATATTCAAGAGATGGTTCTTCTACATATGCAAAACCAGTAGAAAAAGGAGAATCTAAATATACATTATCAACAGAAGAAGTACAGGCAATTGATATGGCAAAGAGAAATTCTGGTACATATTTTGCTAAAATATAGTTATAATAGAAAACAATAAGTAGGAAAATTGGTTGAATGTCAAATGTTGGGGTGTAAGTTTTGAAAAAGGCTTACATCTCAATA
>CAZFOR010000062.1:0-5255 GCA_964520895.1 uncultured Eubacteriales bacterium | reverse complement strand
ATAAAAAAAGAAGAATCTAAACAATGGGCAATAATAGAAGGAAATTTAAAATATACAGATGTAACAAATAAAGAAGCATTTAATATTGCAGCAGAATTAAATATGCAGGATTTAGAAAATCTAATAGGATCTAAGGTGGAAAGCTTAAAACAAGGAGATTATATCAAATATACACCAGGAACAGGAAGTTATACAGCAAAAGCTGATAAAACAGGACATAGTGAAGACCAAACATATACATCAACATCAACAGAGGAAAGCTGGAGAATATTATCAATAAATGGAACAAAGGTAACAATAGTAAGAGATGAACCATTACCAGCGTTAACTTTAGTTAACAGAGAAGGTTATGATAATGCAGTACAAGAATTAAATAATATATGCTCAATATATAAGAATAATGATTTAGCGAAAGAGGCAAGAAGCATAATAATAGAAGACGTAAATGAGATAACAGGATAGGTACCAACTATACCTGCTCCAGAAGATAGGAGTGAAGATGGGAATTATTATGGATATGAACTTGAAGGAATTGTTCAGACAGGTTATGCGTATGCGCTGTCTGACGTACAAAATAACATGACAGAGTTAACAACAAGTATGATATTCGGAAATAGTAATAGTATAAATTATTGGCTTGCATCTCAATGCTTATCAGTTTCTCCTATTTTTAGTTCCATAAACGATTGTTATGAAATTAGATTTGTAAATAGCGAGAATATTGATAAAAAAATCTTTCATGGTACTCATTGGCAACAGACAATGCCTGCTTCTTATGGTGTACGACCTGTAGTGTTATTAAGTGATACTGTGTTTATAACAGGAGGTTCTGGAACGGCTGTTAATCCATGGAAAATTGGATGAGATTAATAAAAACAGAGAAGTGGGATTAATATAATATGTTTTAATACTGGTATTTTATGTACCAGTACTTTTTTATAATTTGATTTTAATTATTTCACAAAATGGTTGACAAGAATATCTTTTTATAATATTCTATTAATATAATAAAGGGGGTTTTTGTATGGAACAAGGTATAGATAGACCTATAACAAAGTATATTGTAATTATAATAGTATTTATAATAATTGCAGGACTTGTGGGAGGAGGAATATTTTTATATAATAATCCGAAATATATGATATTTAGAGTAATAGATAATATTAATATTAAAGTAGATAATTATATAAGTAAGGAAATAGTAAGTAAAAATAATGCAGACGAGGCATATACAACACAATCCACAATTGATTTAAAACTTGGTCAGTTACAACAATCCCAAACATTAAAATTAAATACTAACATAAATAAGGATAACGAATATAATATTTATGAACTAAAAGGACAAGATGAAAGTTCTATTATGAATGTATATGAAAAAGAAGGAATATATTATTTAGATCTTCCTAATTATGATAAATTTGTTAGACTAAATGATGAAGCAACAACTAGTACAAATATAGATTTAATAAAACGTTCGAATTCAGTATACAAAAAGATATATGCTGAAATAAAAAAACACTTAGGAGAAGAAGATTTTTATAAGATAAGTATTAATGAAGACAAAAAAGATAAAGTACAGGTTGGTATTATTTTAACAGAAAAAAGGTTTAATGAAATAGTAATCAATACTATGGAAGTACTAAAAAATGATGAAACTTTTATAAATGATTGCGTTGAAATAAATAAAATGGTAAATCAAAATAATAATGGTGAAGTTGATAATACTTATGTTAAAGAGCAAATGGAAACTTTAGTAAAGCAATTAAAAGAAAAACAAACTAATGATTTATCAAGTATTAAGATTTCATTTGTAATGTCTGGATTATTAAGAGAAAAAATAGAAAGTATTGAGATATCTTCACAACAAGAAAATACAATAGTATGGAAATTAGATGCAAAAATTGACGATAAAAAAACTGAAATAGGATTAGAATATGAAGGACAATCATATTTATACATGACAATTGTGGAAGACGCAGAAGAGGTATATACAATAAATATTAGAGATAAAAAGGATAATGCAAAAACATATAATATTAATCTTGGTATAACTGGTCAAAATGCAGTAATATTTAATGGTACTATATTAGAATATAAATTTGAAGGTAGTATTAAAACAGAGGGTACTACAACGCAAACAGATAAAATGGAGATAAAACTTAAAACAGATTTTGCTGAAATAAATGTAAATACTAATTTTGCAAATCAAAGAGTTAGTAAAGAAATAAGTAAAAAACAAGAGGAAGGATTAACAGATTTTATAAATTCAAGTAATGAGTATACAAACTTTTTAAATGGTTTTATTCAATAATTTGTAAAAAATATTGACAAATGTTTATAAATTTGTTATTATAAATAGGCATTTAACAAGTGGCGGCATAGCTCAGTTGGCTAGAGCATACGGTTCATACCCGTAGTGTCGTAAGTTCGATTCTTACTGCCGCTACCAAATTTGTTTAATTGCTATATAAGTAAAGTATAATATGTGAATTAGTCATTATTTAAAGATGGCTAATTTTTTTTATGAAATGTACAAAATCTCAAATCGATTTTGTTAAATCATATTGAAATATTTCAATATATGTGATATATAATATATAGTTTATTAAATAAACAAAAGATATGACTTATGTCAAAAAAACAATACAAAAGGAGGAAATTGTTATGGAAAAAGGAACAGTTAAGTGGTTTAGCCCAGAAAAGGGAATTGGTTTTATTGAAAGAAGTGAAGGAAAAGATGTTTTTGTACATTATTCTGCAATTAATGTAGATGGATATAAAACACTTGAAGAAGGTGCTAATGTTACATTTGATGTAATTGAAGGTGAAAAAGGATTACAAGCATCAAATGTTAGTGTATTAAGATAAAACAAAAAAACAGAAGCCCAGTACTATTCTTTACTGGGCTTATTAATATATATGGAGGAAAATATGGCAAATGTTATGAAGTTTTTAGCATATGATGGAATGGTAAAATTGACTTGTATTGATACAACAGATGTTATAAAGAAAGCAAACGAAATACATAAACTATCTAAAACAGGGATAGCAGCTTTTGGTCGAGTACTAACATTTAGTGCGATTATGGGAGTTGATTTGAAACAAGAAAGTGATAATATAACAGTTCAGATAAAAGGTAATGGCCCAATTGGAACTATGACTTGTGTAGCTAAGCAAGGTGGAAAAGTAAAAGGATATGTTCAAAATAGAGATGCTGAAGTATTACCAACAAGTGATAATAAATTAGATATAAAAGGTATTGTTGGAACTCAAGGAAATATATATATTATCAAAGATTTAGGACTAAAAGAACCATATGTTGGAATTGGAGAAATCATTTCAGGAGATATTGCAACTGATTTCACAAATTATTTTGCTACATCTGAGCAAATACCTACTGTTTTATCACTAGGGGTTTTATTTGATAACAATGAAATAGTATCAGCAGGAGGATATTTATTACAGCTTATGCCAGATGCAACTAATGAAGTTATAGAAAAAGTAGAACAAGCATTACAAGATAGAGTAGATATTACTAAAATGATTTATGAAAAAAAATCATTAATAGATATTGCAAAAAATATTACAAAAGATGAAGATATATTAATGATGTTAGGAGAAATAAATTCAGAATATATATGTGATTGTAGTAAACAAAGATTTGAAAAAGGAATAATTAGCTTAGGTAAAAAAGAAATTGATGAAATGATACAAGATAACAAGGATATAGAAATTAATTGTCAGTTTTGCAATAAAGAATATTCTTTTACATTAGATGAGTTGAAGAATATAAGAAATACACTATAATAAGTTATATATTAATATATATCAACTTATATTTATGCATTTATAGCTCAGTAGGATAGAGCGCTCCCCTCCTAAGGGAGAGGCCGCTGGTTCGAATCCAGCTAAGTGCACCAGATTTAAAATAAGTTGAATATATTATGAGATTTTAGGAGGTAATGCATATGATAAAATTGGAACAATATCGAGATACTTGGCTTAGTGAAGAGTTTGAAAATGTAATAGGTTTTTATCCAAGAGAATTTTATTGTTTAGATAATTTTAGTTCATTTAAAGTTAAGTACAAAGGATATATTTATGCATCACTTGAAGAAGCTTATCAGTCAGCTGGATTTGAAATGTCAGCACCTGAAATTGCGCAGCAAATAAAAAATAGCTTTTCTGCACATGAAGCGCAAAAAATTGCTATGAAAAATAAAGATAAATTACAACCAAATTGGAATGAAATAAAACTTGATGTTATGGAAGAATTATTAAGGTTAAAAGTAAATCAAAATCCATATGTTAAGAAGAAATTACTTGAAACTAGAGAATATATGATAGTCGAAGATTCACCAAAAGATAATTTTTGGGGTTGGGGACAAGACAGAAACGGTGAAAATAATTTAGGTAAACTTTGGATGAAAATAAGAGATGAAATTATTAATAGTAATAAGTAATAATTTGGGAGGAATAAAATGAGTGAGTTTTTTGATGTGTTAGATGAAAATGGAGAATATATAAATGAGGTTGCTAGTAGAGAAGAATGTCATAAAAAAGGTTTATGGCATAAAGGAGTAGTAGCATTTATTATGAATTCAAATAATCAAATATTATTACAGAAACGAAGTAGTACAAAAAAATTATGGCCTGATTTATGGGATGTAACAGCAGGAGGACATGTACTAACAGGAGAATTGGTTATCAAGCATTAATAAGAGAAACAGAAGAAGTTCAAGATATAAGATGGTTTGAGATAGATGATATGGTAAAAATGATTGATAATAATTATGATGGTATTACAGACAAAAAAGGTTGTTGGAGATATTTAAAAAGATATCTTCAAATTAAAAAATAAAATAGTAGAAAAAATATTTAAAAGGTGAATAACATTCACTCTTTTTTATTATGCTTTAGCAATGTGGAACGCAGTGAAACAAAAACCACTTGCTATGCGAGCGGGATTAAAAGCTTATAGACAAAAGACATCTCAAAGGATTATAATATTAGAGTTCAAGCCAATATTAAATCGAAAGGAGAGAGGTCTTATGGCAAATAGTTTATCACACACAAAATGGGTTTGCAAGTACCATATAGTGTTTATACCAAAATATAGGAAGAAAGTAATATATAATAAATTAAGAAAAGACATACAAAGTTATATAAAAGATTTATGTAAGTACAAAGGAGTAGAAATATTAGAAGGACATATGATGGCAGACCATGTTCACTTATTGTTATCAATATGT
>CAZFOR010000061.1:0-6113 GCA_964520895.1 uncultured Eubacteriales bacterium | reverse complement strand
TTTAGAAATAAAGCAAATAGTGATAATATAAGTTACTGGGTTGCGTCTCGCTGCGTCGTTGTCACTTCTTACTATGTCAGCTTCGGTGTGCGAGAGTGTGTACGGTGGCTACGTGAACGCTGACTATTTCTTCGACTCCTTTGGCGGCGAGAGTAGCTTCGCTTTTAGTGTGCGTCCTGTAGTTGTTCTAAAATCGAATGTCCGAGTAAATGGGTCAGGAACGAGCACAGAACCATATGTAATAGCTGAAAACTAATGTAGGTTCAAAAACATAGTAAGAGTTAATTTTAAACGGTTTTTGCCGTACTTATGAGATAATATTTTTAAAAGGTAAAAATTAACAATTTACTGTAATAGTTAATTAGATAATTTAATCACAGATTTTGATATTTCAAGGTCTGTGTTTTTTTATAAAATAGAAAACAACAAATATTAAATTTTAAAACATACATACTTGTAATGTAATTATTTTAATTTTGTTATAATAAAAGCATGATTTATTGACTATATTTCATTTTAGTGATATATTTATACATGGAAGTTAGGTGATTATATGAAAAAAATAATGTTTGTATGTACAGGAAATATTTGTAGAAGTGCAATGGCAGAATATTTAATGAATAAAATATTACAAGATAAAGGTTTGCAAAATGATATGGATATATGTTCATCAGGTGTTTTTGCATATAATAATCAACATCCTACGCAGGAAGCTATAGAAGTTATGAAAGAAAAGAATATTGATATTACTGGACATAGTGCAGTAAATACAGCAAATTCAAATATTATGAATATGGATTTAATATTATGTATGACAAATGCACATAAATTACAAATTAATCATAGATATCCAGAGTTAATGGATAAAACATATACATTAAAAGAATATGTTGTTTATGATAATAACCAAAATAAAGATGTTAATATTGAAGATCCATACGGGTTTGGTGTATCAGTATATCAGGAGTGTATAGGTCAAATTGAAAGTTGCTTGTATAAGTTAATTGATATTATTAGATAAAATGGTTCGGACAAAATGCCTCCGTCCCCATTTGTCTGAAGGAGGTATTATGAGAATAATAATTGGTAGTGACCATGCAGGATATGAATTAAAAGAACAATTAAAAGAATATTTAAATAATAATGGAAATGAATGTATAGATAATGGAAATAAATATGATAGTCAGGATGATTATCCAGATATTGCAAAACAAGTTGCAAATAAAGTTGCATCAAAAGAGTATGATAGGGGGATTATTATTTGTGGTTCAGGAATTGGAATTGGGATAGCTGCAAATAAAGTTAGAGGCATTAGATGTGGAACATGTAATGATATATATTTAGCAAAAATGGCAAGACAAGATAATGATATAAATGTACTTGCATTAGGAGCAAGAATTATTGATTTTGAAAAGGCAAAAATAATAATTGATATATTTGTAAATACAGAATTTTTAGGTGAAAGACATTTAAGAAGAGTAAATAAAATAAAAGACATAGAGGATAGTCAGAAAGGATAATTTATATGTGGATGGATTGTATTATAGGGTTTGCAATAGCATTTGTATGTGCATTTGTTGCAACACCTTTTGTTAGAAAGTTAGCAATAAAGTTAGGAGCAATAGATGTACCAAAAGATGATAGGAGAATGCATAAAAAACCTATTCCTAGAATGGGTGGACTAGCTATTTTTATAGGCGTAATTTTTTCTATATTATATGGAATAATAGTTAGTAAAGTAGAATATAAAGTTGAGATGTTTAATAATGTAATAATCGGATATATGATAGGTGGAGCTATTATAATAATTATGGGTATATTTGATGATATAAAACCATTAAGGGCAATAGTAAAACTGATTATTCAAATTATTGCAGCATTAGTAGTAGTATTTTTTGGACTTAGAATAGGCCATATATCAAATCCATTTGTAGAAGATGCATATATTAATTTAAGTTATTTATCAATACCACTTACTGTAATTTGGGTTGTTGGAATAACTAATGCTATAAATTTTGTTGATGGTTTAGATGGACTAGCTGCAGGTATTACTTGTATATCTAGTTTATCACTACTTTTTGTCTTTATAATAACAGGACAAAGTATTGGTGCAATATTTATAGCTGCTATTTTAGTTGGCTCAACATTAGGATTTTTACCATTTAATTTTAATCCAGCAAAAATATTTATGGGTGATACAGGTTCAAATTTCCTTGGCTTTTCTTTGGGAGTTTTATCAATATTAGGTATTGCTAAAACATATACAATTTTATCAATTATAACACCTATTATAATATTAGGTATCCCTATTTTTGATACAGGTTTTGCAATAATTAGAAGATTATTAAAAAAACAGTCACCTATGAAACCAGATAAGGGGCATTTACATCATAAATTAATACAAGCAGGATTATCTACAAGACAAGCAGTATTTGTACTATATTCAATTTGTGTTCTTTTGGGAATGCTTGCAATAGTACTATTAGAAAGTAGTTTATGGAAAGTAGTTGTATTAATTATTGCTATCTTACTATTTATGTATGCAGGAATAAGATACATGGGAGATAAAGATTTAAGATTATTAGAAAATGTTGAAGAAGAAGAAAAAAAATAAGGAGGATATTATGAGTATTAAAGTTATGTTGGTTTTTGGTACTAGACCAGAGGCTATAAAAATGGCACCATTAGTAAAAGAATTAAAAAGCAGAAGTGAGTTTGATGTAAAGGTGTGTGTTACAGCACAACACAGACAAATGTTAGATCAAGTATTAGAGATTTTTGATATTAAGCCTGATTTTGATTTAAATATTATGACACAAAAACAAACATTAGCAAGTATAACAACAAAAGCATTAGAAGGGTTATATGAAGTTATAGGTAATGAGAAACCTGATATAGTGTTGGTACATGGTGATACTAGTACAACATTTGTTGCAAGTTTAGCAGCCTTCTATAATCAAGTAAAAGTTGGACATGTTGAAGCAGGACTTAGAACTTATGATAAATATTCACCATTCCCAGAGGAAATGAATAGGAAATTAACAACAGCATTATCTGATATATATTTTGCTCCAACTATAAATAATAAAAACAATTTATTAAAAGAAGCAATTGATGAAAATAAAATATATATTACTGGAAATACAGCAGTTGATGCAATGGGATATACTGTAAATAAAGAATATAAATTTGAAAATGAAGAGTTAGCTAAAATTGATTTTGAGAACAAAAGAATGATTTTAGTTACAGCACATAGAAGAGAAAACCTAGGTAAACCATTAGAAAATATTTGTGAAGCTATAAAACATATAGTAGAAAATAACCCTGATGTTGGAGTTGTATATCCAGTACATTTAAATCCACTTGTACAAAATACAGCAAGAGGTATTTTAGGTGGAATGGATAATGTTTATTTAATTGATCCATTAGATGCAATGACTTTCCAAAATGTTATGGATAGATCATATATGGTTATGTCTGATTCTGGTGGGGTTCAAGAAGAAGCACCTTCTGTTGGAAAACCAGTATTAGTGTTAAGGACAGAAACAGAAAGACCAGAAGCTATAGAAACAGGTACTTTAAAATTAGCTGGAACTGATAAAGATGTAATCATTAAGTTAGCACAAGAACTATTAGATGATAAGCAAGAATATTTAAGAATGAGTACAGCTAAAAATCCATATGGTGATGGAAATGCTTCAAAGAGAATTGCGGATGCAATATTATATGATTTTGGTATTAGTAATACAAAACCAGATGAGTTTAGAATATAGTTAGGGTATTAGTAGGACATATTAAATGATTAACTTGTGTCATTTAATATGTCCTATATCAGTTAATAATGGTAAAATGTCAAAATACAACAAGAAAGAAGGTGTAATTTATGAATGAAAATAACAATGAAGTTATAATATATGAAGATAAAAATGGTGTTACAAAAGTAAATGTAAAATTTATTGATGAGGATATTTGGCTTACTCAAAAACAAATTGCTGATATATATCAAACTACTCAAGAAAATATCTCGATTCATATAACCAATATTTATAAAGATAAGGAATTAGATAATAATTCAACTAATAAGAAATTCTTATTAGTTCAAAAAGAAGGAACTCGCAAACGTGAAATGAAACAATTACAAAGTGATTTTGATTTATTGATGGAAGAAATGGAAAGTTATACGACTAAATAATAAAGGAAGTGAGATAATGGCTTTTTTACCAATTAACAAAAAAGACATGGAAGATAGAAATTGGGATGAATTAGATTTTTTATATATTAGTGGAGATGCATATGTTGATCATCCAAGTTTTGGTCACGCTCTTGTAACAAGACTTTTGGAAGCTGAAGGATATAAAGTTGGAATTGTTGCACTTCCAAAAGATAAAAAAGATTATTTAGTTATGGGTAAACCTAAAATAGCAGTTATAGTGTCTTCAGGTGTAATTGATTCTATGGTAAATAATTATACTGTTGCTAAAAAAAGAAGAGATAAAGATGAATATGCACCAGGTGGTAAAACTGGATATAGACCAGATAGAGCTGTAATTGTATATTGTCAAAAAATTAGAGAATTCTTTGGTGATGTTCCAATAATAATAGGTGGAATAGAAGCATCACTTAGAAGGTTTGCACATTATGATTATTGGGATGATAAAGTTAGAAATTCTATATTAATTGATTCAAATGCAGATTTATTAATATATGGAATGGGTGAAAAGCCATATTGGGACATTTGTAAACTTTTAGATAAAGGTGTTCCTATAAATAAAATAAAAAATGTTAGAGGAACAGCGTATGTTTCAAGTTATGAAGAATTACCAAAAGACATTAAAGAATGTATTGATAAGAATGAAAGTAATGAGAAAATAAAATTATTGTATTCAACTCAAGAAGTAAAAAAGGATAAAGAAAAATATGCTAAATCATTTAAAATACAATATGAAGAACAAGATTTTAAAAATGGAAGTATATTAGTTCAAAAAGATAATAGCAAATATGTTATACAAAATGAACCGCAGTTACCTTTAAAGACAAGTGAGATGGATAAGGTATATGCATATGATTATGAAAGAACATATCATCCATGTTATGAAAAATATGGTGGTATTCCTGCTATAAAAGAGGTTAAGTTTAGTATAACAGCGCAAAGAGGATGCTTTGGAGCTTGTAATTTTTGTGCAATTGCATATCATCAAGGAAGGGTTATTCAACCAAGAAGTGATGAGTCTATAATAGAAGAAGTAGAGAAATTAACTAAATTACCAGATTTTAAAGGATATATACATGATGTGGGGGGACCAACTGCTAATTTTAGACATCCTTCTTGTAAAAAACAACTGGAATATGGTATGTGTAAAGGAAAAGAATGTCTATATCCTAAGCCATGTCCAAATATTGATACAGATCATAGTGGATATTTGAAATTACTTAGAAAGATTAGGAAGATTGAAGGTATAAAAAAGGTATTTATACGTTCAGGTATAAGATATGATTATCTAATGCTAGATAAAAATGATGAATTTTTCTATGAGCTTTGCAAACATCACATAAGTGGTCAACTTAAAGTTGCACCAGAACATATGGTAGATGAAGTTCTAGATAAAATGGGAAAACCTAGTTCAAAAGTATATTTAGAATTTGCAGAAAAATATCATAAAATAAATGAGAAATTAGGTAAAAATCAATATTTGGTTCCATATCTTATTTCAAGCCACCCAGGTTGTACATTAAAGGCATCAGTTAAATTAACTGAGTATTTAAAAAAGATACATTATATGCCAGAGCAAGTACAAGATTTTTATCCAACACCTGGAACATTATCTACTTGTATGTTTTATACTGGATTAGATCCTAGAACAATGAAGAAAGTATATGTTCCAAAAGATAAAGAAGAAAAAAGATTGCAAAGAGCATTACTACAGTATAGAAAAAAAGATAATTATTATTTGGTTAAAGGGGCATTGGAAAAGGCTGACAGAAAAGATTTAATTGGGTTTAAAGAGAATTGTATAATTAAACCATTGAAACAGGATTTAATTAAAGAAAAGAAAAATACTAAAAAAGAGACTATTAACTATAAGAAGAGTAATAGTAAGTTTAAAAAGAAAAGC
>CAZFOR010000060.1:0-6360 GCA_964520895.1 uncultured Eubacteriales bacterium | reverse complement strand
ATATTTTACCTTTTTCACTAACAAATCTTTTTACTTTATCATATTCTTTATAATCAATTTCTAATTCTTTGTTTGCACAAAATTGACAAATTTTCTTTTTAACTCTTCTTACTCTATAATCATTATCTTCATTTTTATTTTTATTAAATCTTTTATTTCCTTTTTTTTCAGCCATTTTTCTAACCTCCTTCTATAATTTTTTTAGAAAGGTAAGTCATCATCTGTAATTGTTGAAAATTCATTTGTTGGTTCAACATCTGCTATACTACCAAAAGTCTCAGATACATTTCCGCCATCTTCTCTTTTGCCTTCTGCAAATCCTAATTCATCTGCTATAACTTCTGTTGTATATCTTTTTTGACCATTTTGATCATCCCAACTTCTTGTTTGAATTCTGCCTACAACACTTACTTGCATACCTTTTTTAAAATATTTACTACTAAATTCTGCTGATTTTCCCCATACTACGATAGGAATAAAATCTGCTTGTCTTTGTTCACCTTGTTTTACAAATTTTCTATTAACAGCTAATGTAAAACTACTAACCATAGTATTATTAGTTGCTGTATATCTAACTTCAGGATCTTTTGTTAATCTTCCTATTAGGACAACTGTGTTTACCATATTAACACCCTCCTTTATTTTTCTTTACTAATTGTAATAAACTTTATTATTTCATCAGTAATTTTATACACTCTTTCAAGTTCAACAATTAATTCTGGGTTTGCTTCGAAATTAACTAAAACATAATAACCTTCTTTGTTTTTATTAATCTCGTACGCTAGTTTTCTATTTCCCCATTCATCAACGCTTTCAACTTTTCCAGATTCGTTTATCATTGCAGTAAATTTATCAATAACAGCTTTTTTGTCTTCAACTGCTGGTGCAATGATAAAAATTGATTCATATTTATTTAGCATACTCTTTCACCTCCTCTTGGACTTATGACCTTATACTTTTGTATAAAGTAAGGAGCATAGTTTTCACTATGCTCTAATATATTAGCACATATTTGCATAAATTTCAAGTTAAAAAGAAAATTTTTATAAAAGTTAGTGAAATTTATTAACTATAAAAATATTACAGAAATATTACATTTTTTATATAACCCATTTTTTACATACATTTTATTACAAATACTCAAATTATATGATATAATGTTACTTGTTAAAAAATATTAATCGGAGGTAAAAAAATGAAAAGATGTTCTCGTTGTGGTTGTTTTTACATGGGAGAAAATACAGTATGTTATAACTGTGTTCCTTATGATAATAATGATATGGCTAAACTTAATGATTATTGTCAATCAAGTGTAAATTTAACTTATGAAAATATATTGTTTGCTACTGGTATAGCTCCTTCAAATTTATCTCGTTTTTTGGAAATGCCAGATTATTCTAAAATTGCAAAAAAAATAGACATAAAAGGGGTTGAAAGTTATGAATAACGTTTGGGATACGTTAACTGAAAGAGGTTATATTGAACAAGTAACATTTGAAGATGAATTAAAAGATTGGTTAGGTAAGGAAAAAACTACTTTTTATATTGGCTTTGATCCTACAGCTGATAGTTTACATATAGGTCATTTTATATCATTGATGGTAGCATCACATATGCAAAAAGCAGGTCATACACCTATTTTGTTAATTGGTGGTGCAACTGCAATGATTGGTGATCCTTCTGGAAAAACTGATATGAGAAAAATGCTAACAAAAGAAGATATTAATCATAATGTTGAATGTTTTAAAACACAAATGTCTAAATTTCTTGATTTTGAAGGAGAAAACAAAGCCATTATTGTTAATAATGCAGATTGGTTATTAAACTTAAATTATATGGAGTTTATTCGTGATATAGGTGTGCATTTTTCAGTAAACAGAATGCTTACAGCTGAATGTTTTAAACAAAGAATGGAAAGAGGTTTAACATTTTTAGAATTTAACTATATGTTAATGCAATCTTATGATTTTTTGGAATTATTTAATAATTATGGTTGCAGATTAGAACTTGGAGGAAATGACCAATGGTCAAATATTTTAGGTGGTGTTGACCTTATTAGAAAAGTAAAACAAACACCTGCATTTGGATTAACATTTAAATTACTTACAACATCTACTGGTGTAAAAATGGGTAAAACCGTAGCTGGTGCATTATGGCTTAATCCTGAGAAAACTTCACCATATGAATTTTATCAATATTGGGTAAATATAGATGATGCAGATGCAAAAAATGTATTATCATTATTAACATATTTACCTATGGACGAGATAGATAGATTATCAAATCTTAAAGATGCACAAATAAATGAAGCCAAAAAAGTTGCAGCATTTGAAATAACTAAAATAATCCATGGTGAAGAAGAAGCTTTAAAAGCAAAACAAACATCTGAAGAATTGTTTAGTGGTAAATTAAATACTGATAATATCCCTACAACACAAATTAAAAAAACTGATTTTACTGGAAATATATTAGATGCTTTGATTTTAACAAATCTTGCTCCTTCTAAAGGACAAGCAAGAATATTAATTGATCAAGGTGGTATAAGTATTAATGACAATAAAATTACTGATATAAATTATATAATAAATGAAAATGACTTTGTAGAGAATTATATAGTAATTAAAAAAGGTAAAAAAGTTTTTCATAAATTAGAACTTATTTAATTACATAATACAAAAAGACAAAGAGGATATACATCGTATATCCTCTTTTTGTTTCTTTCTCAAATTAGCAATTTATATAATTTATTTAAAGGAGGAAATTTGAACAAAACTGTTTTTGCTGTGAGAAAGAAAACATAGTAAGGAGTATAGGCATCGAACCTATATATGCGTTAAATCTCTGTCTGAATAGGAATTCAATATTAACAGTTCTCTCTTTCATTCGTCATTACTAAAGAGCAATTTTCACGCATTGTTTTTTCCTGTTAAGTTAAACTAAAGCAACTTAACTATTAAACTAACTCCCTAAATCAATAATAAATATTTGATACATAACAGTTTGTAATAGAAATAAAATCTATTTACTAAATCAAAAATGATTTTTTATTTTTCAAATTATATCATTTAGAGTATTCTTTGTCAAATATTTATATAATCTCATTTAGTAAGTAAAAGATAGTTAGAATTCATATTTCTATAAACTCTAACTATCTTATTTCTACCGAAATCCCATTATTATACCTACTACAATAGATCCGACTATTATCGTCGGTATAATAAATTGAACAAATAATGCTGTATTACTTTCCGAATTAATGATTTGAACCAACAATGAAAATATCCCAACCCATATTGCAATTAAAATCACACCTACAACTGCCAAAACAGCCAACAACATGTAAAAACCTAAATACAATGAACCTAATACTAGCATTTTTGATTCTCCTTTCCAAATAAACAATAACTGCTTACTTTACAACAATAAAATTAATGGATTTAATTATAGCATAGACTTACATAATTGTAAATCTATGCTATATGCTTGCAATTTATAATTTAGTTCATAACGTTCATTGTATCATCTTTTTGCATACCTTCTATGCCTTCTAAATTGTAGAAAGTAGTAGGTACATTTCCTACAATTATAACCTCTGAAATTACAATTTCATTTGTAAAACTAGATGTTTTATTTGAAAATGGTGTTATAATTGTACCATTACATATTATTTCAACATAAATTTTATGTGATGTTTGATTTATTCCTGTTGATGAAAATTCACTTTTAAAATTAGTTTTAAATCCACCAGATGGTAATAACTTTACCTTAATCTTAGGACCTACATTCATAAATATCTTATTTCCAAATACACTTCCTAATGGTATAAAAATATATGAATCTTGCAAATTATTTAATTCTTCTTCCATTTCATCAGATATCTGTCTAGATAATGTATTCATGATATTTGTATTTGCTTTAATCAAACTAATTTTACCTTCGCTATCTTTTTCTATTTGTATTAAATCAGAATAATCAATATCTTTAATAACATCATTTATTGCTTTATTTGAAATAGAAATAGCAATTGAATCAGCCTTTCTTTCAACCAAACTCATATATAATGGTGAAACCGCATAAACAATATATGAAAATGTAAATATAATTAATACTATTATACTAATTATTATATACATTTTTTTAGGTAAATTTATTTTTCGAAAATTACCATGAAAACTGAAGCCTCTTTTGTGTTTATAACTATCATTTAGATATCTTGTATCAAATATTTTTTTTTTAATGGAAATCGTTCCATATTATCACACAGCTTTTCTAATTACTTTTTTAGGTATAAATAATTGTATATCAGGTAATAAAATATCGTCTATATTTATATCATTATATTTTGCAATTTCTTCAATAGTTGTTGCAAATTTTTTAGCAATGCTCCATAGGCTATCACCTGTTTTAACATAATATATTGTTATACTATCATTTGCACAATTACTTACCTCTGTTTCTTTTATATTAGTTATAATATTTAAATTTGATACAGTTTTAATAGTTATCTTAAAACACATATATACATTTAAATCAATTGAATTGTTATTTAATTGGTAATTAACATTTTGAACATCTACTTCAACATCATAACTCTTTCCATTTTTAATTGTACTATCTTCATGTACATGACTAAATGGCATTTCATATGTTTTCATAAATATCTTATTTGAATTTTTACACATCAACTCAATTTTCATATCACCTTCAATATGCAATTTATCATTAACTTGTTTAGATTCACACCTTATTATACTTATATCAACATCATAAACATTACAATTTATATCTTCTAAAAGTATGTTTTCATTTACACAATGTGTTATAACTTTTGATGACATTATTCTATCTGCATCAATTATATTTTTTTCAAAATCAATACCTCTTGTTAAACTATACATATCTTCAATTATACTAATTCTACTATTTTCAAAATTCTTTACAAAAACACTTACCTCCATATTTACAGCTACCTTTTTTGTATCACCATCACAGCAAAATTTAATACTTTTATTTAAAATACTATAATCTATTTCTAATATGCTATTATCATTTATACCTTGCATATCAATAAACCCTGTTAGTGGTAGTAGTACCTGTTTAGTAAAAATATCATTTTCATTTGTTGAAAATACTAGATTAATTCTAGCATCAGATTTTACTAAAATCTTGTTATAACTTAATTTATGTTCTTGATTAATTATCTTAACACTGCTTTCAAGCAGTTCACAAACATTATCATTATCAATTATTATATCTTCATTCACACTAATATTTTGCATTTCGCTACATATAAGTGAAGATATATCCATTTCATTATTTAATATTTGAATATCATTATTTGAATTACATCCACCTATATAGTTTATTTCTTCATTTAGTTCTATACAAACATTACATATTATACAAACAGTTAATAATATCTTTCTTTCATTTACAATTTTACAATCCAAACTTTTAATTCTACCTTTAACATTAGGTATCATATTATCATATCTACATGGTAATTCTATTGATTGATTTAGTTCTATTTCTGTACTTAATCCCCTTACATCATTATTTTCATTATCTGCCATGTATATAAACTCAACATTAGATATCCCGTTAATTTTCAGCATACTTTCATTTAGTTCATTCCTTTCAATTGATATTGATGCATTTTTATGCAAAACTTCTAATATATCTGGTTTTATATCTGGAACGATTACATCTTGGTTTAATATAAATTCATAATTTTGTTCATATACCTTTCTGTTTATTTTTAAATTTCTATAATTAAAATCTAATTCCATTTAAAATCCCCCTTTCACTTTATTTAATGTATATTCTTGGCAATAAAAAAAATTCCTTAAAAAGGAATTTTCTTTAATCCATCTTTCTTTATATTAAAAAACATTTGTATTATCATTATAGAATAAATTATGATAATCACTCTTTCCATCAGATACTGATATTTCAACAGACTTAATTAATACATCAGTATAACTGTATGTAGCCTTTCTTTCATTTTCTTGAAATTGGACAATAAAAAGATTTGGATAGGTATTTAATAATTTAGCTTCTTTTTCAACTATTTTATTTCTCCCCAAATTACTTTTAAGCATAATCTTTTGTCCTACACAAGCTTCTATGTCTTTTTTTACTTGTGTTACATCTTTTTTTTCAAACATGTGACCACCTCTTATTCATAATCTGTTTGAATTATATCACACTATCCTCTATTTGTCAAAACATTTTTTAGTTCGATTTTTTTCATGGATTTGCATGCAAATATATTGTAATAACATGTTGAAACTACTTATTACATTAAGAATTAGCTAACTTAACAAACACCACTTTTTAATATTACTTTATATAACCTCT
>CAZFOR010000059.1:0-6539 GCA_964520895.1 uncultured Eubacteriales bacterium | reverse complement strand
GTGTGAGAGGGGAGAAATTCAATAAGAATTATCCTCTACTCGATTAGAGAATAATAAGTTATTGCAAATGCTAATAGAATTAATGAAATACAAAAAGCAATTGTTCTCCAAAGAGTTTTATAACAATTCTTTTTAAAGATAACTGATGGTATAAACAATATTGAACAAATTAGTATACCGGCGCTACCTATTAGTTCAAGCAAATTAGCTGATATTATGTTGAAAAATACTGCAAGAATAACCATAGCAGCTATAAATGTTTCAATGCGAGAATATTCCGAAAAAATAAAAGTATCTAACTTCCGTATAAATGCACTTCTGAAATTTTCTGATGTTATAAAGGAATAGAAAAATAGAAATATTCCAATTAACATAGAAATTGATAAAAAAATCTCACATAGTTTGTTTGTCATAATAATAGCACTCCTTTAAAATATTATTAGATTATATTTATCAGTCAAAAAAATGACCGAAGACTGAAAATATTTAATACTTGCTATATATTATAACATGCTTTTTTATTAAAATCTAGATTTCTATTGATATTGCATGTGCTATTCCAGGTATTGATTCACTTTGTTGACAAGTAGTTGCATTCATTAAAGCACCTGTTGCAACTAAAAGAAGTTTCTTTATTTGTTTAGTTTGTAGTTGATTAAACAAATATCCTGCAAAAACAGTACCTAAACAAGCACATCCGCTTCCACCTGAATGTGTGTCTTGTTTTTCCTTATCAAACATTAACACACCACAGTCATTATAGTTGTTTTGAATTAAGTAATTATCTGCTTTTAAAACATCGATAACAATACTTTTTCCAATATGCCCTAAATCACCAGTTATAATTAAATCATAATAATCAGGTTTTCTACCAGTATCTTCAAAATGTGTTTTGATAGTTTGACAAGCTGCTGGTGCCATTGCAGCACCCATATTATTAGCATCAGTAACCCCCATATCAACTATTTTGCCAATTGTAGTATGTGTAATTTTAGGACCAGTCCCGTTTTTAGATAAAATAGTACTTGCAGAACCAGTAACTGTCCATTGTGCAGAAGGTGGTCTTTGGTTACCAAGTTCTAATGGAAATCGAAATTGTTTTTCAGCTGAGCAAAAATGACTAGATGTACTACATAAAACATTATCTGCAAAATCACCATCTATTAACATACTACCAATTGACATAGATTCTACCATTGTAGAACATGCACCAAATAACCCTATAAAAGGTATGTTTGTTTCTCTTATGGCAAAACTAGATGCAGTACATTGATTTAACAAATCACCTGCTAAAACATAGTTTATATCGCTTAAAGCTAGATTGGATTTTGCAACACAACCAGTTATACTACTTTTAATTAATTTACTTTCAGCTTTTTCCCAAGACTGTTCACCATAAAAAGCATCTTGAATTGAATTATCAAAATATTTTGCAAGAGGACCTTCTGATTCTTTTGGTCCAACAATAGAATATGTTGAATTAATAAATACAGGGTTTGAAAGCTGTACAGTTTGTTTTCCAAGTCTTTTAGACATAAAATATCACCTTCCTAAATTTTAGATATAACTAAATAATAAATAAGTCCATAAACAATTGAACTTGTAATACCAAATACTAATACAGGACCTGCAACTAAAAACATTTTTGAACCAACACCAAGAACATAACCTTCACTTTTATATTCAATAGCTGGTGAAACAATAGAATTTGCAAAACCTGTAATAGGGACAATAGAACCTGCACCTGCTCTTTTACCAATTTTATTATATACATTTATAGCTGTTAAAAATGAACCTAAAAATATTAATATAACTGATGTAATAGCAGATGAGATTTCTTTTGAAAAACCTCTGCTAATCCAGAAGTCTGAAATAAATTGACCAATAATACAAATAATACCACCAACTATAAATGCTTTTAATATATTTGACCATAATTTTGAATTTGGTGTTTTATCATCAACATAATTTAAATAATATTCTTTTGATTGTAATGGATTTACCACAAATATCACCTCAAAAATATTATTTACAAAAGTGTAAAATATATGCATCAGACAAAAAGGGACGGAGGCAAATTGTCCGAAAATATTTTCGGACAATTTGCCTCCGTCCCTTTTTGTCTGATTTATGCAGGGTTTACATGTATAATAACATCACTAATATGATTAATTTTTAATATATCATATTTTAATTTAGATACAATGTCATGACTTTCATTAATAGTCATATTACCATCAATAGATAGCTTTACAATTATTATGTAATTGTTGCCAATAGGCTTAGAAGTTATTTTATCAATGTGATCTATTTTAGAATATGTTTTTATCGTTTCAATGATTTCTTCTTCCATTCTTTCATTAATAGCTTCATCCATTAGTATTTTATATCCTTCAATTGATATTCTTATACCTGTATAGCAAATCCAAGCAGATATAAATATACCAATTACACCATCTAGCCAATAAATGTTTATTAAACTAGCAATAATACCAATTAATGTTGATAATGTAATAAACATATCATTAAAATGATCTTTTGAATTAGCAGTTATTAATAAACTATTATGTTTTTTTCCTTGTTTTGATGTATATAGATAAAGAAAAAACTTAGTTATTATGGTAATAATACAAACTAAAACCAGCCACCAAGAAAAAGTAAGTTTTTCATTATGTATTATTGACAATGAAGAATTTGCTAATGTCTTAAATGAAAGAATAATCATTGATAAACCTATTAATAATGAAAAAACATATTCTGCTTTACCATGGCCATAATTATGATCATTATCAGATGGTTCGCTTGCAATTTTATTCCCTATATATGTCATAACAGATGATAAGATGTCTCCAGCACTATTGAAAGCATCAGCAATTAACGCTTGACTATTACTAATAATTCCGAAGATTAGTTTTAATGTAAGTAATATAACATTAAATATTGCACCTAATATACCAACTTTTTTTGTAGTAATGTATATTGATTTATTATCCATAAATTTTATCTCCTTTATATAAAAAACTATATACATATTATATATTATTTTATTTTTTTTGTACATATGAAAAAGATAGTTTGAAAAATATAAAAATAATTAAAAGACCTTTATATTTTAATAAATATATGATATATTAAAAAAAATAAGATAAATTGTAAAAAAATGAATAAGTAACATGTATTATACGAAAGAGGAGATGAAAGAATGAATAAGATAAAATTGATATTAATAATGTTAACTATTTTAATAATAAATACTATCTTATATACATCAAGTTTTGCAGTTACAAAATATAGAGTAGACAATACTCTTTATACATATACAGACAGAGATGTTAGTTTAAAATATAATAATGAAAATATGGAATTTGACATACCACCAATTATACATAATGATAGAACATTGTTACCTATTAGAGCATTAGTTGAAAAAGTAAATGGTAAAGTTGGTTGGGAAGAATCTACTAAAAAAGTAACTATTGAATTAAATGATTTAAATATAGAAATGAATATTGACAATAAAATAGCTAAAGTAAACGGAAAAGAAGTTGTATTGGATGTAGCACCATGTCTTGCATATAAAGATGGTGATTTATATAATGAAAGAACACTAGTACCAGTTAGATTTGTAATGGAAAATTTAGGACTAGAGGTTGACTGGGATGAAGATACATATACTGTATTAGTTGATAAAAAGGATAATGAAAATCCAAATGAAGTTGATAAAACAAACATAATTACAAAAGTTGCATATACAGCTGCAAATAATGTTTTAACAATTAAAATAAATGCAACAAATGAAATTGAATATAAAGTATCAGACTATACTGGTCCAGATAGAACAGTAATAGATATTTTAAATTCTAAATATGACTGTAATACAAATGATCAAACTATCAACAAAGGTGTAATTGATAAATTACGAATGGGAACAGGTGAAGATTATTCAAGAATAGTAGTTGACTTGTTGGAAAAAACAGATTATACATATTCACTAAGTAATGATAAGAAAGAATTAACTATTACGTATAAATATACAGAAAAAAACGTTAAAGACATAGGTATAACAGATAATAGTAATAGTTGCAATATTAATATAAAAGGTGTGAATATTGGAAAATATGATATAAGAAGACTTACAGATCCTGAAAAAATACAAGTCATATTATATGATATGAGACCTGAAACAGAAACCCTTATAAAGGAAATAGAAGTATCTAATAAGTATGTAAATAAGATTGTAACCGAAAAATATACTACTAGTGGGGTAACTAATACAAGAGTAACGATTTATTTAAAAGACCAATATGAGTATTCATTTAATAAAACATCAACTTTAGGTGTTATAACTATATCAGATAAAACTTTTAAAAATATGGTTTATTCAAATCAAAATGATACATCATATAATTTGAATTTTACACTAAATAAAACAATAGAAGAAAGTAATATTAGCTATTCATTAGATAGAGTTAATAAAAAATACATATTAAATATTCCATATGAATATGGTGATTTTAATCAAGGAAGTTTAAAAATAGGTGATAATAATATTGAAAATATAACAATTACTAAAGATGATTCTAAGAAAGTAACAACAATTGTTATTAAATATTATCAACAAAGACATTTTAAAATTAACATAGAAGATAAAAAACTAAATATAAATATTTTAAGAAGAGATCCAAATAGAAAATTTATAGTAGTTATTGACCCAGGTCATGGAGGAAAAGGTCCAGGTGCAGTATATGAAGGTGTTAAGGAAATGGATATTAATTTACAAGTTGCAGATAAATTAATTAAACTGTTAAAACAAAATCCTAATATTGAAGTGTACTCAACTCAAGAGGCTGAAAAAAAAATTGCATTAAAAGATATTGCAAATTTTGCAAATGACTTAGAAGCGGATTTATTTGTAAGTATACATTCTAATGCTGCAACTGATAGTAATGGTAATGCATTAATTAGTGTATCAGGTACAGAGACATATTATCCTGTAAGAGAAAGTGATAGTGAATATGGAATTACTAGTAGAAAATTGGCTGAATTTATACAAAATAATGTTGTTAAAGAATTAGGAAATAACAATAGAGGGGTTAAAGAAAGAGGAACACTTGCAGTACTTAAATATACAAATATGCCAGCTTGTTTATGCGAACTTGATTTTATGAGTTGCCCAGAAGCACTTAAAAAATTAGCATCAGATGAATATCAACAAAAATACGCTCAGGCCATATATAATGGTATAGTTGAAGCGGTAGAATATATGAAATAATGGAGGTATGTAATGGATAAGATTAATATTTCAAAAGGATTGTTTGGTTTAGATAAGAAACAAGTTGAAGAATACATAAAAGATGTTGAGGCTGATTTTAGAGTTAAGATATCTGAAAAGGATGAACAAATAAATAATTTAACAAAGGAAAATGAAGAACTACAAAAAAAGCTTGAAAAGTATATTGCTGATGAAGAAAAGCTAAGACTTGAAAAAGAAGCAATTGGTTGTGTTTTAATAAAAGCACAAGAACAAGCAAACCAAATGATAGAACAGAGTAAAAACCAATTTGAAAATGAAAAAACTAATCTAGAGAAAATTGTTGAAAAGGAAAGAGAAAATTTACTTGATGTTAAAAAGGATATTGGTATATTAAAGAAAACAATAGTAACAACACTTGAAAAATATGTAAAAGAATTAGAAAAGCTTGAAAGTGCAGAGGTATCTACAAAAACAACAAAAGGTAAAAAACCTAAAAAAGAAGAAGAGTAAATCGTATTAAAGGGGTGTTTATATGGAAAATAGTAAGTTAGATATAGGTAAGAAATATTTAATATATTTCACACTATATTCAATGATTGGTTGGTTATATGAAGTACTTTTAGAATTATTAGTATATGGTAATGGATTTATAAACAGAGGATTTTTATTTGGGCCATATTGTCCAGTATATGGATTTGGTGCATTAATATTCCTATTTTGCCTTACTAAATTAAAAAATAAAAAAATAATGGTATGGAAGATTAATATAACGCCATTACTTGTTTTTATAGGAATTATACTAATTACAACTACTATTGAATTAATTACAAGTTATTTAATGGAGATATTTACAGGTTCATTTTTATGGGATTATAGCCACTATAAAATACAATTTCAAGGAAGAATTGCTCTTTCTCCAAGTTTAAGATTTGGATTAGGAGGAATGGTATTTATATACATACTTCAACCATTGTTTGAAAAATTAACAAGTAAGTTTGATAAAAAAACTTTAAGTATAGTATCTGGCTTAATTTTGGTAATATTTATTGTTGATATTTTGTTTAAATTTATATAGTCAATACCATAAAATTCAAAAAAATATTGATAAGAAAAGACAAATATAATAATATAAAGGCATAAAAACAAAAAAGGAGTATATAAGTATGGAAAATTTTGCAATTAAACTCTCTATAAAAGTTGTCCAAAAAAATGATAACATCTCTAAAGCTGAAAATGCCATGGGGGGGTACTAGAGATAGTATAACTCTAGCTTTTTCATACGCAA
>CAZFOR010000058.1:0-6572 GCA_964520895.1 uncultured Eubacteriales bacterium | reverse complement strand
TTTATGTCTTTATATTATTATATTTGTCTTTTTTTGTCAATATTTTTTTATAATTTAAAACAGATATATAAAAAGAACTTTCTATTTATTATATAGAAAATTCTTTACTTAAATTATTTTATTTGTTTTAATGCTATTTCGAATTCGGCTTTTATTTTCTCTAATCCTTCTGGCGTTCTAGATTCACATCTCATAGTTAAGTTCGGTGATGTATTAGATGCTCTAATTAATCCCCAACCATCTTTAAAAATTACTCTAACTCCATCAACATCTATTATTTCATTTTTTGTTTTTTTAAAATACTCTTTTATTTTATCTACTTGCTCAAATTTATATTCATCTGTTGTTGGTATCATAGTCTCAGGTGTAGCATAATACTTATTTACATCATCTAAAATTTGAGAACATTTTTTATCTGTGTTAGATAAATATCTGACTATTCTACATCCTGCATATATTCCATCATCAAATCCATAATACTCATCAGCAATAAATATATGTCCTGACATTTCACCAACAAAAGGTAAATTCATATCCCTTATTGTTTTATATAAACATGCATTTCCTGTTCTATGATAAAAAGGTACTCCACCTAATGTTTCAATTAACTCATATAATGCTTTTGTACATTTAACTTCCACAGGTACTTTAACACCTGGATATTTAGGTAATATTTCTTTTAATAAAACCATTTGACATTCATCTCCAAGCATTACATGTCCTGTATCATCTACCACACCAACCCTATCTGCATCACCGTCAAATGCAATTCCTATATCTGCTTTTACTTCTCTAACTTTTAAAATTAAATCCTTCATATTATCAATTACTGCTGGGTCTGGATGATGATTTGGAAAAGTTGGATCTAAATCACAATATAGTGGTACTACTTCACAACCAATTCCTTCAAATATCCTTTGTGCAACTATTCCGCCACTCGCATTACCACAATCAATAACTACTTTTAATTTTCTATCACCTAATTTACAATTATTAATAATCATATTAACATATTCTTCTATTGGTGAGGCATGTGTTATTTTACCATTTCCCTTTAAAAATGTACCTTTATCAATTTGTTGTCTAAACCATTGTAATTGTTCTCCAAACATTCTCTCATCATCATAAGAACTCAATTTAAATCCATTATATTTTGCTGGATTATGACTTGCTGTAACCATAATACCAGGTTTAATATTATATAATACTCTAGAAAAATAATATATTGGAGTAGTAACAAGTCCTATATCTAATACATTTGCACCTGTTGAAATAATACCATTAATTAGTGCTTCTTTTAACATTGGTGATGACTCTCTATTATCCATTCCAACTACTACTGTATTTTCTCCATTCTTTTGTATAAAAGTTCCATACCCCTTTCCTACAAGTGTTGCTACTTCTTCTGTTAGGTCATCATTATATACACCTCGTATATCATAACCTCTAAAAATATATGGATTAATTGTCATAATACTTACCTCCTATTTTAATTTAATATATTGTTACTTTTCTAATTATTTTTTTCTTCAAATGGCTTTTCCATTAATTCAGGATTATTTATATATTTCATCATCAGTTGAAATGATGATGCATAATATTTACCATCACATATTCTTTCATCTGTTACACATTTTAAATTAATATATTTTTTCATACCATCTGCAGTCATCTTTTCTTTTTTCTTTCCCATACCAACAAAAATACTAGTTGTTCCAAATTCATATAAATGGTGATATATTGCATCAATTCCAAGTGATCCAACATTTGTTAAAAATGCACTTGTATGAAATGGTGATGCTTTTATAACTGACTTTGGCATCATATCATGGTTATCTAGAAATATTAAGAAACCAACTATCATTTTTATAACTAAATTAGGAAAAGACATTACAAACTTTGCAAGTTTATCTGTTGAATTACTATTCCCTTCAACCTTGTTTATATTTATTTTTTCTTTTAATCTTTCTTCTATATCAAAAATAGTATCTGTTGAATATATTGGAAATTTTATTGTTGTTTCTTCACCATCATCTGTTAATTGCTTTTTTACAGCAAGTGAAATATATACACCTTTTCTTTGGTATATTCTTCTATTCATAATAAATCTGTTTATTTGTGGTCGTTCATGTAATATTCTACCTAAAGCAGATAAAATAACAATCATGTACGATAAATTAATACCTTTCTCTTTTTTAACTTTTTTTACATAATTTGATATGTTACTTACCTCAACTGTATCTTCAAAAAAGTTCTGTGAATCTGTTCTCGTCTTCATTATGTACGGTATTATTTTCATAAACGGATCCATATTTTTAATTCTTTTTCCATCAAATCTATTTCCAAACATATCTTCCCTACCTTTAATTAATATTATTGTATAATATATATTCGAAAATATCAATTATTTTATATAATTTTACGATTTATATAAGTATAAAAAACAAAAGAATTGTTATCCTAAATAACTAACTCTCTTGTTTCAAATTTATATAAGTTGTTCTACATTTTTAATATCAACTATTCCAGATGTATTTAACATTTTACTGTATTTTGTTGTAATATCATACACATTATTCGACTCAGATATGTTATAACAGCTTATAATATTAGCATTAATATTATTTGTTTTAAATAATTCATTAAAACTTTCTTCTGTTTTTAATATAAAATCATTATCCCCTTTTATTATAACTGATGTATTATCCATAAACTTAATTTTTCTTTCTTCTATTTCTTTTAATATATCTATTTTATCATCTAAATTACTTTGTTTAAATTTATTGCTTAAACTTTTAATGTTTTGTTTAATATCATCTTGTGAAACTACAATTATTTTAGTACCTTTACTAATCTCTTTTTTTATATACTCAATTAAAGTAATAGATAGGTGTGAATCATTTATATATAAATTGCATATTTTTTCCATAAAATCCTCCTAAGGTATGTAATTTTGATATGGTAAATTATACCATATACATTTTTATTGTCAACACTTTTGTAATAATTTGGTAATATTTTCGTATTAAACTTGTAATATTTGGTAATAATTTTGTTAGGTGATGTTATGAAAAAAAGTATTTTAATAATATTTTGTATTGTATTTTCTTTTATTATTTCTTTAATGTGTTATGCAGAAAAAGCAAGTAAAGATTTATCTAATAATATTTTTAGATTACATATTATAGCTAATAGTGATAATGAATATGATCAAAATATTAAATTAAAAGTTAGGGATAATGTTTTAGAATATTTGTCTAAACAACAATTAGCATTTAATAATATTGAAGAAACAATTAGTTACTTTAATGAAAATATTAATGATTTAAGCAATGTAGTAAAAAATTGTTTAAATGAAAATGGATATAATTTAAATTATAGTATAAATATTGATAAATCATATTTTCCAACTAAACAGTATGATGATATTTCTTTACCACCAGGAAAATATAATTGTTTAAAAATATGTTTAGGTGATGCTGTTGGTAAAAATTGGTGGTGTGTGCTTTATCCCAATTTATGTTCAACCGATTTATCTGTTTCTAATGCTTCAAAAAAGCAATTACAAGACTCTTTAACTACTGAATCTTATGAAATTATTAGTAACAACGTATCGTATAAATTTAAGATAGTTGAATTTATACAAAACATTAAAAATAACAATTTCTGATATATATTTTTAGTAAACCTCTCCAAAATATAGACAAATTAATCAAAATATGATATATATAATTTACAAAATACATTATGGAGGTTTTTATGGAAAAATTAGTTATACATGGTGGTACTAAATTAGTAGGAGAAGTAAGCATAAGTGGAGCTAAAAATGCTGCTGTTGCTATAATTCCAGCCACTTTATTAATAAATGGGAAATGCAAAATTGAAAATTTGCCTAACATAAGCGATGTTAGGCTTTATTGTGAAATACTACAACAATTAGGTGCAAAAGTTGAGTTTATATCTGATCACTGCGTTGAAATTGATGCTTCAAATATAACTACTACTATTGCACCTTCTGAAATTACTAGAAAATTTAGAGCATCCTATTATTTACTAGGTGCATTACTTAGCAGATTTAAAAATGCACAGGTAAGTTTTCCTGGTGGATGTGATTTAGGAACAAGACCAATTGATCAACATATAAAAGGATTTGAAACATTAGGTGCAAGTGTAGAAATTGAAGGCGGAAATATTAGGGTATTTGCAGATGAATTAATTGGTACTACAATATATATGGATATCGTAAGTGTTGGTGCAACAATGAATGCAATGCTTGCATCAGTTCTTGCAAAAGGTACAACAACAATAGAAAATGCTGCAAGAGAACCACACATAGTTGATTTAGCAAACTTTTTAAATACAATGGGAGCTAGCATTAAAGGTGCTGGTACAGATACTATCAAAATAGTAGGCGTTGAAAAACTAGAAGGTGGTAAATCATATAGTATTGTTCCTGACCAAATTGAGGCTGGAACATTTATGATGGCTGCTGTTGCAACAAAAGGTAATATATTAATTAAAAATTGTATTACAGCCCATTTATCTTCTGTTACTGCAAAATTAGAAGAAATGGGTGTTAAAATAACTGATAATATTGATGAAATTAGAGTAGAATATGCTGAAAAATTATCTCCAGTAAAAATTAAAACTTTACCATATCCAGGATTTCCAACAGATATGCAACCACAAACTGCTGTTGCTTTATGTTTATGTAAAGGTACAAGTATGATTAATGAAAGTATCTGGTCTTCAAGATTTCAATATGCAGAAGAATTAAAAAAAATGGGCGCAGATATTTTAATTCAAGAAAAAACAGCAATAATTAATGGAGTAGATTATTTAAAAGGTTCACCTGTTTATGCATCTGACTTAAGAGCAGGCGCCGCCCTTATAATAGCAGGTTGTGCAGCAAATGGTACTACTGAAATATATAATATTGATCATATTGATAGAGGATATGAAAATATTGAAGAAAAATTTAGATCTTTAGGTGCAAAAATAGATAGAGTAAAATACGAATAAAGTAGGTGTAATATATAACATGTTTAATTTTTACAGTATAAGTAGTAGTAGCGCTGGAAATTGTTTATTTGTAGAATCAAACAATACAAAGCTATTAATAGATGTTGGTATTAGTATGAAAAAAATTAATACAGAATTATTTAAAATAGGTTTATCATTAGATGACATTAATGCTATTTTAATAACACATGAACATAGTGATCATTGTAAATCTTTAAAAACTATTACTAAAAAATATTCAATTCCGATATATGTAAATCAAGAAACTTTAAACGAAATAAATAAGATGTATGAGGGTATTGATAATACTCTTATTAATATTATTGACACTACATCAAGTTTTAAAATTAATGATTTAAAAATAAAAGCATTTGAAACGCCACATGATAGTGCAAATTGCTATGGATATAATATATTTAAAAACAATTCAAAAATATCAATTGCAACTGATTTAGGTCACGTGACAGATACTATTAAAAATTCAATTTCAAACAGCAACTTTACATTTATTGAATCTAATTATGATTTAAATATGTTAAGCTTGGGTAAATATCCATATGAATTAAAAAGAAGAATTAATAGTGACTCAGGTCATTTATCTAATATTCAATGTGCTGAGATTATATCTGATTTGGCTAAACATAAAACAAATTCTTTTATGTTAGGACATTTAAGCAAAGAAAATAATTTCCCTGAATTGGCATTAAAAACAGTTGAAAATTTTTTATTAGATGATAATATAAATCTTAATGATATTGATATACAAGTTGCCTCAAGAGATTGCTTGTCAAATTTAATTTGTTTGGAGAAATAATGTGAATATTAAAATAATATGTGTAGGTAAATTAAAAGAAAATTACCTAGTAAGTGGAATAAATGAATATTCAAAACGAATATCAAAATATTGTAATTTAAATATAATTGAGCTATCAGATAAACAAATTCCAGATAATGCATCACTTTCCGAAATTGATAATATAAAGAAACTTGAATCTATTGATATACAAAAAAACATCAATTCAAAAGATTATACAATTTGTTTAGATATAAAAGGTAACACTTTATCTTCTGATGAATTTGCAAATAAGATTTCTGATATTTGCGTAAATGGATATAGCACTATTACTTTTATAATCGGTGGGAGTTTAGGATTAGATAGAGAATTTGTTAAAAATTGTAACTTTAGTCTTTCATTTTCAAAACTTACTTTTCCACATCAATTATTTAGATTAATATTACTTGAACAAATATATAGATGCTTTAAAATTAATAATAATGAAACTTATCATAAATAATTATGTTTATTAACCGTATTATGTGACTAACATTAGTACGGTTTTATTTTATACCTTTAATTTTATTTTCACTTAATCCTGTTATCTTTGCTATATCTTTTATATCAAAATGTAATAACAACAATTTTCTAGCAATATTATATTTTATTTCTTCTTTCCCTTTCTTCATTCCTTTCTCTATTCCTTTTTGCATTCCTATTTCTATTCCTTCTTTTTTTGCTCCATACATTCTTGTATTATCATCTAGTATCTTCT
>CAZFOR010000057.1:4729-6822 GCA_964520895.1 uncultured Eubacteriales bacterium | reverse complement strand
ATTTTTGCGTATGAAAAAGCTAGAGTTATACTATCTCTAGTACCCCCCCCCCATGACATTTTTTGCTATTGAGATGTTATCATTTTTTTGGACAACTTTTATAGAGGGTTTAACTGTAAAATTTCCCATACTTATACACTCCTTATTTTGTTTTTATATCTTTATATTATTATATTTGTCTTTTTTTGTCAAGGGCTTTTTTATCTTCTTTTCTCTTGTATTTCTTCATTAATAGCTTGTATAAATTCTGTTAATGGTTTTTGTCCTAGGTCTCCTTCTTTTCTAGACCTAACACCAACAGCATTATTTTCAATTTCTTTATCCCCTATAATCAGCATATATGGTGTTTTTTCAAGTTGTGCTTCTCTAATTTTGTAACCTATTTTTTCTTCTCTATCATCAACCTCTACTCTTATTCCATATTTCTCTAACTCTGATTTTACTTTAAATGAATAATCGTTATGTACCTCTGCAATTGGTAATACTTTAACTTGTATAGGTGCAAGCCATGTTGGGAACGCTCCTGCATATTTTTCAATTAGCATAGCTAATGTTCTTTCATAACAACCAATTGATGTTCTATGAATTACAATTGGATATTGTTTAGATCCATCTTTATCAATATATGTCATATCAAATCTTTGTGCTAATTGGAAATCTACTTGTACAGTAATAATTGTATCTTCTTTTCCCCATACATTTTTACATTGAATATCTAGTTTAGGACCATAAAAAGCTGCTTCTCCTTCTTCTTCAACATATTGTATTTGTAAATCATCTAATATATTTTTTAATGTACTTTGCGCTTTATCCCATTGCTGTTCTGTTCCTATATATTTTTCTTTATTATTTGGATCCCATTTTGAAAATCTATATGAAATATCTTCACTTAATCCTAAAACATCCATAAAGTATTTAGCAAGTTCAACACAACCTTTTACCTCTTCTTCCAATTGATCAGGTCTTACTGCTAAATGTCCTTCTGAAATAGTAAATTGTCTTACTCTTATCAATCCATGCATTTCACCTGAATCTTCGTTTCTAAACAATGTAGATGTTTCATTATATCTAAGTGGTAAATCTCTATAACTTCTTTGTCTATTTTTATATGCCATAAATTGGAATGGACATGTCATTGGTCTAAGTGCAAACACTTCTTTATCACTTTCTGGATCACCCATTATGAACATACCATCTCTATAATGATCCCAATGTCCTGATATTTTATATAAATCTGATTTAGCCATAAAAGGTGTTTTAGTTAATAAATATCCTCTTCTTTGTTCTTCATCTTCAACAAATCTTTGTAATAATTGAATAACCCTTGAACCTTTTGGTAACATTATAGGTAACCCTTGACCTATCATATCAACTGTTGTAAATAGTTCTAATTCTCTACCCAATTTGTTATGATCTCTTAATTTTGCTTCTTCTTGCTTTTGTATATATTCTTCTAATTCACTTGTTTTTGGAAAAGATGTTCCATATATTCTTTGTAACATCTTGTTTTTTTCACTACCTCTCCAATATGCACCTGATGCACTTATTAGTTTAATAGCTTTTATATCACCTGTTTTAAATAAATGTGGTCCTGCACATAAATCTGTATATTCTCCTTGTTTATAGAAAGATATTTCTTCACCTTCTGGTAGTTCTTCTATTAGTTCTACTTTATATTTCTCTCCTTTATCTTGCATTAGTTTTATTGCTTCCTCTTTTGGTAATGTAAATCTTTCTATTGTTAAATCTTCTTTTATGATTTTTTTCATTTCTTCTTCTATTTTATCTAACATTTCTCTTGAGAAACTTCCTTCTATATCAAAATCATAATAATATCCGTTTTCTATTGCTGGTCCTATAGCAAGCAATGTATTTGGATATAGTCTCTTTACTGCTTGTGCTAATATGTGTGATGTTGTATGTCTATATGCTAATTTTCCTTCTTCATCATTAAATGTTACTATATTTAATGATACATCTTTTTCTATTACATATCTTAAATCTTTAACTTCTCCATCTACTATTCCTGCCATTGCCATTCTTGCTAATCCTTCACTTATTTTTTTTGCTATCTCTAGAACGCTTAATCCTTC
>CAZFOR010000057.1:0-4719 GCA_964520895.1 uncultured Eubacteriales bacterium | reverse complement strand
GATATAGACTCCATCCTCCAGTACATATCTGATTTCTAATATTGAACCATCTTTTAAACTTATTTTTATCATTTTAATTCCTCCTTAAATTTTATTATTAATTACATAAATACTTCTCGTGACAATATTTATATATGCAATTTGCATAAAAAAACACCTCCTAAACACTATCTTTGTGTTTAGGGGTGATATTGTTCACGGTTCCACCCTAACTTTTAACTTCATTTAATTATAACGGAATTACCGGCATTTCGCTCTCCAGGGTAGTTTTTCAAATATTCTTACTAAGATTAACTTTCAGCTTATAATTAATCATCTCTTTTAGTAGTGTATATTCTACTTTGTCCTATCATTGATTTACAATATGTATATTTTATCTCGTTTTTTCATAAATGTCAACTATTTTATTGCTTTACATAAATATTGATGATATAATTTAAAAAAAATATTATTTAACTAAATCTTTTATAGAGGAGGGACTTTTATGAGATATGATTATCAATTAAAAATTTTGGAGTCAAAAGGAATAGTTTATCATCGGCCATTTGCAAATTTTATATTAAGTAAAATCTCCAGCGAAAATCATTATTCCTTTTTGGTAGATGGAGATAAGGATTTTATCTTATCATATCTTCTATCAAAAGAATTAAAATCTATTCATGTTCAAAATTTCGGCTTTGAAGATCCAGTTTTACCATGTTTAATCGATGTATCAGATGGAAGATTTGAGTTAAAGGAATATGATGTTATTGTCTGCGTTTTCCCATGTGAAGAGAAATTGAAAAAATTCATATCTATTGACACCAATTTAATAGTATTCTTAAAATGGGGAACTACTATTAATGAAATTGAAGATTGCATGAAAGTTCCTAAAAACTTTACCTACACTAACTTAAACGGATACTCTATTATGTGCAATTTCTAAAAAAATCCCTCTACAATCATTATTGTTGTAGGGGGATTTTTTATTTATTCAATTTAAAATTTTCGACAGTTGTTAAACTACTCATATCTGCTATATCTGTATATACAATTCCTTTTAAATGATCATATTCGTGTTGTACTGCTCTTGCAGTAAATCCTTCATATTCATCAATATGTTCAGTTCCATCTATATCCAAATATTTTATTTTAATTCTTTTACTTCTTTCAACCTTAGCATAAAATCCAGGAACACTCAAACAACCTTCATAATCTATATCTTTTTCATTACTATATTCAATTATTTCAGGATTAATGTATATTGTTAATGGGAATTCTACAAACTCCTCATCATCTTCATCTTTACTAATTACCTTAACCATAAATAGATTTAGATTCTGACCTATCTGCGGTGCTGCAATTCCACAACCTCTTTGATCATATAACGTATTTACCATATTTATAATCAAGTTTTTAATACTATTTATATTTGTAATATCTTTATTCTTTTTTCTTAATCTTTCATCACCAATTGTAACTACATCATATATCTTACAAATATCATTAATATTAAATTCTCCTTCAAATCCTATTTCTTCAATTATTTCTTTTATATCATTCACATTTATTTTTTTCATAATATCACCATATATATTATATACTATATTATGTATTTTGTCTATACAAAAGGAAAGTGAGAGTAGGGGGATACTCTCACTAAAAAATTTTATTCGAAATCGTCGTCATCGTCGTCATCGTCGTCAGCATCGTCAGCTGTTACAACAACGAATTTCTTTCCATTGAACTTATACATCTCTCCATCAGAGATATTGAAGATGTATAGTTCATTTCCATTGGAAATAATAGGCAAATATTTGCCACCTATAATTCCCTTTACCTCTTTTCCAGCCAGCTCAAGCTTGTTTGAAGAATACTTAACAGTGATTTTTTTATCACTATTCTTTATTCTTATTAAAAACGTACCCGCTGCCTCTTCCTTTACTAATGGCCGATTATCAGGCTGTTCTTTTTTTCCATTAAAGAAAAAATATACAGCTGCGCCAATTAATATCAAGCCTATAACTACTAATAAAACGATACCTATTGTCTGCATAAAAAAATTCCTCCTTATGCTTTCCCCCTACACCTAGCATTAAAAAATTTTACTAGGCAAATTACAAAAATAATGTAATTATTTATATTATACCATATTTTGCTCTATTATTCAATATTATGTTAACTTTTTACAGTAAAATCACAAAAAAGTACGAACTGCTAATTAAAGTAGTTCGTACTTTCTTATAATATATTTTATCTTTCCATTATATCTTTTTCTTGATTAAATAAATTATTAATCTGTTTATCTGTAATACTATCTTGTGGTGTTATTCTAGGAATATTATTTGACAATAGATAGTATCCTTGCTCTACTGCTTCTTCATTTGAGAAGCCATAATGTTTTGGTGTTTTATTATTTTCATCAATCTCTCTTGTCAAATCATATAATCTGTTCTTACCATCAGTATTTATTATATTAATACAATGATCATATTTATCTTCTAATGTATAGAGATCACAATAATACAATTTTGAATCTATACCAACTCTTCTAATCATTGTATTTAAAGCCATCGCATATCCTTCACAAACAGCCTTATTTTCCATTATTGCACCATATTCGTTATATTTGTTTGGTGACTCAAAATTTGAATCAATTGTGCCATTATTCATGAAATACTTATATATTGACATTACCTTCTCATCATCTGACATATCACTTTCAATATTACTATTAATAATATAATCTATTTTATTAGTATAATCTATATATTGATCTGGAGTAAATTCTGCATATTCAGCCTGATACTTCACCTCATTATATTTAGATAACTTTTTTATTGTGTCTGTATTTAAGTAATTATCAAATAAATTTATGCTACTATTTGAACATACACTAATTTCATTTAACACATCTTCTGATATATTAGAAATAACATTTCCTTTTAAATCTAACTTAACATCTTCATTTATAATATTTGTTGGTACATTAGTAATGTTATTACGACTTAAATCAATGTTCTTTAGTGTTTCTATGTTCTTTATTGAACTTATATCAGTTAAACCATTATCAGTAATATTTAAAGAATACATTCTTTTCATATTTCTTAATACACTTATATCTTCTATTTGATTAAAGTTTAAATTCAAATAACCAATATTACTAACATCTGACAATTCACTAATATCTCTAATATTATTTTTTTCGAATGATACAAAATCCAAGTTAGTACAACTTTCTATTCCACTTAAATCTTTTATTCTGTTATTCGATAAATCTGCTACTTCTAATAACTTCATGTTATCTAAAAAGTTAACATTATCAAGATAATTAGAAGACAAATTTAATGTTTTAAGTTTGCTACATTTCTGTAAAAAATTAGCGTTTTTTAATCCAGTATTTATCATAGTAATTTCTTCTAAATTTTTCAAATCTTCATTATTAACATTGTTTACAATAGCATTTGTATCTTGTAAATATATACTTTGCATTTCTTTTAAATTAAACTGTGATATGTCAACATTGCTCTTATTTCCAACAATTTGTAACTGTTTTACTTTTATATTTTTAAGTACACTAAAATCAGTAATATTAGTATTATTTAATTCTAAATATTCAATGATTCCATATTGTTTCAATTCTTCTAAATCAGTACTATTATCATCTAATACCACACTGTCAATACTATTATTATTTACTTCTACATTTTCAACTTCATTTTCATTAATCTGTTGAATATCTTTGTCAACACTTTCAACTTTTATATTACTTTCCTCATATTCTGGTGTTTTATAGTCGTTATTTCTTGAACAGCCTACACATGTAGTAAGTATACTTGCTGCAAGCACTGGAACTATCCATTTTTTCAATGATTTTAGTTTAACTTTCTTCATAATTTTTCTCCTTAATTTCTTTTAATATATGTTAATAAGATACCCACGAATAATGATACTCATTAACTAATATATCTATATAATCTTGAAAAGTTCTTTTTGAATTTAAATCATAATCGTCCCAATTATATGTAGTAATAGTTTTACTAGACTTATCAACTCTTATTTTAATTTGGCCTGAAGTAAACTCACCAATTATTGATATCACTTGATCTTCACCTACACCTCCAGTTGGTGCATGAGGAGGAGTAGGTGTGACTGGCGGCACAGTTGGTGTAGGTGTAGCCGGTCCAGCTCCCCCAGGTCCCCCTGCTCCTCCTCCAGTTCCATTAAATGTTCCCTGCATTATATTTACGGTTATTGTCCATAAGGTAAATGCTCCAAATAAAACAACACATGCAATTATATATGGTGTTAATGCCTCTTTCAACTCGGCTTTACCACTAGCTCCCTGTGACATAAATCTAATAGCTATAATAATCCCAACAACTATCGCAATTATAGTACCAATCGCTAACCCTGCTTGACTTAATCCCTTTATTAATCCAGAAAATTGATTGTCAACATTACCAGCACTTGCAATTGCTCCATTTGCAAAATTATTTCCTCCTCCAATTACACTATTTAAATCAAAAGCATATACTAATGTATTAGTTAAAAATAATAGACATATTATTGATATAACAATTATTTTCTTCACTTTAATTCCTCCTAATTTTATTATCTTTATTTTATTTTATCATTAATAAATATTTTTTACAATATAAAAAGAGCAGATACCTGCTCTTTTTCATTCAATAATAATTAACCTTTTATGAAATACTTTATTTAACAATTATACTAACA
>CAZFOR010000056.1:0-7193 GCA_964520895.1 uncultured Eubacteriales bacterium | reverse complement strand
TAATTATTGCAGGAGCGATATTACTAGTAATAGCACTAATAGCAGTGGCAATGGGGATATTTGGCTCGGCAAGAGGTGTAGTCGGAAATGCAGAAGGACAAATAGATAGTATGGCAGTAAAAATGCATAATCAACAATTTACAATGTATGATGGAGAAGTTTCAGGATCACAAGTTAAAGAATGTATATCAAAAGTATTAGCAAATAATACTAAAGCTACAACAAATGACTATAAAGTAGGAGTTACAGCTGCAGGACTTGCTTATGTTACAAAAAATACAAGTACAGGGGTAACAACTAATAACCCTACTAATATATCAGCTATGTCTACTAATATTAGAGCAGAGTTTATCTATACAGGTGTTACAACAATTGGAGCTAATGGTATTATAACTCAAATTACATTTACTAGAAAAGTGTAAATTAAGTAGGTGAAAAATGGAAAACGCAAGTAAGGCTTTATTAATTGCAGGAGCAATATTAATTGCATTAGCAACAATTAGTCTTGTAATGGTTATATATAACTCTGGTAAAGATATTAATGAAGATGTTTCAAAGAAAATTGATCAAAGCATATTACAATATCATAATACACAATTTACTATTTATGAAAAAGATAATTTGCAATATTCAGAATTATTGAAATTAATTAATAATGTTGATAATAACAATAATAGAGCGAAAGAAAATATTTATTTAGTAAATATAGAGTTATATAAAGAAGTTGACGAAACAGCTCCAGAGGATATATATACTGGTAATGAAATATTAAATAATGATTATATAAAAAAAGAATCTCCTTTAAAAGGAGAAGAATTTAAAATTAATATGATATATAGTGAAAATGGACTTATTAATTTAATTAAAGTTTATGTTGTAAAGTAATTGGAGGTACATAATGGAAAATGCGAGTAAAGCATTATTAATTGCTGGTGCTATTTTAATTGTGCTAGCAATTATAGCAATAGGAGTAAGTGTGTTTAATAATTCAAAAATATTTGCTAATAGATTTACAGATCAATTAACAAATAGTGAAATAGAAAATCATAATAATGTTTTTATGATTTATGATGGAAAAGTAACTGGTTCAGAAGTTATTAATGCATGTCTTAAGGCAAGACAACTCAATAGTGAGCAAGAAAAAATTGATATGAGTATTGTTGTAAATGTTGGAACACAATATTCTTTTAATGATGATAATATTACACAATATGATACTATTTTAAATACTATTGCCTCTAGTTATAAAACAAGTGTTTTTCAAGGAAATATAATATATAATGATAAAGGATTATTAGATAGTATAATGTTTATATTACAATAATATAATGGAGGAATAAAAATGGAGAATGCATCAAAAGCAATATTAATAGCAGGACGGTGTATTAATCGCATTAATGTTAATTAGCATAGGTGTGTATATATGGAATACTGGAAGAGGTTCTTCTGTTGCTGCAGAGCAAAGGAGAATTGCAGCTATTGTACAAGAGCAAAATACTAAGTTTTCACAATATATTGGAGAAATATATGGTAGTGAAGTAGAAAATTGTATTAGAAGGGTAGTATCATATAACAACAATAATGCAGGTAATAAGATTACTGTTATTGTTACTAGAAAAGGTGGCTCACCTGTAGAGTATAAATCTGATGCAGATGTTGTAAATGATATTACAGCTACTAATATAGTTAAAGGAAATATACCAGATACAGTTAGAAACAATTTATTTACTGGAACAATTACAACAAATATAGAAACAGGTATGATTCAAAGCATAAGTTTTGAGGAAAAATAATTGGAGGAAGTATGGAAGATGTATCAAGAGTAATTGAAATAGCTGTTGGTATAATATTATTTATAATAGCAGTTACAATAGCAATACTTACTTATTCTAAATTAAGTAAAGCAGCTGAAAATTCTTTGAGTATTAATAATATGGAAAGTGATGTTATATATAATTCTGATGAAATTAATGAACAGATATATACAAAACAAGATATATATTTTCTTTTAAATGATATAGTAAGACAATCTGATGAAACACAAGTTGATGAAGATAATAACATCTATAAAGAATTAATTAATGTAGATACTTTAGTAATTAATAATCAGACATCAAGAATATCAATTAACAAGAATACAATATCAAGTGTAATACAAAATGCAACTGCTTTTAATAGTCGTTTTACATCAGAAAAATATAAAATTGAATATGTATATAAATATGTAGAAACAGATAATTCAAATTTAAATGGACATTTACCAACAAAGATTATTTTTACTAGTATATAAGGAGATATAAATATGGGTGAAATTTTACAAAAAATATTTGCAGTAATTTTAATAGTAATTCTAATGTTCTTTTTTCCGCTTTTGGATTCTTTTGAAAGAATGGATGATTTATCATATATGTCAGTTTATGCAGCAACTGTAAAATTTGTTGATGGAGTTAGAAACAATGGAAGTATTACACCTGCTATGTATAATGAATTTATTCAGGTGCTAAATGCTACAGGAAATACATATTCTGTTGAAATGGTGCATAGAAAATCATTAGTATATCCTAAAAAAGATAATTATGCATTAAACGAAGCTCATGAGTCAATAGTGCTATATGATGAGTTCTACGAAGAGGAAATACTAGCAAAAATGAAAGTACTAACTTTGGTAGAGGAAGATGGTGAATTAAAATTAGTAAGCAATACTAATACAAGTCAACAGGTGGAATATAATGATTTTGCAGTAGGAGATTATTTTTATGTATCTGTAAAAAATATAAGTACAACACCGGCAACAGTTATAAAAAGAACAATTTATGCATATAACATGGATGATTTGGTAATTATTGTTCCATATGGTGGAATGATTAGAAATGATGTACTTGAAAATCAGTAAGAGAGGTTAAATATGAAAATAGTATCATGGGGTATTATATTTGTAATAGTTATATTTTCTTTTTCTTTTGCTAATAGAACCATCTTAAATAATAAGATGGAGATAATGAATGAAGAAGTTAGATATAATAATGCAATAAATCAAGCTACACTTGATGCAACAAGAGAGCTATCAAATCAAATAAATATAGAAGATACGAATGTGAATGAGTCTTATCAAATGGTATTATCAGCTGTTAATACCTTTTTTGAGACTTTTGGTTTAAGTACAGGCTTTTATGGTGGAAATCAAAAAGATTCTGTTATGAAAATGTATGTGCCAGCAATATCTGTTATGACATATGATGGCTTTTACATTTCTTCACTTGAAAATGTTGATAATCATTTAGAGCATACTTTAAAACCGGAAACAGCATATTCTTATGAAGATGAAAATGGAAAATATATAAACTTTACGATGGACAATTATGTAAAAACTAATATGGAGGTTAGTATATATGATCAACAATTAGCTCAATGGAAAGAAATTTCAGAAGGATATATTGTAGATATCAGACATAAATATGATATAGAAGATAGAACATTAAATGCTTGGACTGATGATCAAGGAAGACAATGGAGAAGAGAAGAAGGAGTTTGTTATACAACTCAGACTTCATTTGAGGGTAAACAAATTAGGTATGAGAAATCTTTTTATAATTTGAGTCGTGTTAGGTATTTACTTGAAGAATGGTACGAAATAGAAGGAACAAAAGAAACTTTAGTTGAAAAAAGAATGACAAGATATACTGATAATGATTATAACTTTACTAGAGCATTGGAAGATAGATATTATAACAATAGTGCATATAAAAAATATTTAACACAAGGAAATCCAGAAAATGATGGATTTATTAATCCTATAACAGGAGAATATGAAATAGGACAATTTAATAAAATAAGAAGAGAAACTATAACAAGAGAGGTTACAGAAAAGTTACAATACTATATTTTATTACATAATAAATTTGCCCAGGCAAATGGTATTACATACACATTTACATTACCAGAGATTAAAGATACTGATTGGGAAAATGCGATTCAAGATGTTTCTGTATTTGCTTTTGTACAAGGAATATCGTTATTAAATCAAGAATATTATAACAATTATTCTTTTTCAGGTGCTAGAATAGTAGATAAAGAAATGTTTTATGGAATTCCACCAGAAGAAGATACAAATCCATTAAATCAATTTTCTGATACAAATTTGCCTAGATATTATTCAAGTAGGAAAATATCAGAAACAAATAGATATCTTTTAGAAAGAAATAATGCTAGGATATTCCATTCAGCACATGATGCAGCAGATTATGGATATTATCCTAATACAGATAATTTAGGAGCTGTGGTTGATGATGTAATTCAAGAAGTATGGGATATTGATATTATAAAATCAGGATTTAATTGTGTAAGAACAGGGGATGTAATATCGTTACCTATAATAATTTCGCAAGATCTAGTTCCTGCAGAAATTAAATGGAGTGAAGGAGTAAAATCAAGATATTATTTTTCAACAGAAGGTAATACTACAAATAGTGGTACTAATACAGTTAATTATAGAGCTGGAGATGTTGTGGATCAAGCAATAACTCAAACAATAGGCAATGGAACTAATATATCATGGAGATATGCTCAAAAGGATGGGAAAAGAGTTGTTTTTGCTGTAATAAATGTAGGAATAGCACCATCAATTACTCCTGCTGTTTATACAATATATTTTAGAGATGTTGATGGTACAAGTAAAGTAAAAACTGTATCACTTGATATTATTGATAGTGGGAATACAAGGGTAAATCAAACATCTAACAAAACAGATACAGATAACAATCCTAATAATTTGATATTAGGAGAATTTACAAATAGAAAATGGAATAATTTATTAACTGATAAAAATGCAGAATACATGGCATATTGGACAAAGGGCAGATCAAGTTCAGTAGATGTAGATTCTTATTATGCTAGATTAAAAGATGCCACTAATATACCAGGAATAAACAAATTAAATAGACGTTCAGATAGCCAATGGCAGTTTATGACTAATGAATATGGGTATTATACGGTTTTTGGTTGGGATTGTACAGGAGCACCATTTAAGGCAGAGATAATAATACTTCCTTCAATGCAAGTTACATATAAAATTGATGCATATAATGGTACTACGTTGGTTGAAACTATATACTATGATGCACAAGGAAATATAGTTTCAGGTTCTATAGATATAGAAGAACAAATTACTAGAGGTGTTGTTACAGTTACTATTAACAGGACTGATGATCAGTTACAATATGTAGAATATAAAAAAGGTAATTTTGATGTAGATGCTAATGTAAGTGCGGGTATTGAAAAATATATTCCAAATACAGGTACAAATATAAAACCTACAAAGACATTTGAATTAACTGAAAATAACTATTATACAGTATATGTTGAAGATACAATAGGAACAAAAGACTGTGTTCAAATTAACTTCGAGTTAATTACTAGTGCATTTATACCTAATTTTAACAATTGGATTATACCAGATGTTGATTATCAAAAATATTATGGACCATTATTTGTTAATAATGGAAATACATGGAAATCAACAGCTTCATGGTCAGAAAAATCTAGATGGATTTGTGATACAAACCAAGCTGGACAAGCAACTAATGATAGTTATAATAGGCCTTTAAGAAGAACAGATACAAATTTAACATTTGGTGGATATAAACAAAATGGTTATAATGATTCTATTTTTACAAAAGCTGATCCACAATATGAAATAGTATTTAGATTTACAATAAACGATGATAATATATCGTATCATAGTTCTAGAGGAGCAGGATTCTTATTTGACTGTACTGTTACAGAAGTTAATAATAATAATGGAACTCCTACTAATACTGCAGATGATTATAAAGATTATAATATATCAAATGGATATCTGCTACTATATGAACAATCTAGTAGTATAAAATTATATAGAGTTAATTCAACAAATTTAACGAATATAAGAACAAATAGTATTGGCTTAACATTAGTAAACGGTGTAACTGGAACTAAATTATCAGGTGGTACACATGAAACAAGATTAGAGATAAGACAAATAAATGATTCACAGCAAAGTTTAGTTTTAAGAGAAAAAAATAGTAGTGGTAATTGGCAAGAACTAATAAATAAAACTATTAGCCATACTAAAAAATCTGAAAATGCATATGGTGTTATGATGCTTCATAATAGTCATAATTGTTCAACAACTTCAGCATTTAGATTTTATGATATGAGTATAATACAAAAAAATTATGCAGACTAAATTTATATATTAATTGTACATAATAAACTATGTACAATTAATATTATTATGGAGGAATTTAATATGAAAGATAAAAAGGTCATAATTGGTATAGGAATAACGGTTATATTTGTTATTGTTATGATTGGAATATTAAGTATAATAAATATAAATTCTAGGAAAAGAATATCAGAAACAGTTATAACAAATATGGAAAACAGTACTGATATAACAAAAGAATATTTAGATAGAAATATAACAAAAGTATCAAAAGAAACTGCAACTCAAATGGTTAATTTATATGAGAAGCATCAAGATAGCAGCATAGATAAATTATATAACGAATTTAAAACTCAACTGTTAAACTATCAAGGAAGTTATGATATTGATAGTTTAAATAATATAGAAAATATTACTGATGAAAATTTAAAGAATATATTATTACAGATACGTAATAATGGATATAAATTTAAAGAAATTTGGGGAGATATAATTGTTGTAAAAGATTACTCTCAGTTTGAAGAGTATACTAAATATGTATCTGAAGATAAAAAAACATATATAGAAGCACAAAACGAATATGAAAAACAATTATATTCATATGAAAATATAGACAGTTTATTAAATGCAATTATAAAATTAGAAAAAGATATTAATAAAATTAATGATAGTGATATAAAAAAAGACATGTGTGGAATATATACGAATATGATATTATTAATAATTGAAGGTGATGAAATATATGTACCTAAAGAATATGGTAAAGAAGAAAATAATAGTATAATAACTGCAATAAATACATGTATAGCTAGTAATCCTAATACTGTGACAGCAAATATATTAACTAAATATATAAATGCTTTAACAGCGGATGAGTATGAATACAAACAAGAAACAATAGAATTAAAAGATGATATAACTAATAACATAAATTCATATTTTAATATTAAATAGTAACAAAAATACACCAATCAATTTTAAAATTAATTGG
>CAZFOR010000055.1:0-7228 GCA_964520895.1 uncultured Eubacteriales bacterium | reverse complement strand
TAAATTAATATATGATATGAATATAACTTATGGAGAAGAAATTAATAAACCTGATTTATCAAAATCTACTACAGAAATTGATGATGAAACTTCACAAAAATTAAATGAATTATTAGTAGAAATTATTGGAAAGCTTGGCTTAGATTTTGAACAAGACATGTATCCAACTGAAATGCCAGATTATGATTATGATCAATATGATAGTGATTATAATTATGAAGAACCTACATTTAATTTCGATGAATTAAATCAATCACTAGAAGAGTTTAATTCATCAATAGACAACTTAGAATAATTAAATAAAATATTAAAATGGAATCATATAATTTGTATGATTCCATTTTTAAGTAGTATCTACAAAAAATTAAATATTAATAATGAAAATTGATAAATATATATTGACAAACAGCTAAATATAGTGTAAACTATTTAAGGTTTACAAAGAGGTGATGATATGGAAAAAAATATTGAGATAGGACTGCTATATGAATTTTATGGTAAATTACTTACTGAAAAACAATCATATATATTAGATTCCTACTATAATAACGATTTATCATTATCAGAAATTGCAGAGGATTTAGAAATAACAAGACAAGGTGTACGAAAACATATTAAAGATGCAGAAAAAGTATTATACAATTATGAAGAAAAATTAGAATTATTAAAAAAGTATTTAAAAAATAAAAATGAATTAGAACAAATATATGTAAAATTAAGCCAGCTTGAAAATAAATATAATGATAAAGAACTAACAAAATTAAAGAATAACATAAACACATTAATCTAAGGGGGATTATAAATGGCTTTTGAAGGTCTATCTGGTAAATTTCAAAATTTAATGAATTCATTAAAAGGAAAAGCTAGAATTAGCGAAAATGATATAAAAGAAATATCAAGAGAAGTAAAATTAGCTTTATTAGAAGCTGATGTTAACTATAAAGTTGTAAAAGAATTTACTGAAAATATTGCAATCAAATCAGCAGGTCAAGATGTTATGAAATCATTAACACCAGGACAGCAAGTTATAAAAATTGTAAAAGATGAATTAGTTGCATTACTTGGTGGAACAGAAAGTAAATTAACTTTTTCACCAAATCCACCAACAGTAATTATGATGGTAGGTTTACAAGGTAGTGGTAAAACAACTACTTCTGGCAAAATAGCAAATATAATTAGAAAACAAGGCAAAAAACCTTTGCTAGTTGCTTGTGATGTATATAGACCAGCAGCTATAGACCAATTAGAAATAGTAGGAAAACAATTAAATATTCCTGTTTATTCTAGAAGAGATACAAAAAATGTTGTTGATATTGCTAAAGATGCATTAAGAGAAGCAATAATAAAAATGAATGATGTTGTAATACTGGATACAGCAGGTAGATTACATATAGATGATGAATTAATGGATGAACTATCAAATTTAAAAACAAATTTAAGACCACATGAAATATTATTAGTAATAGATTCTATGACAGGTCAAGATGCAGTAACTGTTGCAGATTCCTTTAATGAAAAATTAGGTGTTGATGGAATAGTACTTACAAAATTAGATGGTGATACAAGAGGTGGTGCTGCGTTATCTGTTAAAAAAGTAACAGGTAAGCCAATAAAATTTGCGGCAACAGGTGAAAAGTTAAGTGATATTGAAGCATTTGTTCCAGAAAGAATGGCATCAAGAATTTTAGGAATGGGTGATATTCTATCTATTATTGAAAAAGCAGAAGAATCATTTGATTTGGAAGCAGCAACAAAGTTAGAAAAGAAAATGAAGAAAAATGATTTTACTATGCAAGATTATTTAGAACAGATGCAACAAATAAAAAAGATGGGTTCTTTATCATCTATTATGAAAATGATACCTGGAATTGGAAACAAACTAAAAGATGTAGAAATTGATGATAATGAATTAACAAAAATAGAAGCAATTATACAGTCTATGACAATGAAAGAAAGAGAAAACCCAAAAATAATAGATGGAAGAAGAAGGAGAAGAATTGCACTTGGTAGTGGCAGACAAGTTTCTGAAATCAATAGATTAATTGATGGGTTTGAACAATCAAGAAAAATGATGAAATCTATGATGAATAATGGTAAAAAGGGCAAGATGAATTTTGGAGATATAAAAAGTATGGATGATCTTAAAAATTTTAAAATGCCGTTTTAATATAAATAATTATCAGTTTAAGGAGGTGATATAATGGTAAAAATAAGACTAAGAAGAGTAGGTGTTAAAAAAGCTCCAATGTATAAAGTTGTAGTTGCAGATTCAAGATATCCAAGAGATGGTAGATTTATAGAAGAAGTTGGTACATATAATCCAATGATGGAACCATCTGAAATCAAAATTAATTTAGAAAAAGTAGATGAGTGGATTAAAAAAGGAGCTAAACCAACAGATACTGTAAAAGCATTATTAAAGAAAGTAGATGTTTCTAAATAAATAGGAGGAATATTATGAAACAAGTTTTAGAAGTTATTATTAAAAGTTTAGTTAATAACAAAGAAAACGTTGAAATTACTGAAATACAAGTAGATAATAATACAAAATTTGAAGTAAAAGTAGATAGCACAGAAATGGGTAATCTAATTGGAAAACAAGGTAAAACTGCAAAAGCAATTAGAACTCTAATGAAAGCAGCATCAGCTAAATATGGAAAAAAGGTATTAATAGAATTTATAGATTAAAGGTGTATAATGAAATATATTGAAATTGGTCAAATTGTTAATACTCAAGGACTAAAAGGTGAAGTAAGAATTAATCCTTTTACAGATGATATTAGCAGATTTAGTAAATTAGAAAAAATTTATGTTGATAATAATAAAGAAATATTATATATTGAGAAAATTAGATATATGAAAAACTTAGTTATTGCTAAATTTATTGATAAAGATAAAATTGAAGATATTGAAAAATATAAAGGAAAATATATTTTTATTGATGAAAGTGATAAATTAGTTTTGCCAGATGATACATTTTATATATCAGATTTAATAGGTTGCATGGCAGTAGATGATAATAATAACGAAGTAGGAAAAGTTATTGATGTTTTTTCAACAAAAGCAAATGATGTCTATGTTGTAAAAAACAATAATGAAGAAATATTATTACCAGCTATTAAACAAGTTATTAAAAAAATTGATATTGAAAATAAAACCATCGTGGTTAATCTAATTGAGGGCTTGATATGAGAATAGATATATTAACACTTTTTCCAGAAATGTTTGAAATATTAAATAGTAGTATTATTGGAAGAGCGAAAAAAGCTAATTTAATTGAAGTTAATTTAATTAATATTAGAGATTTTTCAAATGATAAACATAATCATGTAGATGATTATCCATATGGTGGTGGTAGTGGTATGGTTATTAGACCTGATCCAGTATATAGAGCATATAACTCTATTGTACAGGATTTAGAATATAAACCTAAAACTATATATTTATCACCAAAAGGTAAAACATTAACTAATATTATTGCAAAAGATATTTCAAAAGAAGAACATTTAATATTGTTATGTGGCCATTATGAAGGTATTGACCAAAGAGTATTAGATGAAATTGTAGATGAAGAAATTTCAATAGGTGATTATGTCCTAACAGGTGGAGAGTTACCTGCAATGGTGTTAGTTGATACTGTTAGCAGATATATTAAAGGAGTATTATCAGATGGTTCTTGTGAAAACGAGTCATTTGAAAATGGACTTTTAGAATATCCACAATACACTAGACCTGAAATATTTAATGGTATAAAGGTACCAGATGTTTTGTTATCAGGTAATCACAAAGAAATAGACAAATGGAGATTAGAAAAATCTCTGGAAACTACACAAAAAAATAGAAAAGATTTAATTAATAAGCATTAAAAATTTATTATGAGAGGAGGAAAATTAATGAACTTATTAAAATCAGTTGAACAAGAACAACAAAAAACAACAAAACCTTCTATTAAAGTTGGTAACAATGTAAAAGTACATGTTAGAATTAAAGAAGGAAATAGAGAAAGAATACAAATATTTGAAGGAACAGTAATTAAAATACAAGGTGGAGGTGTTAATCAAACATTTACTGTAAGAAAAATTTCTTATGGAGTAGGTGTTGAAAGAACATTTTTAGTAAATTCTCCATTATTAGAAAAAGTTGAAACTGTAAGACAAGGTATTGTTAGAAGAGCAAAATTATTCTACTTAAGAGATAGAGTAGGTAAAGCTACTAAAGTTAAAGAAAAAATATTTGTAAAATCAGACAAGAAAAATGTTGAAGTTGTTGAAGAAGTAGCTCCTATTAAAGAAGTAGTAGAAGCCCCAGTTCAAGAAGAAGTTATCGAAACTCCTGTTGAAGAAACAGTTGTAAATCAAGAACCTGTTACTGAAGAAACTAAAACTGAGGAAGTTGAAGTTAAAGAAGAAGCAGTTGTTGAAGAAGATAAAAAAGAAGAAACTACAACAAATGAACAATAAAAATCATTTTAAAATGGAAATATGAGTTTTTAATTCGTATTTCTATTTTTTTTTGCTATATAATTGTAAAATATGATATTATTGGATATAATATACTTAATTTTAGGAAAAGAGTTGAAGAAAAATGAGTAAATTAAAATATTTATTTAAAAGAATATTATCAATGAATTATATGGGGCTGTTCAAAACTGTTAATGAGGTACATAAAAATAATAAAAAATTTAGAATAGGTATCTTTTTTGATATTATTCATTGTGGATTAAAATATGGTGCAGGATATATGGATTATTCATTATTTGAAATGTATAATCTTACTGAGGAGCAAAGAAAAACATATCTAACAAGAGGAAAAAATAATGAGTATATAACTAAATATAATAAAAAGGAATATTTTGATGAATTAGATAATAAGATTAAATTTAATAAAACATATAATAAATATCTAAAAAGAGAATGGTTATATATTAGTGAAACAGAAAAGCAAACTGTTTTAGATTGGATGAATAAAGAAAAGATATTTATAGTTAAAACTGTAAATGGTAGTTGTGGTAAAGGTGTTAAAAAAATAGATATCACTGATTATGAAAATATAGAAATGTTATATGATTTTTTAGTTGAAAACAATTATCTATTGTTAGAACAATTAGTTATTCAGCATAAAGTATTAAATGATTTGCATCCACATAGTGTAAATACTATAAGGTTTGTAAATATTTATGCTAATGGTAAATCAAATAATATTGCAGCATATTTAAGAATTGGTAATGGGAAACATGTAGATAATTTTAATAGTGGTGGTATGACAACACCTATTAATATAAAAAGTGGTGTAATTGAATTACCTGCGATTGATAAAAGTGGAAATGTATATTATAAACATCCACTAACCAATGTGGACATAATTGGCCTAAAAATACCTTTTTGGGATGAAGTAGTAACTATTGTAGATGAAGCGTCAAAAATCAATAAAAACGTATGTTATGTTGGGTGGGATGTGGCTATAACAGATAATGGGCCGGTCTTTATAGAGGGTAATCCTTTTCCTGGTCATGATATATATCAATTACCAGTTCATACTCCAAATAAAATAGGAATGTTACCTATTTATGAAAGTATATAAGAGGGAAAAATAAAATATGAAAATATTTTGTTATTACTTGAATTATTTATAATGATAATGTAAAATAATACTGGATATGCATATCTATTTATCCAAATCTAAAGTTTTTTTAGAAGGGGGAATTTAGAAAAAAGATGTATTTAACTATAAAATAAGGAAAGGATGATGTAAAAAATAATGCATAATTCTAATAATGTAATGTTTGAAATCATACCTTACGGCAATCATAATATTAATTTGGCTGGTTAGTATTGTGATATAAAAACAATGACTCACAGTTTAAAAAGCTACTTGAGGATAACCTTAAGTAGCTTTTTTGTATTGCAAAAAAGTGATTTATGTAGTAAAATATACAAAACAATATAAAAACACGCGTATTAATTGTATGCTATAGAAAGGAATAAAATAATAAATGAAAATATATGTTGTAAGACATGGTGAAACTAATGTTAATTTAGAAAATAGAGTAAATGCATTAAATGATGATGATTTAAATGAAACTGGAATAAAACAAGCTAAACTGTTAAATATAAAATTTAAAGATATAAATTATGATTTAATAATTTGTTCTCCATTAGCAAGATCTAAACATACTGCTAGATTATTAAATTCTAAAAATATTCAAATAATGTATGATGAAAGAATTGTAGAAAGAGATGCAGGAGTAATAACAAAAGAATTAATGTCAAATATTAATCTTGATGAATGGTGGAATATTAATCCAAAAATAAAATATACTAATGCGGAAACTGTAACAAATGTACTAGAAAGAGTAAAATCTTTTTTGGAGGAAATTAAAGTTAAGTATAGTAACAAAACGATTGTTTTAGTCACACATGGTGGAGTAAGTATGGCAATAGAGTGTTATTTTAATGGAATACCTAGTAATGGAAATTTGGAAACATATAAACATCTTAATGGAGAAATAAAAGAATTTGATTTATAAAATAGAAATATTAGATACATGTAATGATAAATTGTTTGTTATTGTAAAAATTAATAAATAGAGTAAGTAATAATCATGGCAAAGGTGATAATTCAGTTACCGAGAGATTCTCGGCAACTGTTTATTACAAAAAAAATAATAATAGTTGAGGTGTTAAATATGGGAATTATATCTTGTGCAAGTGGTTCATCTTGTTGGAGAGGATTGGATTATTATAAAAACAGTAAAATAAAAAACATAAAAAAAATTAGTGATGAAGAATATGCTAGTACTGCTTCCGGAACTAAGGATTATAATGTATATTTAAATCTTAAAAATACAAGAAAATCAACTTGCAATTGCCCTTTAGCAAATGGTAAAAGAATAATTTGTAAGCATATTGTTGCAACATACTTTACTGTTGAACCAAATAGTGCAAAAGAATTTGAAGAAGAACAGAGAAAATTGCAAGAAGAATATGAAGAATATCAAGATAATCAATATGAAAATGCAATTAAATTTATTAACAAAATGTCTAAAAAAGAATTAGTAGAAGAATTGAGTTATATTTTTGACTATGCACCAGAATGGGTATATGATGATTTTATAAGAAGAAATGACATAGAAGGCTAATTTTTATAAAATAAGGAGGTATAATTATGGCAAAAAATATGTATCAAAAAAGAGAGCAAAGAAAGAATAATAAAGAAACTGATAAAAGTT
>CAZFOR010000054.1:0-7505 GCA_964520895.1 uncultured Eubacteriales bacterium | reverse complement strand
TTAGAATTAGAGAATTAATATCTAGAATAAATAATGTAATGAGAAGAACAAATGCAAATGGAAATATTTTGAAGTGTGGAAAAATTAAAATTGATTTAGATTCAACTAAAATATATGTAGATGATAAAGAGGTTGTTTTTACTGCATTAGAATATAAGATATTAGTAATATTATTTAGTAATATAAATAAAACAATGACGAGAGACCAGTTATTAGATAAAATTTGGGATAACACTGGTAATTTTGTAAATGATAATACACTAACTGTATATATTAAAAGAATTAGAAATAAATTAGGTGAACATGATAATATAAAAACAATAAAAGGTATGGGATATAGGGTGGATGAATAATGAGTATATTTAAAAAAGAAGGCACTAGAAAAATTGTAATATTAATTGGTATATTATCAATAATTTTTTCTTTAATGTTTTTGTATATATCAATTGCTGAGTATAACAAGATAAATAAAATAGTTAATAATCATATTCAAGGAATAGTAAATGAGTTAATAGAAAAATATCCAAATATTGATGAAGAAGAAATAATTAGAATAGTAAATGGAAATATTGAGCTTAAAGATGTAGATGAAAATGTTTTTGATAAATATGGGTATAGTAAAGATAATTCTTATTTAAACGAAATTAAGAAAAATAAAACAAGCTTTTTACTAATAAACATCATATTTATTCTATTTTTTGGGCTATGTTCATGTTTAGTGTATATAATGTTTACAAAAAGAAATGATAAAAAAATTAAACAGATAAATGAATACTTAACAGCTATAAATAATGGAGAATATTTATTAAATATTAAGGATAATGGAGAAGATAGTATTTCAAAACTTAGAAATGAATTATATAAAACTACTATATTATTAAAAGAAACTGCACAAAATAGTGAAAATGAAAAAATACAATTACAAAATTCCCTAGAAGATATATCACATCAATTAAAAACACCACTTACTTCTATACAAATAATGATAGATAATATAAATGAAAATCCTGATATGGATGAAGAAACAAAATCAGATTTTATACGAGAAATAAGTAAACAAATTGACTGGATAAATTCACTTGTTATAACATTACTTAAACTTGCAAAATTAGATGCAGGTGCTACTAAATTAAATAAAGAAACAATTAATGTAAAAGATTTAATTAATAATGTAATTGATAATTTATCTATATTATTAGACATAAAAAATATTGAAATAATATCAGAAATACCTGATAATACATTTTTTAATGCAGACTATAAATGGGAACTAGAAGCACTAACTAATATTGTTAAAAATTCAATTGAACATAGTAATGAAAACTCAAAGATATATATTAAAATTGAAGATTCTAGCTTGTTTTTGAAAATACGTATAATTGATGAAGGACAAGGAATTGATAAAAATGATTTAAAATATATATTTAAAAGATTCTATAAATCCAAAACATCTAGTGATACAAGTATAGGAATTGGTTTATCACTAGCTAAAACTATTATTGAAAAAGATAATGGGTATATAAAAGTTGATTCACAGATTAATAAAGGAAGTATATTTGAAATAAAATATATGAAATAAAGCAAGAGTTTTTTGTATATATAAATTAATTTAGACAAAATTATATATTTTTCTTGAAATATATAATATAATTAATATAGATGAAATGGAAAGGGTGTAAGTTATGGAGGATAGATTTAATATAACATTAGAAGAAAATGTTTTTCTTGCTAAAAAAAGTATAGTTGAAAATATTTATTCTAATGCTAGAGTAGAAGGTATAAATATAACTTTTCCAGAAACATATAGTATTGTTCAAGGAGCAAATGTAGCAAGGCTTTCAATTGATGAAATACAATGTGTTTTAAATTTAAGAGATGCGTGGAATTATGTAATTAATAATGTAACTGATGAATTTAATATAGATTTCATATGTAAAGTAAATAGTTTTGTATCAAGAAATGAAAGTTTAAATTGGGGTGTATTAAGAAATGGAAGAGTTAGGATTTCAGGGGTAGAATATAAACCAGATATTCCAGATGAAGAACAAGTAAAAAAAGATATTAATGAAATATTAAAAATAGATAATATTACACAAAGAGCAATTAAGTATTTGTTATATGGAATGAGAAGTCAGTTGTTTTGGGATGGAAATAAAAGGACTAATATGATATGTGCAAATAAGATAATGATTGAGAATGGAAAGGGAATTATAAGAATTGCAGATAAGTATATAGAAGAATTTAATCAGCTTTTAATGCAGTTTTATAATACAAATGATGATAAAAATATAACACAATTTATATATTATAACTGTATTGAAGGAATAAAGTTTGATAATTAACAGGTGATATTATGAAAATAGTAAAATGTACTTCTGGTACAATAATAATTGAATTAGATAAGGAGTTTTCTAACATAACAATTTCAGCAAAAGGTGAAAGAATAAACGAAGGTAAAGATTTTTGTTTATCAATAAATTCTATTGCTGAAGAAAAACCTGTTTACAAACAAATAGATAGTGGTAAACAAAAAAGAATAGCAAGAGCCATTATTAATTGGAAGGATACACCTTTTAAAATAGAATTTTATGAAGAAATATAATATAAATGAAAGAAAGGTAGAGGAGTTATGAAAATTAAAACAGAAATACAATTTGGAGCTTTTAAGGAAAAAGGATATAGTATATATACTGATTTATCAAAAAAATTAAAAGATAAAAAGCTTGAAAAACTTTGGATAATATCAGGAGTAGTAAAAGACGAAGGATTTACAGCCTTAGAAAAGGAATTTAATGTTGCAAAAGATAATGGAGCAGATATTAATTTCTTAATTGGAGTAGATAGAAAAACAGTATCTGAGCAAGTGTTAAGTAAAATTAATAATATATCAAATAAAACATACATATATAACAATAATCAAGATGATAGTTTTAATTCAAAAATATATGTATTTGAATATGATAAAAAAGCAGAAGTAGTATTACCATCAACTAATTTAACATTAAATGGTATAACAAAAGATATTTCAAATGTTATAATACTTACATATTCTTTACCAAAAGAGCAGGAAGAGTATAATGATTTTATGTTTTCAATAAAAGACTATATTTATCCAGATGCTAATATATTTATACTTTTAGATGATAGAAAAATAAAAGAATTATCAATTAAAAGAGAGTTATTGATTTTAAAATCAAGTGATTTTAAACATCCATCTATTAGTGATTATTTAAAACATACCCAAAAAACAGAATTGAATGAAAAAGAAGCGGAAGAAAAAATAAAAGATAAGATAAAAAACATTGTTAAAGACTTTGATGTATTATTAGAAGATGATACATTTGAAATTGCTACTGAAGAAATAGAAAAGAAAACAAAAAAAGAAACAAAGAAAACTGAAAAGAAAGCTACTATTAAAACTACAAAGGAAAAGGAAGTAACTAAAAAAACTAATAAAAAAGAAGTTAAAGCAGTTGATTTGGATAAAATGCTAAAAAAGGATATTAAAAAGAAATGAAAAACAAAATCATGATTTAGCGTAATCATGATTTTGTTTTTGGAGGCGCCAATCGGATTTGAACCGATGATCAGAGTTTTGCAGACTCGTGCCTTACCACTTGGCTATGGCGCCATTAATATAATATATGCAGAATTGTTTAAATAATGACAATTTTGTAATGCTTATATAATATACCATAATAAATAAAAGTTGTCAATAAAATGGAGGTCAGATTATATGAAATTTAATAAATTAATACCAGAACTATCAGTAAGTAATTTACAAAAAAGCATAGAGTTTTATATAAATATAATAGGATTTAAAGTTGAATATGAAAGAAAAGAAAATAATTTTGCTTTTATATCTTATCAAGATAGTCAAATTATGTTAGATCAAATAAAAGAAAATGAAAAGTGGGAAGTATGTAAACTACAATATCCATTTGGTAGAGGAATTAATTTTCAAATTGAAGTTGACAATGTTGAAGAAATATATAATAGATTGAAAAGTAATGAATATAAGATAGCATTTGATATGGAAGAAAATTGGTATAGAGAAGGAAATAAATTATTAGGGAATAAAGAATTCCTAGTACAAGATCCAGATGGATATTTACTTAGATTTTGTGAGGATTTAGGTGAAAGAAATGTATAAATTAGAAAATGAAAAAGATGAAGAAATAGTTAATAAAATATTAAGTAAATTAAATATACAATATAACTGTCATAAATATTTTACAGATGGAGCATGTAGTAGAGTTATTTTACTAAATAATTATTATTTAATAAAGACAAGTACACCTAATTTATTAAAAGCAGAAACTGAGTTTCTTAATTTAAATAAATCAGATATTATGCAAAAAGTAATATATATTGATGATAATTACGAGTTTGTAGTATATGAATATATTGAAGGAAATGTAATAAAGAAAGTAAATGATGCTCATAAAATAGTTAAAAAATTAAAACTAGTAATTGATAATTATGTAGTATATACAAAACCAGGTTATGGTTATTTATATGAAGAAGTAGATACATGGAAAGAATTTTTAATAAAAGAAGTTGATGATAGTAAAGACAATATAGGTGACTTTATTGATATAAATGAAATATATAAATCAATTGACAAGATTGATAAATATACATTTGATAAAAAATTATTACATGGAGATTTTGGAACACATAATCTAATTGAACTAAATGATGAATTGGTCGGAATAATTGATCCTCAAACAGTTATAGGAGATCCTATATATGACTTGCTATTTTTAATTGCTTCAAATGTAAGCATTTTAAATAATATACAAATTGACGAGATTTTTGAAATAATAAATGAGCCAAAAGAAAAAATATTACATATGTTTAATATAGTAATATATTGTAGAATACATAGATGTATTAAATATCATAAACAAGATTTAGAAATATATTTAGATAAATTTAAAGAAATAAAAAAAATATTGGAAAGAGGAGAATATAATGGGTAAGAAAGTATTTTTAGGAATGAGCGGAGGAGTAGATAGCTCAGTTGCAGCTATTATTTTAAAAGAGCAAGGATATGAAGTTATAGGCGTTACATTGAAATTGTGGGAGGATGAGAAAAACAAATGTGCATTATCTACTCAAGTAAGTGATGCGAAAAAGGTATGTGATAAACTAGGAATAGAACATCATACATTTGACTTTCAAGAATTATTTAAAGAAAAAGTAATTGATAATTTCGTAAATGAGTATTTTGAGGGTAGAACACCAAATCCATGTATAGAATGTAATAAATATCTGAAGTTTAAACAGTTGTTACAAAAAGCAGAAGAAATGAATGTAGACTATATTGCAACAGGACATTATGCAATGGTAGAATTTAATGAGGAGTTAAATAGATACTTACTAAAAAAATCAAATGCGGATAAAAAAGATCAAACATATGTGTTATATAACCTAACACAAGATCAATTAAAAAGAATAATATTCCCATTAGGTACATTTAATGATAAATCTGAAATAAGAGAATTTGCAAAAAAATATGAACTTCCTGTTGCTAATAAGCCAGATAGTCAAGATATATGTTTTATACCAAGTAATGATTATCATGAATTTTTAGAAACAAATAAAAAGCAAAATCAAATAAATGAAGGGAATATAGTTGATTTAAATGGTAATGTTCTAGGAAAACATACAGGAATAATAAATTATACAATAGGTCAAAGAAAAGGATTAGGTATTACATATAAAGAACCTCTTTTTGTAATAGATATTGATAAAGAAAGAAATGAAATAGTAGTTGGAGTTGAAAAAGAAACATATAGAAATGAGTTATATGCAAATAATTTAAATTGGATTATGTTTGATAAGTTGCAAAATAAAATGAATGTGAAAGCTAAGACTAGATATCTAGCAAAACAAGCCAATGCAACAATTGAGATGATTGATAATAGAACTGCTAAAGTGATATTTGATGAACCACAAAAATCTATTACAAAAGGACAGTCAGTAGTTTTTTATAAAGACGATTATGTAGTTGGTGGGGGGATAATTATATAATATTAAACAAGGAATAAGTATTCTCTATTAAAGAATCATACTATATAATGGTGTATACTAAAAGGAAAAAAACAACAAATCACTATTTGAATAGTGATTTGTTGTTTTCTGTTACATATTTATTTGTTATCATCATCCTCTAAAATTATTACATTATCTGAATTATCATATAAGTCATCAATAACTACTGATTTTTTCTTTTCTTTCTTTTTGCTAGAATTATCATCATCAAATACTATATTAAAAGAATCATCATTATATGAAGGTGTGTTATTTATATTATTATTGTTTTGTGCATCTGTGTTAAATTGTGATTCATCATATGTGTATGCATTTTCATTAATATTAGTATTTTCGTCAACTATATTAGCATCAATACTTTCAGTTGTATTATTTGAATATCCTGTATCATCTCCACTAAAAAAGTCTGTTGTTTCAGTTTTATAATCTCCAAATAAAAATGGATCGAAATTAAATATTTTAGGATTATGTGGTTTCTTGTGTTTTGGATTAATGAAATCAGTTTTACCTTTACCAATTTTAGATTTACCAGTTGCATCTTTTGTTTTATAAGCACATGCTTTAAAGCCAAGTTCAACAAGTTTATGTGGTTTAAATTTTTGCTTATCATCTTTCTTAACACCAGATAGTCCTTTTGGTTGGCTTAAGTCATCACCAGGGTTAAGGCTTTCACCGCCCCATACCCATTTTTCAACGATACCGAAATTCTTAGACCAATACATACTGTCATCATAATTAAGATCACCAAATACAATTTGAGTTTTTGTATTTGTCAAAACAACTTCCTTATAGTATTTCATATTAGCTGTTCTTTCTAATTGCGATAAGTTTTGAATAGCAACTATCATTCCACATCTATATTTTCTAAATTGTGTAAAACAAGTTTCAGTTTCTTTGTTAAGATAATCAGGAAACTCATCAATATATAAAAAGTGAGGAGTTCTTGTATTTTCAGTACCAGGTCTTCTTAATACTGCATATTGAAATGCTAATATAAAGAACATACCAAATGCTTTTGATAATACATTTGCAAGAGCACCTTTTTGTGAACATAATGTTATAATCTCACCGTTTTCTAATGCTTCATCAAAGTTTATGTTATTATCTCTACTACAAATTATATTTTTAACACCTGGGTGACGAAGTAAGTTATCTAATTGTGTAATTGCACCATAAATAAATTTCTCTGTATCTTTTCTTCCACTACCAACTATACCAGGAATTTCAAATCCATTAATATTTACAGGTGGTTTATAGAAGTTTCTTTCGAAATATCCAACTAATACTTTGTATTCTTCAAACAATACAGGATCTTTTTTTAATTCTTCACAAGTTTGCTCAACTAAATTAAAGTCATATAACATTTTTAACATATCTTCTAATGTAGGCATTGCACCATTATTCATTCTAGGATACATTACTTTTAATAATATTGTTAAGTTTTC
>CAZFOR010000053.1:0-7604 GCA_964520895.1 uncultured Eubacteriales bacterium | reverse complement strand
CACGTTGAATGCGTAGCGGTGCTACGTTTGAAATAAATCTGAAATCCATTGCAAGAGTAAGAAAGTAAAAAATAGCAAAAAACTAAAAAATTAATGGCTAAAATATTGGGCGTGGTTTGTGGGCGATTTTAAATTAAAAGGAAGTGATAAATATTATGAAAAATAATGATTTATTGAAAAATAAAGATAGTAATTTTATTATATATACATCTGATGATGGACAAGTTAAAATAGAAGTAAGATTAGAAGATGAAAATGTATGGTTAACTCAAAATGCAATGGCTGAATTGTTTGATACAACTAAACAGAATATAAGCCTACATATTCAAAATATCTTTGAAGAAGGTGAATTAAAAGAAGAGTCAGTTGTCAAGGAATCCTTGACAACTGCAAAAGACGGTAAAAAATATAAAACAAAATTTTATAATTTAGATTTAATTATCTCAGTAGGATACCGTGTCAAATCAATTAGAGGTACACAATTTAGAATATGGGATAACAAGCTTATAAAAGAGTATTTAATCAAAGGATATAATTTAAATGTTGAAAGATTTAAGAATAATGGTGGAGGAGTATACTTTGAAGAAGTTTTAGCTAAAATTAGAGATATTCGTTCATCAGAAAAAGTATTTTGGAGAAAAATACTAGATATTTATGCAACAAGTGTAGATTACGATGCAAAGGATGAAACAACTAAAGAATTTTTTAAAACAGTTCAAAACAAAATGCATTATGCAGTACATGGTAATACTGCGGCAGAAGTAATATATAATAGAGTTGATTCAAAAAAAGAAAATCTAGGATTAACAGTTTTTAAAGGAAATGTGCAAACAAAAACGGAAACAGAGGTTGCTAAGAATTATTTATCACAAGAAGAATTAGCAATGTTAAATAGAATGGTATCAGCATATTTAGATGTAGCTGAAATTAATGCTCTTAATATGCAAGTAATGACAATGAAAGATTGGGCAGAAGAATTAGATGGTTTTTTAAAAATGACTAAAAAAGATATATTATCTGGTAAAGGGGCTGTTTCTCACGAAAAGGCACTTGAAAAAGCCCATAAAGAATATGATAATTATATGCAAAATCATTTAACACAAGCAGAAAAAGATTATTTAGAAATAATTGGGGAAGATATAAAAAGATTAAAATAATAATTAATCTATTACTATAAAATTTAAGGAGAAAAGTAGTATTATGGATTTTGAAAATGAAATTATTAAAATAAAAGAAAGAAATAAAAAAGTAGAATTAGATAAAGCATGGGAAACAAGTTGGACTAGGAAAATATGCATTTGTATATTAACTTATATAGTAGTTGTTGTATATTCACATTTTATAAATAAAATAAGCAATGTATGGTTAAGTTCATTAGTTCCAGTAATCGGTTTTTCTTTATCGACAGTTTCTTTAAGATTAGTAAGAAATGTTTGGGAAAAGAATAAAAAATGATATTTTACTTATAGCCTACACTTAATTTGTAGGGCAAAAAAACTACATGAATTGTCACTATGTAGCACACATTGAGTGCGTAACAGTATTACAGTTAAAGTAATAATAACGAAAGGACTAAATATGATAGTAATAGGACAAGTATTTTCTTTTTTAGCAGCAATAACATTAGCATATTCTACATTTAATAAAAGTAAAAATAAAATGATATTTTGGCAAATAGTTGATTCAATGTTAAATGCTATTGCTAACGTATTTTTATTTAGCTTTTCAGGTGTAATAACAAATGTATTTACTTCAATAAGAAATATGTTACAAGTTAAAAATAAGTTTGATAAAAAGATGATGATATTATTTTGTTTATTTGTAATTATAATAGGAATATATGTAAACAACAAAGGAATTATAGGGTTACTTCCTATAATTGCTTCAATAGAATATACAATATTAATGTATAAATTTAAAACTGCTCAAAAAATGAGAATTGCATTAATAATAAATTTAATATTATGGTCAATATACGATTTTACAATTAAATCATATCCAATGTTTACAATGGATTTAATTATAATATGTATTTCATTTATTAATATCATAAGATTTAAGGAAATAAGAGAATAGAAAAATTTAAAATGATAAAGTATAAAAAAATATCTAAAGAAGAGAAAGATGATTTGAAATCATTAATAAACCAAGTAATAAATGAATTAGAAAGGAAAGAGTTTTTTATTCCTTTTAGTGAAGAAAAAATAAATAATATGCTTGATGAGAATAAGATAATAGCATATGGTGCATATGATAATGATAAACTTATTGTTACAGCACAATTATATGTTGATAAAATATATATAGATGATGTAAAAGATATTTTGAATTTAAAATCTGAAAGACTTCTTAAGTTAGGTGGGTATTTGATTTTAAAAGAATATAGAAATAGAGGTATTATAAAAGAGTTGGAATCGCTATTAATAAGTAAAGCTAAAGAAATGAAATATGAATATGTTTTTATGATAGTTCATCCTGAGAATTTACCATCGATTAAAGCTATTGAAAATACAGGAGCTAAACTTGCAAAAACTACTAATTTTGGAGAGTATATAAGAAGTATTTATTTGCTAGAAATATAGAATTGAAAGTAGTAGTAATAAAATTATAATAAAGGGAAAATAATGAAAACTGAAGAATATATACAAATAAAAGATAAAAAAATAAGAATAATGATAAGAAGTTATAAAAGATCAAATCAGATTAAAATATATTTTGTTGGCAATGTATTAAAAATAAATAAACCATATTTATTTTCATATAAAAGAGTGTTAAAATTAATTAAACAAAATGAGCAAGATATATATAACCAATACATTGAAATTTTATCATTAGAAAATACAAATATAAAACACTGGTATACAGGTGAAAAGATTTTATACAACGGTGAGGAATATACTATTGTAATAAATACTGTAGACAAAAATAGATTACAAATATTTATTGAAAATGAGAATAAACAATTAAATATAATTGTTCCTAATAATATAGATGAAGATATAAGGAAAAAAGCAATTGATAGGTTGGTAAAAAAACTTTTTAAGAACAATACATTAGTATTAATACAAGATAGATTACAATATTGGAGTAAAATTACAAACATACAATATAAATCATTTAGAATTACTGATGCAACTACAAGATTTGGAAGTTGTAAACCAAAAACAAAAGAATTGTTTTTTAATCTTAGACTTGTAATGCTACCAATTGATAAAGTAGATGCAATTATAGTTCATGAATTATGCCATATTGTACATGACGGACATAATAAAGAATTTTATGATTTAGTAAAATCATATATATCAAATTATAAAGAAATAGATAAATGGCTAAAAACTAATAGTAAATTAATTATTATATAAAATAAAGAAAGGTAAAATGAAATATGAAAAAAGTTATTAAATGGATTATACTACTTATTGGACTAATAGGTTTTCTAATTATATTACAAAATGTATTTAAAAATGAAGTGTTATTAATAGATACAGTAATATACAATTTTATATCAAAATATTTTATTACGGATACATTTACAAAAATAATTAAAGTAATAACAAATATAGGTGGAGAAATTATTTTACTTACAGTAGTATTAATTTCATTATTTGTATGTAAAAATGAAAAAATAGGAATATCAATATTTGTTAATTTAATAACTATAGCAGGACTTAATTTTATATTAAAAAACATTGTTGAAAGAACTAGACCAGTTGGATTTAGAATAATGGATGTAACTGGATATAGTTTTCCATCAGGACATTCAATGGTAGGTATGGCGTTTTATGGATATATAATTTATTTAATATATAAATTAGTAAAGAATAATTATGCAAAATGGTTAAGTATAACAGTATTATCAATGACAATTGTATCAATTGGATTTAGTAGAATATATCTAGGTGTTCATTATGCAAGTGATGTTTTAGGTGGTTTCCTATTATCTATTGCATATTTAATTGTATTTGTTACTATTGCTGAAATATTTGTTTTTGATAAAGAAGGTGATAATATTATAAGTACTAAAGATAAAAGAATAATCAAAGTTAAAACTAAGAAAATTGCAAATAGTTTTAAATATGCAATACAAGGTTTAATATCATCTTTTAAATCAGAAAGAAATATGAAGATACATGTATTAATCATGATTTTAGTAATAATGTTTGGAATATTATTACAAATTAGTATTTTTGAATGGATTATTTGTATATTGCTTTTTGGTATTGTTATAGGAAGTGAATTAATTAATACAGCAATTGAAACAGTAGTAGATATGGTAATGCCAAATAAAAACGAAAAAGCTAAACTTGCAAAAGATGTATCAGCTGGAGCTGTGTTAGTATTTGCAATATCAGCAGCAATAATAGGAATGATAATATTTATACCTAAATTTATTATATACTTAAATTAAAAAAGAAGTTACACATACACCTTGTAATACATATAGTTATTATGAGGTGTATTTTATATGAAAGTAAAGGAATATAACAGACAAGAAGCGGTTAAATATGCTCATATATGGGCATATTCTAGAAATCCTAAATATTATAATTATGATGATATTGGAGGAGATTGTACAAACTATATATCACAATGTATTTTTGAAGGAAGTAAAATAATGAACTACTATGATATATATGGTTGGTATTATAGAAATGCAAATGATAAATCACCATCATGGACAGGTGCAAAATATTTATATAATTTTTTAATAAATAACAAAAAGGAAGGTCCATATGCAACGAAAGTAAAAAGTAATGAGATATTAGAAGGTGATATAATACAATTATCTTTTGATAATATTGAATTTACTCATTCATTAATAGTTGTACAAAACATAAATAACAATATATTAGTTGCATCACATACAAATGATGCAGACTATAAACCTGTAATAGAATATACATTTAAAAATATTAGATATTTGCATATAAATGGCTTAAGATATTAAAAATACTAGAATGTTTTTTAAATAATATTGAAAAACTTGTTTATTAAATATATACTTGATAAGTAATTAATGGTAATATAATAATATAATATTTTATTAGAAAGAAGGATGTAATTATGAAAAGATTAGGGATATTTTTAGTTACAACATTTGTTTCAACATGGGTTATAGGATTTGGACTTATATATGCTAATAATCATTACGACTTAAATCCTCTTATTGTTACTGGTGTTATGGCAATATGTATGCTATTTCCAGCAATATGTTCAATTATAACAAGGTTGGTTACAAAAGAAGGATTTAAAAATTTGGGATTAAGACCTAATTTAAAAGGTAACAAAAAGAATATCAAGTATTATTTATTAGCATGGTTTTTACCTTCAATATTAATTATCTTAGGAGCTGTAATATATTTTTGTATATTTCCACAAAGCTTTGATGGTGGTATGACAAGTATGTTACAACAATATCAAAATGTGGGTGTTGAAATGAGTTTTGAAAAGTTAAGAACAATAGCGATAATTGAAACATTAGTTGCAATATTTTTGGCTCCATTACTTAATTTAATACCTTGTTTAGGGGAAGAACTAGGTTGGAGAGGATATTTGCTTCCAAAACTTACTGAGCATTATTCATATGTAAGTAGTATATTAATAAGTGGTATTATATGGGGACTATGGCATGCACCATTTATAATAATGGGACATAATTATGGTGTAGGATATACATTATGGCCACTTGGCGGAATAATTGCAATGACAATATTTTGTATACTTTTTGGAGCATTTTCATCATATATTACAATTAAATCAAAAAGTGTATTACCAGCAGCAATTACACATGGTAGTTTAAATGGTTTGGTAGCAATTAGTACATTCTTTGTTTTTACAGATAAAGCAAATCCATTTATTGGACCATTACCAACAGGCTTAATTGGTGGTATTGGAATAATAATCACAGGTATAATTTGTATTATACTAACTAGTAAAATGGCTAACGATAAACAAGACATATTTGAAATAAGAAAGGATGAAACAACTAATGGAAACTAAATTAAACATTGAAGAACTAAGAAAATTTGTAGTAGAAAAACATGGCTCACAAACAAGAATGCAAGGTACACCATATTATTTACATCCGTTTGCTGTTGCAGATAAATTAAAAGAAAAAGGATATGATGAAAAATATCAAATAGCAGGACTTTTTCATGATTTGTTAGAAGATACAGATACAATGTATGAAGAATTAATATATATATCAAATAGTGAAATTGCATATGCAGTTAAATTAGTTACAAAAGAAAATGGATACATAATGGAAGACTACATTAAAAGAATTTCTGAAAATGAAATAGCTAAAATGGTAAAACTAGCAGATAGACTACATAATTTAGAAGAATCTAATTTAGCAGGAGAGGCATTTATACGAAAATACATTGAAGAAACAAAACAGTGGTATATTGAACTTGCAAAAGGAACTTGTTTTGAAAAAGAATTACAAGAAATAGTTGAAGAATTAGAAAGCAAGTTACCTAAATAGTAATAAAATCAGTAAAAATGATGAAGAGTATTTTACACTTCATCATTTTTCATATAAATACATTTATATAAATTAACCATTAAGATATTATGTCTTTTATCACTTCACCAGATATTATAAGGCCTGCAACAGATGGCACAAATGAAATACTACCAGGTATTTGTTTTTTGCCTTTTCCGTTATCTAATAAAGAAGTATCAATATCTGCATTGTTTATATTAATAGGTTGTTCCTTAGAATATACTACTTTAAGCTTCTCAATATTTCTTTTACTTAACTCTTTTCTCATTACTTTTGCAAGAGGACATACACTAGTTTTATAAATATCTGTAACTTCAAATTTCGTAGGGTCTAATTTATTACCAGTACCCATACTAGAAATTATAGGGATATTTAATTTATCTGCCATTACCACTAATTCTATTTTAGCAGTTACAGTATCAATAGCATCAACAATATATGAAATAGAATTATCAAAAACAATATTATTATTTCCAGGTAAGAAAAATTCTTTATATACTTCTACATTTGCATTAGGGTTTATTTCTAATATTCTATTTTTCATAACATCAACTTTGTATTTTCCAATAGTATTAGTATTTGAATGTATTTGCCTATTTATATTACTTACAGATATTACATCGTGATCAATTAATATGAAGTTACCTATACCAGCTCTAACTAATCCTTCTACAACAAAAGAACCAACACCACCTATGCCAAATATCATAACATTCGATTTATTTAATTTTTCTACATTTTCCTTCCCTATTAATAGTGAAGTTCTAGCAAATTGTTCTAACATAAATTTATCTCCTTAAAAATTATATATTTATTATATATTTTCTTAGTAAGATTATCAATAAAAAATGCCAAAATATTACGGAAATATTACATGCATATTACATTTTTATATCTTGATTTGAAAATATAGATTTTTTAAAAACATATTGATATACTTGTTGTGTTAAAAATAAAACACAGGAAAAGGAGGGAAACAATAATATTTAACTAGGTTATAAGTAGTAATTAATATTACCAAAACATATATAAAATTATTTTAAGGAGGAGAAATTTTATGGGAATAACACAAAAAAGAGGAATCTCATTAGTAGCA
>CAZFOR010000052.1:0-8089 GCA_964520895.1 uncultured Eubacteriales bacterium | reverse complement strand
TCTAACAGTCTGAAATACACTTTTTAAGGAGTCACCAGACCTCTTGCTATTGCTACTCCCTTTATTGCTTGATTTAATGCTCCAGCTCCTATTGCTTGTATTTCAACAGTTCCCTTATCACGAAGTACATTTGCAAGAGCTCCAGCAACTCTATTTGGATCTGATTTTGATGAAACTTTTAGTGTTTCCATAATTATTATTTCCTCACTTTCTATACACTAAAATATATGAATATAATAAAAAAAAAGAACAATTCTATGCTCTTTTTAATTTTTTATTTAGTATTACATATAAAATAATCATAGCTAATCCAATAATAAAGGTTAATATACCGCTTATTAGTATAGGCTTTAATACACTTGGTAAAAAAATATTAATAGTACTCATATAATCCTTTAAAAATATATTTACAAATACTGTATTTATAAATCTAACAATTATTAATATAATACCTGATATCATTGTAGGTATACCTAGGTATTTTAATGGTTTTAAAAAGTTCCATGTCAATAAACTAATTAAAAGATAAAATATTAATATAAATGCTATAAATATAAATGTAAATATTGGACCTGTTAAAATAGAAATAATTTCTTTAACAAAAGTAGGCATAATCATTCTTCCTCCTTAAGCATATCTTTAATTTCGCTATTTAATTCATCATAGATTTCATCAATGCTCATACCATCTAATTCATTACCAATTACCTTTTTAACAGATGCATTATTTATTACTTTATTTATATCTTCTTTACTTATTTCTGGTATATTTTCTTTTGTAACTGAGTAATTAATATATTCACCTATAAATTTACCAACCACTTCTTTTATTTCATCATTTTCTAATATTTCTATTCCTACTTGTTTATCAATGCCAGATTCTTCTAATGATTCAATTAATACTTCCTCTAACGTAGTACCTTCATCAATTTCATCAGTTCCAATTATATTTCCTAAGTCAGAAACTTTTATAGTTTTTAAATCAACACTTTTTAAGATGCTTACATAAAAATCTCCTTTTAATATATTAGTACCAAAATTAATTATTAATAATGCTAATAAAATAAAAAAATATATTGTTGAAAATACAACTGCAAATATTTTTCCTATCACTTTCATAATTTCACCTCTCACACTAAAAATATCAAAATACAAAAATAAATACAAGAATTATATTCTTGTATTTACATTTTATTTTCATATGCACTATATAAATTATTAAATAATTCTAAAATTGTCATTTGTCCTACTCCACCTGGAACAGGAGTTATATCACATACTTCTTTTATAGAATCAAATTCTACATCACCATATATTTTACCATCTATTTTATTTATTCCTACATCAATAACAACCGCACCTTTTTTTATCATATCAGAAGTAATTACATGCATTTTTCCAACAGCAGATATTAAAATATCAGCAGTCTTAGTTATTTCTTTTAAATTATTAGTTTTTGAATGGCACATTGTTACAGTAGCATCATTATTTAACATTAAACTCATTAATGGTTTACCCACTAAATTACTTCTTCCTACTATTACCACATGTTTTCCATTAATCTCTATATTATAATATTTTAATAATTTCAATATTCCAGAAGGCGTACATGGAACTAAGCATTTTTTATTATGAAGTAATTTACCAGAATTAACATCCGTTAATCCATCTACATCTTTTTCACTTAATACTCTATTTTGTATTATATATTCATTTAAACCATCAGGTAGTGGCATTTGTATTAATATGCCGTCAACATTATCATCTTTATTTAATTCATCTATTTTTGATAGGATAGTTTCTTCTTTTACATTTTCTTCATATTTATAAAGATTAAAAACACAATTAAGACGCAATGCTACTTTTTCTTTGTTTTTAACATATATATTACTTGCTTCATTATTACCCACTTGTATTATTGCAAGACCCGGTTTTCTATCTAATTTGTTTATTTTATTCTCTAGTTCTTTTAATCCTTCTTCTTTAATAATTCTTCCATCTAAAATCATATAGCGCCTCCAATCAAAACAATTATAACATAAAAAGGTTATTTTTCTAATAACCTTTTCTCTAATTTCTCTTTTATATCATATACTTCTTTACATCCCATAAAAACTATCACTGAATTTTTATGTATAAGAAGTGGTTCAATGCATTTTGTATTATTAATATCAATTAAATCATCAATACTTCCTATCTTTAAATGTTCACCATTATTAAGCCTATTAACTATCAACATAGGACTAATATCCTTATATTCTTCTTTTCTTTCTCTATCACTAAAAATATCAGTTACATATGCTTTATCAGCAACATTTAATGCATCTGCAAATTCTCTATATAAACTTGCAGTTCTAGAATATGTATTTTCTAAAAATACTACTACTAATTCTTTATTAGGATACTTTTGTCTTACAGCTTCTAATGTTACCTTTATTTCAGTAGGATGATGCGCATAATCATCGATTGTAATAACATCCCCTATTATATTTTCTTTAAACCTTCTTTTAGCCCCTTTAAATGTTTTAATTGAATCATGAACTTCATCCATATTAAGGCCTTCAAGATAGGAAAATGCTATTACTGCTAATGCATTTAATACCATGTGCTTACCATATAAAGGTAAATTAAAATGTCCAATAAATAAATCTTTATTATATACATCAAATGAACTACCTGTTTCTTCAAATAAAACATTTTTTGCAATAAAATCATTATCTATATTAAATCCATAATATATTAATTTTTTATCAGTTTTTAAACTTCTAATATTAATATCATCACCACATGCAATAACATCATTTTCACATTGTCTAATAAATTCTTCATAAGCATTTTTCATATCATCTAGATCTTTATAATAATCTACATGTTCTAATTCTATATTAGTAAGAATTATATGTTTTGGATAATAATATAAGAAATGTCTTTTATATTCACATGCTTCTAAAAAGAAATATTTATTACTATTGGTTGCATGACCTGTACCATCACCAATTAAATAATTAGCACCAACCAAATCATCAAATACATGAGAAATTAATGCTGTTGTCGTTGTTTTACCATGACAACCACATATTGCAACACTATTATAATTAAATACTAATTCACGCAGTAATTCATAATAAGTATAATGCTTAACACCTAATTCTAAAGTTTTTTTAACCTCTTCATTAGTTTCATCAAAAGCATTACCAATTACTACTATCATATCTTTTTCAATATTATTTTCATCAAATGGTAATATTTTAATATTTCTCTCAACTAAAGCATCTTCAGTAAACAAATGATGAGTAACATCAGAACCCTGTACTTCATTACCTAAATCCTTCATAATGAGTGCCAAAGCACTCATTCCAGAACCTTTTATACCTATAAAATGATATTTCAAATTAATTACCTCTTTTCAGTTTTAAAACCTTTTTTCTTTTTTTTGACTGAACCATCTAATGGTTTAAACATATCATAATAAACACTATACTCATCTTCAGTAAACATACCAATATTTAAATTTAAATTAATCAGTTTTATTTCCCTTTCAGAATAAAATCTATAATTTAAACCATTAGCTGTTAAACGAATCATTCTATTATATGATTTTACTTCTTCTTCTGACCAATCCTCTAATAAACTTTTAATAAGTACTTCTTTTTGTCTTCTTTTTTTATTTTCTTTTTTTTCTATCAATTCTCTCTTTTTTTCTTTTAATAAATCTAATAAATCCATATATCCTCCATAGAAATATTATAACATTTATCAGATTTATATACAATAAAGCTTTATCTAATTACATTTCTTCTTCTTTCGAATCTAAATATTTTGCAAGTTTTTCATATGAATCCAAACTCCAAAATTTCCATCTTTCTTTGTCTTCAAAACAACCCAACGTTTTTTTCTCTCCGTTTGGAATAAATATAAAATCCCAACTCCAGCCATAAGTACCTGATTTTTCTTTTGCAATAGTTCCTTCAGTAATTCCTATAAATGTTATTGGATCTTTCCCATATTCACAATATGCTAATACTTCTTTAAAATATGCCTTTCGATTTTCAATACCATCAAGAAGTTTTAGAAGACCATCCTCACCTAACGTATCATCTACATAATGAGTATATACCCCAGGGAATCCATTTAATGCTTCTACAAATAATCCTGAATCATTTTTTAAAACATCACATTTTAATTTTTCACTAGCCCATTTTGCAGAATAAATTGCAACCTCTTCTGTAGTATCAGCTTGTATTTCAACTGTATCCATTTTTATATTATCAACTATATATCCAAGAGGTTCAAGTATTTGTTTAGCACTATCAATTTTTGCCCAATTTCCTGTAACATAAGTTATTTTTTTCATTACACACCTCGCCTTAAAAATTTATTCTTAATCTTTACTAAAATCATTTATTAATACATTTGCAGTTATATCTCCTGTAACATTTAATGTTGTATATGCCATATCAAGTAATTTATATATTCCACTATAAAATCCAATAAACGATAATGGTATACCAAATATTGATAAATATGTTGCCCCTATTACTATTCCACCATTTGGTATACCAGGAGCAGCCATATTTATTAATGTAGCACTAATAAGCATTAGTATATATGTCAATAAATTTATTTCTATTCCAAATAGTGATGAGCAAAAAATTCCCAATAAAGCAAATGAAACAGCTCCTCCACACATATGAATTGTGCAACCTAATGGAACTACTATATTTGTTATTTCTTCTTTAATATTTAATTTTTCATTACACACTTTAATAGTGTAAGGTAAAGTTGCTGCTGATGAACATGTTGTAAGAGTGATTAACCATACTTTATATATCTTCTTTATATAAGCTATTGGATTTATTTTAGCAAATATCCATACAGGTAATATCATTATTAGTATTAAAGTAATAATACTACACAAATAAGCTACTCCTATATATCTTGCACCAATGCTAATAATTGTAGTTCCATAATTAGAAATTGTCGATCCTATTAATGAAAACACTCCAATAGGAGTTAAGTACATAATGTATTCTAATATCTTATTAAAAATATGTCTAAAACTATCAATAAATTCCATTGCTATATTTCCATTTTTTATTTTTGTTGCACTTATACCACATAATACTGAAAAAATAATAGTAGGAAAAATCATATTATTTTGAAATATAGTTATTATATTAGTGGGAAATAAATTAACAATAACATCTTGAAGTTTAAAGCTAGATATCTCGCCTTCCCACTTTACCATTTCATATTGAAAACCTATTGCTGGTTTTAAAATAATTACAATTAATGATGTTAATAGGAAAGTAACAGTAAACATTATTATAAAAGTTAAAATTGTTTTTCCAATTAATTTATTTTTAGCTTTAAAAGAATTATAAATAGAAATTGTTATTGTTGTAAATACAATTGGTATAATCATAAATTTTAGTAAATTTATATAAATTGTTCCTAAAAATGATAACTCATTCATAATATCAGGTAAATATATTCCACCTATAATTCCTAAAATCAATCCAATAATAATTAATAAACTAAACTTATTTTTCATAATGCTTTACCATCCTTCTATAATATTTTTATTCTAAATATTTTTTACAAATTTATATGCAGATTCACACATTTCTTCTAAAGTCCTTGTTGCACACCAATTCAATTTTTCTTTTGCATAAGTTGGATCCGAATAACATGAATCTATATCCCCGCTTCTTCTTTCAGTAAATACGTATGGTATTTTTATGTTATTAACTTTTTCAAATACTTTTATAAGTTCTAAAACACTAACACCTTTTCCAGTACCTAGATTGTAAAAATCAATTCCTAATTCTTTATTTAAAAATTCTATTGCTTTAACATGTCCAATAGCTAAATCAACAACATGAATATAATCTCTTACACCAGTACCATCAATAGTATTATAATCATTACCAAAAATATTTAAATTTTTATATTCTCCCATTGCAACCTTAACAATATACGGCATTAAATTGTTTGGTATATCAAATGGATTTTCTCCAATAAGACCTGATTCATGAGCACCAATTGGATTAAAATATCTTAAGCATGCTATTGACCACTCATTATCAGATTTGTATAAATCAGATAAAATACCCTCTATAATTAGTTTTGTTGTACCATATGGGTTAGTTGTAGATAATGGAAAATTCTCTTTTATAGGCAATGTTTTAGTATTACCATAAACAGTTGCACTAGAAGAAAATACAATTTTTTTACAATTAAACTCACACATTACTTCAAGTAATGATATAGTTGAATCTAAATTATTTTTATAATACTTTAAAGGGTTTTTAACTGATTCTCCTACAGCTTTAAATCCAGCAAAATGAATAACAGAATCTATCTTATTCTCTAAAAATATTTTTTTTAATAGTTCTTTATCGCACACATCACCTTCATAAAATTTGAAATTTTTTCCTGTTATTTTTTTTATTTTATCAATAACATCTGGTTTAGAATTATAAAATGCATCAATGCATACAACCTCATATCCCGCATTAAGTAATTCAATAATAGTATGACTTCCAATATAACCAGTTCCTCCAGTAACTAATATCATTTTTATCACTCCATATCTAATATTCTTTTTCATTATTATTTTATCATATATTATAAAAAAATAGTTAAATTTTAACTATTATTTCTACTTATATTTAATATGATTCCAATTGAAGCCATACTCACTAGTAAAGATGATCCTCCATAAGAAAGAAATGGCAAAGTAACCCCTCCCACACTTTCTTTGGGGAATTTTTTTTAAAGGTCACAACTCCTAAGGGGAACTTTTTTAGTACAAAAATAATTGCTATAAAGCAACAAACTCTTTAAAATATAAATGTTGCAGGCTGTTGAAAATCCATTATTTTTAATGATAAATTTGAAAGAAAAATAAGAGATTCTACACTTATTGATGGATATAGAATTAAATATTTTAAAAAGCACTAAGAAATATATATGATAAAACTATTGAGCGTTTCAGCCATCTGGTAATAAAAATCAAATAAGAGAATTAAAATTCTAAAGCAGAACAATTTTCAAATTTGACAAATATGAACACAAAATTGTATTAATCAAAAGGAAAAAGTGAATTTATCACTCTTTCCTATTTTTTTACTTTAACTAATTTTAAATCATTTTTTTTATCTTTTATTAAAGGTTGTAATGCTTTTGTTAATTCTCCATTGTAATTAATAAATAATTCGTGCATTGCTCTTGTTATAGCAACATATAATAATTTTATATCAATATTTGAATCTGTATAATTAACATCATTGGTATTATATAATATAACAGAGTCAAACTCTAATCCTTTTGACAGATATGAGGGCATTATACATACTCCTCCATTGTATTGTTCATTTTGTTCTGATATTTTGCTTATATTAATTCCATACTTTTCCAATTGTTTAAAAACATAATCCGTTTCTTTATCATCTTTACAAATTACTGCGATTGTTTGATATTTTTTTTCAAGAAATTCTTTTATTTGATTAATAATAATTAATATATCAGAAGTATCATCAGTTTCATTAATTTCTATTCCACTTCCACTTCTTGAAATGCATTCAGCACTATCATAATTAAGATGATTTAGTACTAAATTAGCAGTATCAGAAATTTCCATAGTAGTTCTATAACTCTTATTTAATCCCAATACATTTGCTTTAGAATTAAAGATAGTATCATTTAATTCTTCCCAATTATGTATTGATTGATAATCATATATTGATTGATTAACATCTCCAAATATATCAAATTTAGATTTAGAAAATAATTGTTTCAATACATAATATTGTGCTAAACTTAAATCTTGTGCCTCGTCTATAACTAGATGAGAAAAATTCTGATAATTACTTACACCATTCATTAAATGAGTAATTAATAATAGTGGGGATAAATCTTCAACACCAGCTTGTTTTTTAGTTATTTTCTTTAAAGTGTAATTTTGCAATTCTTTTATATCTACTGGATAATCCATATTAATTTGATCGAGATTTTCTATAAATAATCTATATAAAATAAGTGGATCAACTTTTAAAAATTTAAAATATTCTTTTATTTGTGAAGAA
>CAZFOR010000051.1:0-8566 GCA_964520895.1 uncultured Eubacteriales bacterium | reverse complement strand
CAGTCTTATGACCTATGCTAGGAAACTTTTCAAATTCTTCTATTAAATTTGCTATTGATTTACTATATGAATCTATCATAATTACCCCTAAAATAGTCCTGGTATGTTATATTTACCCATTTCATTATTTAAAACAGAATCAACTTTTCTAGATGCTTCATTTACTGCACTTACAATTAAATCTTGTAACATATCAACATCTTCAGGATCTACTACTTCTTTCTTTATTTTAACTTCTTTTAATATTTTATCACCTGTCATTACAACAGATACTGCACCTCCACCTACTGATGCATCAAAGTCTTGTGAAGACACTTCCTCTTGTTTTTTCAAAACCTCTTCTTGCATTTTTTGAGCTTGTTTTAAAATATTATTAAAATTACCTCCACCCATTCCTGGGAAACCATTAAATTTTGCCATAAAAATATACCTCCTCTATTCATCTATAATATCCATTGGAATATCAAACTGCTCAATAGTTTTTTTTATTTTACTAAATTTACTATCCTCTTTTTTTTCTGTTTCTAAAAAACATCTTATATCATATGCTCTGCCTGTTACATCTTCTACCACCTTTTTAATAATCTGAGTATTAGTTGGTGTATCTATCATATTTTTTGCAAAATCAGCTTTAAAATATATACCAATAACATCATCTGCTATATAACTTGCAGTTGCATTAACAAGTCCTGTAAATATATTAACCCTTCCTTGTTCTCGTAGATTAGTTAATATTTCTCTCCACTCTTGCACATCTTTTGTTTCATAATTTTCTGTTTGTGGATTAACCTCTTCTTTTACATCCTGCACTTCATACACTTCTTGCTCTTCATTTACACCTGTTATTATTTCTTTTTCAGTAGCTTGATTAACACTAACTTCCTTGCTATCTTGTTTTTCTTGGTCTGCTTTTTGATTTTGTATAGAATTATTATTTACTATACTAACACCATTTTTAGTTATATCTTTTATTTCATTTTCTATCTTTTCTATTCTAAGTTTTACATCATCTAAATTATCATTTTTTGTTTGTACACATAATCTAATTAGTCCAGAAATTGCAACTATTTCATCACTTTTTGCCCATTTAATATCATTTTGAATTTTAGATATATCTGATATACAATTTGATATCTTTTCTGGTGATACTAATTTAGCTACTTGTTTAAGTTTTTCTATTTCCTCTTGATTATATATTTTAATCTCATTTGTTTTTAAATATATAAGGATATTACACATCTTTTTAATAATCTCATCTAGTAATACTGATATGTTCTGTCCTTCATTTAATATATTATTAATATTTAAAATCATATCTTGTGAGTTGTTATTAAAAATATTTTCTATTACCTCTAATGTTTTTACACCACTTGGTATTCCTACTAGATTTGCAACATAATCTGCTGTTATATTATCTGTATCATTAACACATCTATCTAATATACTAATAGCATCCCTTAATGCACCATCTGATAAATTTGCAATAATATTTAATGCATCTTTATCTGCTTTTTTATTTATACCATTTAATATATCTTCTAATTTTTTTACTATATTATCATTTGATATTCTCTTAAAATCAAATCTTTGGCATCTTGATAATATTGTTGCTGGTAGTTTATTTGGCTCAGTTGTTGCTAGTATAAATTTTACATGTTTAGGTGGTTCTTCTAATGTTTTTAATAATGCATTAAAAGCACCTGTTGATAACATATGAACCTCATCTATTATATATATTCTATATTTAGCTTTTGTAGGTACATACATTACTTCTTCTCTAATATTTCTAATATTATCTACACTATTATTTGATGCAGCATCTATTTCAGTTACATCTGTACTAGTTCCATCTAATATACTTTTACATATTTCACATTCATTACAAGGTTCTCCATCTACTGGATTTTCACAGTTAACAGTTCTTGCAAATATTTTTGCAGTTGATGTCTTACCTGTACCTCGTATACCACTAAATAAATATGCATGACCTACTCTATCATTTATTATTTGGTTTTTAAGTATTTGTGATATATGATCCTGTCCTACCATATCATTAAATGTAAGTGGTCTAAACCTTCTATATAATGCTATATAATCCATCTATGCACCTCCTTTATTTATCAAAAAAACGGCATATACATCTCTATGAATAACATATCATATAAATACCTAAAAGTTTCTACTTATTGCTGCTTCCTTCCGGACCTGACAAGGTTCATAGTCTTTTATCATCTATATAAATATGCTATTCATACAAATGTATTTTGCCGTCTTTATTATATCTTGTATTACGTATTTTTTCAATAGCTTTTATTCATTAATTATATTAATTTTTCAATGTTATTTTCATTCAAATGAAAATATATTCAGTATATTGAATATATTTATCTTCTTGGTTTAAATTCAGAAACTTCTGATAATTTTTCAAATAGCATTTTTTCTTCTGCTTTAAGTATTTTAGGAACAGCTATTTTTATATCTAATAACAAATCTCCTCTTCCACCCATTCCATTTTTATATCCTTTACGTGGAAGTCTTAATTTCTCACCTGATTCAATACCAGCTGGTATATTTATCAATGCATTTCCATCTAAAAATTCTATATTTAAACTTGTACCTAATGCGGCTTCCCATGGTGTAAGCCTTAGTTCTTTTACTAAATTTGCTCCATCTAATTTATATATATTGTTTGGTATCATTTTAACCCTTATATATAAATCTCCATCTCTTCCACCATTACTACCAGGTTTTCCTTGTCCTGCAATTCTTATCTTTTCATTATTACGTATACCTTCTGGAATTTTTACTGTAATATTTTTCATTGTACCTTTTGCAGTTCTAAATGCTAATGTTTTAGTAGCTCCATAAAATGCATCTTCTAATGTAATTTCAAGCTCAGTTTCTACATCTTCACCTACCATAGTTACATTATTTTTCTTTATACTAAATCCAGGTTTTCTTTCATCTTTTTTACCAAAGAATATTTCAAAGAATTCACTAACTGCTCCTGTGTTAACTTCATACTTTTTCATAAATTCATTAGGATCAAAAAAACCATTTTTAGATTTGTAACTTACCCACATTCTATCATATTTTTTCTTTTTAGCATTATCAATTAACACATCATATGCTTCATTAATATCTTTAAATCTCTCTTCTGCTAAAAGATCATTTATATTTATATCTGGATGAAATTGTTTAGCAAGTTTTCTATATGCTAGTTTTATTTCATCTTTACTAACTTTGTATGTATCTAATTCGAGTATTTTATAGTAGTCTTTAAACTTCATTATACTTCCCCCTACACTAAATTGTTATGTAATTATATCATAAAGATTGTGTAAATGGAATAGTAAATCATACTATTTTTACTATAATAAATATATGGCGTTTAATAGTATTTAACTTTCTGCTTTTATGACTATTAAAATATTTCTTATTAATAAATCTATTTTGAAGACTCCGACAAATTTAATATTTATTAAAAAATTAGGGTTATGCTCTATGAACACAACCCCGCAAAAGTGTAAACACTTTTTCTATATAATAATATTATATGCTAATATTATACCAATTGTCAATAATTTTATTCAAAAAACTCAAACTAACTTTTACTAACAAATTTTTATCATAATAATCAATATGATGTTCTATTCTATCTTTAAGTTCTTTTAAATTTTTACTTTGATATTTTAATATACCTTTACTTGTTATTAATTTTTTTGCTAAATATAATAATGTAACTATTTGTTGTATCCTAGAATTACTCATTCTTTTTGAAATTGTTGTTTTTGAAATGCCACATTTAGGCAATTCAGCTAATAGTTTGTAATTATTTTTATACATTGAATTATAAGCTTTTAAATCGTTCAATATGCAATTATTATGCGCACAAGCATTTCTTAATTCTCTAACATTTTTTAACAAATATGCTTCATCAATCATTTCTTTATCACTAAACTTATTTGCTAAAAACATATAAATATCTATTAATCTTCCAAATGGAATAATTTCAATAAATGCCCAAATTGGGTACTCTCCACTATATTTTTTTACTATTTCTCCACAATATGAACTTTTACTGCTTTTTTCTAATTCTTTTTGCAAAAATTCATATTGTCCTTTACTATGCAGCATATCTATATATTCTTCAACTAACGTATATCCGTCTTTTAGGTATAATTCAACTTTAGTAAGTATCTTTACTTTTATATAATGCTCTAAATCTAAAACAATACTTAACATTGTTTTTCTTAATCTCATATCAATAATTGACAAATCTTTTAACATTTTAAAATCCAAATCTATATACTTTCCTATATTATCCCCATTTGCATATTTAGGAAAGTTCTTCCTATAAGAAGTTAGTTTAAAATAATTATTATTTTCTTTTAAATAATTTCGTGCATCCTCTATTGAAATTAAATCAAATTTAACTCCTTTTTCTATTAAATGTTGTATCTGTTCATTTGCATTTAGCATTGGTTTTAATTCTTTATACATATATTGTTTCCTTCTTCTTTATTATAAATGTATTTTATCATGGTTTTACGAAAATAATCAAACTCATAATTTTTGCAAAATGATTTATAAAACCTGTTAAAACTTTATAATACACATTCATGCTTTCTATTTATCCTATATATTATATATTTTACATCTACCTCAAAAAATGCATTTACATATTTATTAATTCAAACTTCTATACCATACTAATTAGTTCTATACATTTTCTTTTTTCTTCCATTTGTGGATGTACATATATATTTAAAGTCATATTAACAGTAGCATGTCCAAGTAATTCACTAACTGTTTTATAGTCTCCACCGGCTTGTATACACATTGTTGCAAAAGTATGTCTTAATGAATGAAAATTTATATGTTCAATACCATTTCTTTTTAAAAATCTATCATAATAACTTCTATATGTTCTAGGTTCCATATGTTTATTAGTTCCAGTTAACAAATATATTTCTTTATCTTTAATATATATTTCATTTAGTATCCTTACTATTTCATTAGATAATGGTATCTCTCTAATTGATGTACTAGTTTTAGGTGTAGTTATCAAAACCTTCGTATACGAACTACCATCACTTTTTCTAAGAAACAATCTTTGAACTGTTTTTGTAATATATATTACTCTATTATCTAAATCAATATCTCTCCATTGAATTGCACATAACTCACCAATTCTTATACCTGTACCTAAAGCAAGTAGTATTCCAATACTTTTATTATTAATTTTCTTGTACACACATTTTATTAGTTTATCCTGATTACTTTTACTAAATACTTTTATCTTATTATCTTTACATTCTTTTGGATATATCACATCTATATTATTTAAATTACTATACCCCATTTTATTTGCATACTTCATACAAATTTTCAATACACATATAATATTTCTCACACTTTTCTCACACAGTCCACCACTATGGTCTAATCTTCCTTCTTTTAGCCATAAAATAACTTTTTCCTGTATTAACCTATTATTTATTTCCTTAACATCATATTTGCCAAATGCGGGTATTAAATAGTTATATGCAATTGTATCATATGAAGCAAAAGTTGATTCTTTAATTAAATCTTTATGGTATATTAACCATTCATGTATTAAGTATTTAAATATATGTCTTTTTTTCATTATATCCACCCTTTCAAAATCAATTGTCCAATTATTATATATTATTAACATCCTTATTTAAAATATATAAGGATAATTTGTCTAAATGTCAATATAAAAAATGAAAGAAAGAGGCAAATTATCTAAAAAACTAAACTTTCTTTCAAAAATAAATTAAGGAGGAATTTTTTATGAAGAAGATTTTAGCAATCTTATTAGTAGTAGTTATGTCTTTATCAATGATAACACCAGTATTTGCTGGAAGATACACTGATGCAGATGATTCAGACTACGCTAAAGCAATCGAAAACCTAAGTGGTTTAGGTGTAATCAATGGTTACGAAGATGGTTCATATCAACCAGAAAAAATCGTAACAAGAGCAGAAATGGCAAAATTATTAGTCGTAGCATTAGGCTTAGATGCTGGTGCAAGTTTATTAGAAGGTGAAACATCATTTGATGATGTTGATGCTGGACATTGGGCAACAGGTTATATAGCAGTAGCTGTACAATATGGTTTAATTAAAGGTGACGGAGACGGAAACTTTAGACCAGATGCAACAGTTAATTATGCAGAAGCTGCTACAATGGTATTAAGAGCATTAGGTTATGATAGAGTAGTTGACAAAGCAGGTCAATGGCCAACAAACTATTTAAATAAAGCTAATGAATTAAAAGTTTTTGAATATGTTGAAGCTTTTAAAGGAACAGATGGAGCAACAAGAGGAACAGTTGCACAAATGATGTGGAACATGTTAAAAACTCCAATGTGGGAAGTTGGATCAGAAAGTGAAAATGATGGTTTAACATACGGTAAAGGTAATACAATGTTAGCTGTTAAATTCCCTGATTTTAACACTGCATCAACTACAACACCAGTTACATATAAAGCAAATTATATAGAAGAAAAAGCAGTAGAAAAAATAACAGTAGTAGATTCAACAACAGTAGATGTAACGTTTGACACTATAGCAAAAGAAGTAAGATTTGAAAATATAAGTCCATTAGAATTTGTTCTTGGAGCAAAATATGATGTTCTATATACTGTTGAGAAAATTGATGGAGTTGAAAAAGAAATAGGTAAATCTTTATATAAAGATAGTACATATGTAGTATTTGGACTAATTACAGAAGCTACAGCTGATAAAGTAACAATAAATGGTACAAAATACGAAGAAGCTACAGATATATTATCAGCTACAGATGAAGGAAAAATGGTTAAATTAACATTAAATGCAAATGGAAAAGTAACAGCAATAACACCATTTGTTTCAACAAATGAAATTGTAATTGATAAAATTACAACAAATAAAGATGAAACAAAAACAACATTCGACATTTTTACAGCATCAGATAATTCTAAAATTGTATTAGATAACACACAAAAAGATGTTATGTTTGTAACATACGATGCTAGTGGAACATCAAAAACAATAAATAGATCTGATATAAAAGTTGGAATGGTTATTGAAAAATATTCAAGTAACGGAAGTATTACCGGATTAACAGGAGCAAATGAAAAAGGAGATATTTATGTAGTAACAGATAAAGAAATTTCTGGTACAATATCAAAAATTTCTGGTACAACATTAGGAAGTGGTGCAGCTACTGATGTAATTGCAACAATTGATGGAACAGAATATAGATTTGAAAAAGATGCATTATTATTACTATCTTCTAAAACAAATCCAGAAGATTTAACAGTTGATTTAGCTAACGGTTTAATAGGTGAAACTATAACTGCAAAACTAGATGCATCAGGTGAAATAGTTTATATTGAAGCTGAAGATAGTGTGTCAGCTAACAATTATGGATTCATAGTAAAAGCTTGGACAACAAATAACGAAGGTGCAATAACTTACATGGTAAGAGTAATGGATTTATCTGGTGCAACTAAAGATTATGAAACATATGATTTTATGGCTAAAAAATCAGTAGAATTATCATGGATAGATACTTATGATACAGGTAGTACTAAGGATCATTTCTTAGATGGTACTAATGCAACAGAAAAATTAGGTATTGGTGTATTTGTAGAATACGAATTAGAAGATGGAAAAATAGCTCAAAAAACATCAAGAAATGACCCTGGAAAAGCTAATACTGTATTAGAAGCTAAAGCTGTTACAAAGATTAATGAAACAGCTCAAACATTTACTTATGACAGCAAAACAATTGCTTGGAATTCAAATACAAAAGGGTATCAATATGAAATAACTGAAGCAGATTATAAAGTTGATGCTAAAACATTTAACATTGAAGACTTAGCAAATGGAAGTAACTATATTGTTATTTACAATGCAACAACAAATGTAGCAGATTATATACTATATAAAGGTGCTGTAAGCACAGATAAAGTTTATGGTGTAATTACAGATGTGTCATACATTTCTGGTAAAGATGCTAATAACAATACATTATATGGTGTGTCAATTTACGATATAGCTACAGGTACTGAAAAAGATTTAGTAGTAGGTACAGTTGCTAATGTAAAAGCTAAAGGTGCAGTTGTTGACTATGCTTTAGGTACAGATGGCTATTATGATTTAACTGATACTGCAGGTACTGTTGTTAAATCAGGTTTCGCTAATGCAACAGATATCTATGATGTAGGTAATAATAAAGCTATCAGTTTAGCAGGTCCTGCTACAATGTTATTAACAGGAAATGTTGAAGTAATATTTATTGATTCAAATAAAGATATCGATGAAACTAAAGACTTATCTGATGTAACAGCAGATGATAAAGTATATGGAGTATCTTATATAGAACAAGTAAATTCAGCAGATGATAAAGTATATAATGTAATTGTAATAGAACAATTATAATTTATATAAATACATTTAATATAATTAGCAAAAAAATCCCAACTATAAATTTAATGGTTGAATGTCAAATGTTGGGGTGTAAGTTTTGAAAAAGGCTTACATCTCAATA
>CAZFOR010000050.1:0-8648 GCA_964520895.1 uncultured Eubacteriales bacterium | reverse complement strand
GCATTTGTTCTTCTCATTACATTATTTATTCTAGATATTAATTCTCTAATTCTAATTGGATTTAAAAATAAGATTAAATCAATACCACTTTACGCAACCTTTTTAATAAAGTAAATTTACGTAATAAATCACGAGAAAACTATTTCCCGTGATTTATTTTATATAACATATTATTATTATTATTTTATTTCATATTTTCCTCTTACCATAATTGTAAGATCAGTTTTAGCAAGTATGCCTCTGCCATCATCTCTTGGTACTAGATATAAATTTTGTAATCCTGCCTGCCCATTATTACTATCATCTTTTCCAGTAGTTAAATTGGGTATACCATTTGAATTTGATGGGTCAATTATTATAGCAGTACCTCTTCTTATAATAAATTCTGTACTTTCACCAAATATAACTTTTTTTCCTGATGTAACAGTTACTATTTCATATGCACTTGCATTATCTGAACCTGATGTATTACCAGAATTTATACTCTTTATTTTATTATCAATTAATTGTGTAATTTCTGTTTTAAAACTTTCTAACTGTTTATTAAAATATCCTAATGTTATTATAGCATCATCATTTGTAGCTGTTGCATATACACACACACTTATTGTTAATAAAGTAATTACTAATACTATTCCTATTATTTTTTTCATATAATATCAACTCCCAAATATATTATATCTTTAATAACATATTTGGTCAATAAGTTTATTAAAAAGTTTTAAATAGATTCTTTTCCAAGTAAAAAATCTATAGCATTTATTTGCTTTATTCCATTATGGTATATAACCGGCTCAAAATCAAATGTTATAAGTACCTTAGGAAAATGGTCCTTTATTTCTTCTAACGGTTTAAGTTCTCTCCTTAAGGTTTTTTCATCTCTGACAGTTAAACTTACTTGAATATATCTAAGTCCATCTTTATTTGAAACAACAAAATCTACTTCTTGAGAATCTGCTTTTCCTACATATATTTCATATCCTCTTCTTTTTAATTCTAAAAATATAACATTTTCTAAAATATAATCAATATTAGTATCAGCTTTATTACCTAATAAATAATTTCTAAGTCCAATATCAGATAAATAATACTTTTCCATTGTTTTTAAATATTGTTTACCCTTTATATCATATCTATTTACTCTATACATAATATAGCTTTCAGTCAATGTTTTTATATACGCTTCCACCGTATTTACTGAAACTTTTCTTCCTAAAGAAATTAATGTATCAGCTATTTTCTTTGTAGAGCAAAGTGAACCCACATTATCAAACAAAAATCTAACAATACTTTCCAATATTAAAACATCATTAATTTGTTTTCTAGAAATGATATCCTTCATCAATACAGTGGTATATATACTATCTAAATAATTATATATTAACTCTTTATCATCATCCAAATTAATTAAATATGGAAATCCACCTGCCTCTAAATATCTACTATATTTAATAAGTATATCTGTATCTCCATAATATGATATATATTCTTTAAATGAAAGTGGTAAAACATGTATTTCTATATATCTACCTGTTAAATATGTAGCTAACTCTCCTGATAACATGTATGAATTAGAACCAGTTATATAAATATCTATATTATCTTTTAAAAACAAACTATTTACACATATCTCAAAATTTGAAACAAGTTGTATTTCATCTAAAAATACATAATTCATTTCTTTCTTATCCATTTTTTTTACAATATATTCATGTAATTTATCTGGATTTAGTAAATCTCTATTGGCATTGTCCTCAAAATTAATAGTTATTATTCTCTTTTCTTCTACTCCTATTTCAATTAAATAATCTTTATACATTTTTAGTATTGTAGACTTTCCACAACGTCTTATTCCTGTTATAACTTTTATTATTTGTTTATCTCGTAATTTTTTTAATTTTTCTATGTATTCTATTCTGTTTATCATTATTATCACCTCATATATATTATAACTCAATTTATAGAAAAAGTAAAGTTTTTTCATTTGACTGAAAAAACTTTATGATTTAGACCACTTTTTTCATTTATTTGACATTTTTTGTAGTTAATAGATTTATCTTTTTACTCAAAATTAAATCCAAAACTTACACCTAACGCATTATTAACTTTATCCATAAGCTCTGTATCTATATGTCCTATTCTATCTTTTAATCTTTTTTTATCAATAGTTCGTATCTGCTCTGCAAGAATTACTGAATCCTTTGCAAGCCCATAATCTTGTGAATTTAATTCTATATGTGTAGGTAATTTATTTTTATTTAATTGTGATGTAATTGCTACTGCTATAACTGTTGGACTATATTTATTTCCAACATTATTTTGTACTATAAGTACTGGTCTTACTCCACCCTGTTCTGAACCCACAACAGGACTTAAATCGGCATAATACATATCTCCTCTTTTAATACTCAAATTAATCACACTCCGTATAAATCTATAAATATTATTTCCATATTTTTATATATTTATAACACTAATATATTATATGATGTGATTTTCTTTAAGTTTACATATATTTAAGAAATAAAAAAAGTATGATATCATTCATACTTTTATCTAACTTTCGCAAGTAATATTACACCAGCCAAAAGAAGTACAATCCCTGTTCCAATCATAATCTGTCCTTTTTTATCTACTTCTGTTAACCTAACTTCACTTAAATCAGATGGATTGTAGTATATATCTATTTTTTGGTTTTCTTTCATTCCTATCTTCCAATTATCTAAATAAATTGTTGAATTAATCTTTTCATTTTTTATGTAAAACTCAACATTTACTGCATATGTTGTCTCTGTTATATAATCACCTTCAAAATCAGTATATCGCCTTGTATATTTATTAATATCAATTATCGTTGCTTGTGTCTTTATGGCATCTTCCATAAATTCTTTTGTGATATTAATATACAGTATTCCTCGTATAATAAGTATAATTCCAGCAAATATCATTAATCCATATATTGCTGATTTACTTCTACTTCTTTGCATATAATTTCCCCTTTTATACAAAATATTCATTTAAAACTTGAAAAACTTGTTTACTATCTTCTAATGTATTTATAATATTTTTTATTTGTGCGTTATTTTTCATTCCTTTAATATACCAAGATATATGCTTTCTCATTTCCCTCACAGCTGTATATTCACCTTTATATTTTATTACTAAATTATATTGTTTTAATATCATTTCTAACTTTTCTTTATTTGTAATAACTCTTTTTTCTTTATTCTCATCTTGGTTAATGATTTCATTAAATATCCATGGATTACCTAAACTTCCTCTACCTATCATAATCCCATCAACATTTGTATAATCAAACATATTTTTAGCAGACTCAAAATTGGTAATATCACCATTTCCTATTACAGGAATATTTACAGCCTGTTTTACTTGTTTAATAATATCTAAATCAGCTATCCCACTGTAAAACTCTTGTCTAGTTCTACCATGTATTGTAATTAATTTAACACCTTCACTTTCAACTATTTTAGCTATTTCTACTGCATTTACATTATCATTATCCCAACCTTTTCTAAACTTAGCAGTTATGGGTTTTGTTGTAGCATTTACTGCACTATTTACTATTTTACCTATTAATATAGGATCTAACATTAATTTAGACCCTTCATTATTATTTACTATCTTAGGTGCTGGACATCCCATGTTAATATCAATAATATCAACATTATATTCAATCTTTTTTATAGCTTCTGAAATAATATATGGATCATTTCCAAATATCTGAACAGCTTTTGGCATATCTGATAAATTAAAATCCATTAATTCTAATGTTTTCTTATCATTATAGTAAATACCTTTTGAACTTATCATCTCAGAATATACAAGACCTGCATTTTGCTCTATACAGATTTGTCTAAATGCTTTATCTGTTATACCTGCCATAGGTGCTAAAAATATATTATTTTTTATTTCAACATTTCCTATTTTTATTTTCTTTACATACATTTTTATATCATCCTAACATTACTACTTTTTGTCTTTGTCCACTTATATTTAATAATAATCCAATTGCTATCATATTAGTAAGCATTGAACTACCACCATAACTTACAAATGGTAATGGAACACCTGTAATTGGAAGTAACCCCATTGTCATCCCTATATTTTCAGTTACATAAAACAAAAACATACCCATAATACCAATAGCTATTAGTGAACCTAATTTGTCTTTTGCACTTCTTGAAATATATATACATTTTAATAATAGCAACATAAATAGCACTATAACTGGTGCTGCTATAATAAATCCCATTTCTTCTGAAATTGCTGCATAAATAAAGTCTGTTGTTTTGGGACTTAAATATCCAAGTTGTGTTTGACTTCCTTGTAATAGTCCCATACCAGTTAATTCTCCTGACCCTATTGCAAGTTTTGATTGAATAACATTATATCCTATTCCTAATGGGTCTAGCTCTGGATCTAAAAATACTTTTATTCTATTTTTTGCATGCTCAGGTAAAACAAACATATATAACAGTGGTAATGCAATAACTACAACAAGTAATGCAAGTAAAATATATTTTCTATTAATATTTGATATAAATAACATAAACACAGTAAATACAAGAAATACCATTGCTGTACCATAATCAGGTTGTAGTACAATTAAAACAACTGGTAGCATTACCATTGCACCAATTATTAACAAGTTTTTAAATTGATTAATACTTTCCTCATTATTTCCAGTTAATTTATTTATAACTACTGCAATAGAAATAATTACAAATATCTTTGCCACCTCTGAGGGTTGAAACAACATAAATTTCAAATTGAACCAGCTACTTGCACCATTTATACTAGGCGTAAACAATACTGCCACTAAAAGTATTATTGATATTCCATATAGAAATGGCCATATTTTTTCATATATTTCATAATTTACGAAAGCTACTGCCATCATAATTACTAAACCTATGCCTGTCCACATAATTTGTTTCTTTAATTCTGTTATACCTGATAAGTCTTTTGTGGCACTCCAAAGAGCTGTACAACCTATTGCAACTAATATCAAAACTATTATTATTAATTTATACTCCATATTTTTTAGTATTTTCTTGTTCATTGTATTACCTTCCCATATTATTTTCTATTACTAGTAAATAATAATCAACATTATTTATCTGAATTATCATCAAATAATTCTTTTACATATAATTCTCTATTTTTTAAATCATTACTTTTACCTAAAAGCAAATTCTCAAAAAACATGATTAAAAATTCAAATGTTGGATAAATTCCTTTCGGAACATTACCATAATTACTTCTTACTAAACTATTTCTAAAATAATCACTATGCATTTTAAACATATCATTATTTACATTAAATCCCATATTATTTAAATATTTTTCAATAAATACAGCAGTTGTTCTCGTATTACCTTCTCCAAATGGATGTACTTGCCAAATACTAGATGTAAATTTTGAAATATGTTGTATTAATTCTAGGTTATTAAGTTTAGAATAATCAAATTCTTTTTCTTCTTTAAAATCATAATCAAAATAACTTTCTATATCTGTATAATTCACATAATTAATAGTATCCCCATTTAAAATTTGCTCTTTTTTAGTAATATTATAATCTCTATAATCACCTGCAAAATCATAAATATCTTTAAACAAATATCCATGAATATTTTTAATAGTTATTGGACTAAATCCAAAACTCTTATCTTCCAATAATTGTGCAATTCTTAAAGAAACTAAATCACATTCTCTTTCTCTATGAATATTAATATCAGATAAATCTTTTGTTTCATAATAATTATTTAATAATCTTTCCACTTCATAATATTTTAACTCACCATGAATATTTTTATTTGATAAATCTATTAGATATTTAGAAGGTTCTAAATCATCCACTTTGTTTAATCCAATACCAGTATCCCAGTATTCTTGTTTTTTTATAATATCAGTAGTTTCATTTTTAATTATATAATTTTCTTCTATTGACATATAACCCCTCCTAAACATAGAAAACTTACTTTTAGTTTTTTATAGTATATCATATAATACTTTCATTTTCTATGTTTCTCTATCTTTTAATAAAATTTCTTGTTTATACTACAAAAGAAAAGTACTTAGTCTAGCACTTTTCTTTTGTAGTATATTTGTTATCTTTCTATATCTATATCATTTATATTTTTCTTGTTTCTAATACTATTATCTATGTCTATTAATTCATCTTTTTCAAGTATCCATGGATTATCTTTTTTCTTTTCTTTATTTATATACAAATCACAAAATTCTTTTAAATCCATATCTTGTAGTTCATAATCATTTTGATTAAAATTATTTAAGTCATTTTGTCTTAAATTATAATAGTTTGATATTCTTTCTTGAATATCATTATCATATTTTAAAAATTCTTGCTGACCAATAGATTTCATCATATATTTTACAATATCATCTCTTTGATAAGATACTTCACCTGTTTTTTTATTTTCTAATATACATACCTTTAATTTATCAGGGGCAACTGTATTTTGGGTCCATCCATCAATAAATGCAAACTCTCCTTTATTACTTTCATTTTCAATTCCATCAGAATCAAATGATAAATATATACTTTCTCCTAAATAATCATCTAGTATTTTATTTTCCCATATAGTTCCATCTTTCAGCTCATCAAATTTTCTTTGAAATTCAGAGCTAAGTCCGATAGCTCCCTCAAATCCTTCTGAAAAAAACACTACTTCTTTTTTGTCTTCTATTACTTTGCTATTATTTCCGTTACCTGGTATTAGTCCCTTTTCTAAAATACCATTTAAATCTTTTACTTTTGCAGTATGAAAATATTTATTCATTTCAATTCTTCCTTTGCTACAATATATAATCCACTTTATATTATTTTAAAAACTCTGCCTCATTTATATTTATTGTATATTTTTCCCAGTTTTGTTTATAGTCTTCATCATTTACAATAGCTCTTAGTTCAACTTCTATCACAAATATTCCCTCCTATTTTATAAATGCACTATATCCTTTATATGCCATATATGCATCATGTTTACTAGTTATTTCATATGGTGAATGCATTGATAGCACTGGAACTCCACAATCTATTACATCTGCACCTTTATCTGCAACAATATATGCTATTGTTCCGCCACCACCTTCATCAACTTTACCTAATTCACCTGATTGATATCTAACACTATTTTCTTCAAATACATTTCTCACATATGCAACATATTCTGCACATGCCTCACTAGAACCTGATTTTCCTCTTGCACCAGTATATTTTAACAAACAAACACCTTTTCCAATAAATGAACTGTTTTTTGCGTCAGATACACTCGCATATGTTGGATCATAAGCTGCATCAACATCTGCTGATAACATTTTTGTATTAATATATAGTTTATTTAATAGATTAGATTTATCTTGTTTTAATAATATTGCAATTTCCATTAACATATAATCTAGTGTATTAGAACACATTCCTGTATTTCCCATACTTCCTATTTCTTCTTTATCCATAAGCATTACAACATTTGTTTTTTCTGGTATACCTTCATAATCTATTATAGCTTTTGCACCTGCAAAAGAACATACTCTATCATCTTGACCATATCCAGCTATCATGCTTTTATCAAACCCTGTAAATCTTGCATCAAAATTTGGTACTAATTCTAATTCAGAACTTATAAAATCTGCTTCTTCTATTCCATATTTATCATTTAATAATTTCAATATATTCATTTTAACTTTTTCATTGGCATCTTTATCATCACAAGGAACATTTCCTATCAAAACATTTAAATTTTCCCCTTCTATTCCTTCTGATAATTTCTTTTCCATTTGTTTTTTAGCTAAATGTGGTAACAAATCTGTAATAACAAATACTGGGTCGTTTTTATCTCTACCAATAGATACTTCAACTTTTTCACCATTTGCCTTAACAATAACTCCTCTTATTTCTAATGGAATAGTTACCCATTGATATTTTTTAATACCACCATAATAATGTGTTTTAAATAATGCGAATCCTTCTTGTTCATATAATGGATTTGGTTTTAAATCAATTCTAGGTGAATCAATATGTGAACCAACTAAATTAATACCTTCACTTAAATCCTTATTACCTATTATTGAAAGTAATATATTTTTTTCTCTATTAATGTAATATACTTTATCACCTGGTTTTAGAGCTTTAACTGTATTCAAGTTTTTAAAACCTTGTTTTTTAGCAAGTTTTTCAACATATCTTACACACTCTCTTTCAGTTTTACATTCATTTAAAAATTCCACATACTCATTACAATAACCTTCTAACTTCTTCATGTCCTCTTTGTTAATTGTATCCCAACCACTTTTTCTGTTTAATAATATACTATTTTCTTTTTTCATTTAAACACTCTCCTTCATTTATATATTTTATCTTATTTTACATAATTTATGTTATTTATTAACATTTGTTCTAATTATACCTTATATCCATATCTACATTCTATCTTTTCTTGGCAATTATTGCAATATATTATCTAAACATTTTTTCATTTATCCATATATTCTGAGTCAACTATATCTTCTAATTTATTAGTATAAATATTACCTATTCTCTTTAATATATTATAGCTCATTTTTTTCTAATAACCAATTAGTTACATTTAATTTCTTTATTCCAT
>CAZFOR010000049.1:0-8777 GCA_964520895.1 uncultured Eubacteriales bacterium | reverse complement strand
TAAAATCTATTTTATCTTTATAAACTTGCTTTTACCTTTTTACTTATCATTTGAAAAATTAATATAGAAATTGATAATAAACACTTGAAAAAACAATATATTTATGTTAATATTATATGGCATGATTATATAAAAGAAAAAAGAATAAATATATAATACGATTGAAAGTAGGTGAATTTAAATGAAAGCAGGAATACATCCAGAATATGAAGAAGCAGAAGTAATCTGTGCTTGTGGTAACACATTTAAAACTCGTTCAACAAAAAAAGTGTTGAAAGTAGAAAGTTGTTCTCAATGTCATCCTTTTTATAAAGGAAAATTAGATATAGGTGGAGCAAAAGGTAGCAGAGCAGAAGCATTCATGAAAAAATATGGTATAGATAAAAAATAAGTTTTGTACATAAGAAAACATAGATAATATCTATGTTTTCTTGTGTCTTAAAGCTAAAATAGACACATATTTAAATTTATTTGCATATAACTATTTAAAAAATATGATATATATTGTATAATTCAGTTGTATGAAAATAAGTTTAAATAAAGGAGTTAGAGATGTTTTTTGATAAGTTAAAAGAAAGACTAAATAAAACGAAAGAATCAATTGATAGCAAAATAAATAATGTTATAAAAAACTTTAGAAAAGTTGATGAAGAGCTTTTAGATAGTTTAGAAGAAGTTTTAATAATGTCTGATATTGGTGTTGATACAAGTGTTAAAATTATAAACAACTTAAGAAATGAAATAAAACTAAAAAATATCAGTGATGCAGATGAAGTTAAAGGCTTACTAAAAGAAGAAATGATAAAAGTATTTGATAATTCAGATGAAGAATTGGATTTATCAGGTAAATTATCAGTTATATTAGTTATAGGGGTAAATGGTGTTGGTAAAACTACTTCAATTGGAAAGATGGCTAATAATTTAAGGAAACAAGGCAAAAAAGTATTGGTTGCAGCAGCAGATACTTTTAGGGCAGCAGCAGTTGAGCAACTTGAAGTATGGACAACCAGAGCTAATGTTGATATAATTAAGAAGAATGAAGGAGCAGATCCTGCATCAGTTGTTTTTGATGCTATAAAAAAAGCTAAAGAGCAAAACTATGATGTTTTGATAGTAGATACTGCAGGAAGATTACATAATAAAAAAGAATTAATGGAAGAGCTTGCAAAAATAAATAGAATAATAGATAAAGAAATAGAGAATTGTTCGAAAGAAACATTACTAGTATTAGATGGAACAACAGGGCAAAATGCTATTTCACAAACAAAATTGTTTTCTGAAACTGCAAAAGTTACGGGAATAATACTTACTAAGATGGATGGGACATCAAAAGGTGGATTCGTACTAGCAGTAGTATCAGAATTAAAAATACCAGTAAAATATATTGGTGTGGGTGAACAAATTGATGATATGGAAATATTTAATGCAAAACAATTTGTTGATGCCATAATATAGGAGGGAGAGATGAATATAGTGTTGTTTAAAAATAAAATTAAACTAAGAACAATTGCAATGATTATATTTGCATTATTTGCGATTATATTTGCAATTGGAACATTTGTAGGACTACGAATTGAATATTTAGAATATATGGAAATAGGTGAAAATTTTGTTTCTGTTTTTTGGACAAATATTAAAACAAAAGGAATTTTGATGTTAATAAGTTCTGTTGTAATATATGTAGCGATTTATCTTACAAATATTTTCATTAGAAGAGGACTAAAAAACATTTGTGTAAAAGAAAATGCAAGTTATTTAAAAACACCAAATAAATCATTAGCAATAATCATTGCTCTAATAGGTGGATATATATTTGCAACAAATAATTATGCAACAGTGTTATCATGTTTAAATGCGACATGGTTTAATGTAAATGATCCGATTTTTGGTAAAAATATAGGATACTTTATATTTCAAAGACCATTTTATTTAATGTTAGTTCAAAGTATGAGTACATTATTAGTAGGTATTATTATTTATACAATAGCATATTATATTGTTGGACTTAGTATATTAATATCAGAAGGTATTGAAAGAAAAACTCTTAAAGATTCATCATTTATAGCACATAACTTTATAAATATTATTATGTTCTTAATTGTTAGAGTTTTTGGGTTTTATTTAGGTGTTGAAAACCTAGTGTTTTCAAGGTTCTTAGAAACAAAAGTTGGAGAAAAGTTATCATATTTAGTTGGGTCAGGTTTTGTAAATACTAATATATCAAGATATGTATATATTGCACTTCCATATATAACTATATTGTGTATAATAGTATCAGCAATATTACTAAGAAGAAATAAAATAAAAAAATCAGCTATTGCATTAGCTGTTATTCCAGGGGTATTAATTTTAAATGGAATTGTTACTGGATTTACAAATACATTTATTGTATCTCCAAATGAATTAGAATTTGAAAGAAAATACATAGAATATAATATGGAATATACAAAACAAGGATATGATTTAGATATTGATGAAGAAGTGTATAATGTAAAAAATGAATTAACACCAGAGTTAGTTGAGGCTAATAAACAAGTAATTGATAATATTAGAATAGTAGATTATTTCTCAACATTAAAGGTTTTAAATCAATATCAAACATTAAAAGGATATTATAATTTTAATGATAGTGATATAGGTGTATATGATATAGATGGTGTTAAAACAGCAGTGTTTATATCAGCAAGAGAGTTGGATCAATCATTATTAAAAGATAAAAACTATATTAATAAAAGATTTCAATATACACATGGATATGGTCTAGTTATTAATCCTGTAAATTCAGTTGATAATAATGGATATCCAAACTTTATTGTAAAAGATATTACACAAAACATATCAAGCAATGGAATAAATATAACAGAACCTAGAATATATTATGGTGAGCTTACAATGGAAAATGTAGTTGTAAAGGCTAATAATATAAAAGAATTTGATTATCCTGATGAAGAAAACAATTTAGAAGAATATACATATAAAGGTAATGCAGGAATTGACTTAACTTTTGGAAATAGAGTTTTAATGGCAATAAAAAATGCTGATCCAAAATTAATTTATTCACAATATATTAAAGATGATAGTAAATTATTAATTAATAGAAATGTAGTAGGAAGAGCAAAGAAAATAGCACCATTTTTAGAGTATGACAATGATCCATATTTAGTAATTACAAATGAAGGAAAATTGGTTTGGGTTATTGATGCATATACAACAACTAATCAATACCCATATTCACAAATTACTACATTAGATAAAACATATGACAATGGTGTACCATATAAAAAGGAATTAAACTATATTAGAAATTCAGTTAAAGTATTAATTGATGCATATGATGGAACAACAAAGTTCTATATAGTTGATAGGGAAGATCCAATAGTAATGTCATACTATAAGATGTATCCAGAACTATTTGTTACATTAGAAGAAGAAATATCTGATGATATATGGGAACATATGAGATATCCGGAATACTTATTTAATATGCAATCAGATATATTAGAAAAATATCATGTTGAAAATGTTGACATATTCTATAGAAATGAAGACCTATGGTCATCTGCAACACATAATAATGGAACAAAAGAAGAGGATATGGCGCCATATTATGGGCTTACAGATATTGATGGCAAACAAGAATTTGCTTTAATGCAACAATATACACCATATAATAGAAAGAATATGATATCATGGGTTGCAGTAAAATCAAATAAACAAGAATATGGAAAGATTAAGTTATATACTTTCCCTAAAGATAGCAATATTGTTGGACCTATGCAGTTAGATAACCAAATAGACCAAAATTCAGAGATTTCTAAAGATTTGAGTTTGTGGAATACAGGTGGTTCTAGTGTTATTAGAAGTATGGTAATTGTACCAGTTGATAATACATTGTTATATGTTGAACCAATATATTTAGCAGCAATGAATGAATCTCAAATACCTGCTATTAAAAAGATAGTTGTTTCGTATGGAAGCAATTTAGCAATTGCTGATACGTTTGCTGAGGCAATGCAAAAACTATTAAACCAAGAAACAATAGAAATAACAGTTGAAAATACTGAAACTATTAATGGAATAATAGAAACATTAATTTCTAATAATAACAGTATGAAAGAAGCCGCTGCAAATCAAAATTGGGAAAGCTATGGTACTTATTTACAAAAGCAAGATGATTTAATTAAAAAATTAGAGAAGATGCAAGAAGAAAATGAAAAAGTTGAGGAAAATGTTGAAGAATAAATAAACCAATATAGATAAACCATCCAAGCATTAGGTAAAATCTTTTGTTTGGATGGTTTTTTATCACCAAACAAACGTTTGACATTTGAAAACAAATATGATAATATATTTCTATAAAATTGATTAATAAAAAAATATATAGTATAATTTGAAAGAAAAGGAGATATGAGTATGTTTGCATATATAAGTGGGATATTAGAAGATATTGGAATAGATAATATTGTAATAGATGTTGGTGGTATAGGATATAGAATATTAATGCCATCTAGTATGATACAAAAGATAGGCAAAAAAGGAGACAATGTTAAGGTATACACACATCATCATGTAAGAGAAGATAACATTAGTTTATACGGTTTTTGTAACAAAGAAGAGCTAAGAATATTTGAATTATTGTTATTAGTAAGTGGTGTTGGTGGGAAAATGGCTTTAAATGTTATATCAAATATTAGTCCATATGATTTTAGTTTAGCTGTTATTTCAGCAGATGTAAAAGCACTAACACAAATATCAGGTATTGGACCTAAAGTTGCGCAAAGAATTATACTTGAATTAAAAGATAGATTGAAAACTGAAACAGCTATTCAGCAAAATGATATTTTAAATGTTAATGAACAAATATTTGATGATAATAATATTCAAGAAGCAATATCAGCACTACAAGTTTTAGGATATAATGTGAAAGATATAAAATTAGTAATTAGTAAAATAGACAATGTTAATCAATTAAAAACAGAAGAAATTATTAAAAAAGGTTTAGTATATTTAGGAAGGTGATGAAATGGATAAACCATTAGCATATAGAATGATGCCTAATTCGTTAGATGAATACATAGGACAAGAACATATTGTTGGTAAAGATAAAATGTTATATAGAATGATAAAAGCAGATAGGCTATCATCAATAATATTATGGGGACCTCCCGGTTGTGGTAAAACATCACTTGCAAGGGTTATTGCACAAACCACTAAAAACAAGTTTCATAAATTAAATGCAGTAACAGCTGGTGTTACAGATATTAAACAAATTGTTTCAGAAACACAAAATTTAATGTTAAATCCATCAGGTAGAGTTGTATTATTTATTGATGAGATACATAGGTTTAACAAACTTCAACAAGATGCATTATTACCATATGTTGAAAATGGTACTATTATATTAATTGGTGCAACTACTGAAAACCCATACTTTGAAGTAAATAAAGCTTTAATATCAAGGTCAACAATTTTTAAATTAGAATTATTAACTGACCAAGATGTTGCACAGATAATTAAAAATGCTTTAAATGATAAGGAAAAAGGTTTAGGAAAGTATAATATTCAAATAGATGAAGATATTATTGAATATTTGGCAAGTTTATCAAATGGAGATGTTAGAACAGCATTAAATGGATTAGAAATTGCTGTATCTTCAACAGATATGAATAAAGATGGTAGTATTGTAATAACTAAACAGGTAGTAGATGAGAGTATACAAAAAAAGGCAATTAGATTTGATAAAAATGGTGATAGTCATTATGATAATATAAGTGCATTTATAAAATCTATGAGGGGTAGTGATGTTGATGCTACAATATTTTATCTTTCAAGAGCAATATATGCAGGTGAAGACCCTATGTTTTTAGCAAGGAGAATTGCTATATGTGCATCAGAAGATGTTGGACTTGCTAATTCAAATGCGTTGGTTGTTGCAAATTCTGCAATGCAAGCTATACACATGATTGGTATGCCAGAGGCAAAGATTATATTAGCACATGCAGCAAGTTATGTTGCAAAATCTCCTAAGTCTAACTCATCATATATGGCACTAAATAGAGCATTAGACGATGTTGAAAATATTGATACAGGTACTATACCTATGCATATTAGAAATGCACCAGTTGAAGCAATGAAAAGTAGTGGTTATGGTGTTGGATATAAATATCCTCATGAATATCCACATCATCAGGTAGAGCAACAGTATTTACCTGATAAAATTAAAGATAAGAAGTATTATATTAAAGATGATACAGAAGAATTTTAACAAGAAAGAGGGAAACAATTTATGAAAAAAACTTTTTACACATCAGAATCAGTAACAATAGGTCATCCAGATAAAATGTGTGACTATATTTCAGATAGCATTTTAGATGAGTTATTAAAACAAGATAAGTATTCAAAAGTAGCTTGTGAAACAGTTGCATATAAAAATAATATATTGGTAACAGGTGAAATAACAACAAACGCAGTAGTAGATATTGAAAAAGTAGTTAGAAATTGTGTTAGAGAAATTGGGTATGATAATGAAACTATTGGTATTAACTATGAAAATTGTAAAGTAGACATTGTTTTATCAAAGCAGAGTCAAGATATTGCATTAGGTACTAATGAAAATGTCGGTGGTGCAGGTGACCAGGGTATGATGTTTGGTTATGCTACAAATGAAACAGAGGAATATATGCCAATAACATTAGTTTTAGCAAATAAACTTGCTAAAAGATTAGAGTTTGTTAGAAAACAAAATATTGTAAAAGGGTTAAAACCAGATGGCAAAACACAAGTGACAGTCGAGTTTGAAGATAATAAAATTAAAAGGGTTGATGCGATTGTAATTGCTTCACAACATGATGAAAATACTGATATTAACAAACTAAGAGAAGATATAAAAAATGAAGTTATATGTAAAGTTATTGATAGTAGTTTAATTGATAATGATACAAAAATATTTATTAATTCAACAGGTAGATTTGTAATTGGTGGACCACTTGGAGACGTTGGACTTACTGGTAGAAAGATTATAATCGATACATATGGTGGTTGTGCTAAACATGGTGGAGGTGCATTTAGTGGAAAAGATTCAACAAAGGTTGATAGAAGCGGTGCATATATGGCAAGGTTTGTTGCTAAAAATATTGTTGCAAATAAACTTGCAGATAAATGTGAAATACAAATAGCATATGTTATAGGTGTTAAACAAGCTGTATCTATAAATGTGAATTGTTTTGGAACAGAAAAAATTTCTATTGAAGAAATAGAAAATATTATTAAGAATAATTTTGATTTTGAACCACAAAATATTATTGATAGATTACAACTAAGGACACCTATATTTAGTAAACTATCAGCATATGGACATTTTGGAAGAACTGAACTTGATTTACCATGGGAACAGATAATTGATTTGAAAATGTAAATGAAAATAGAAAAAATAAAAGATTGAATGTTATACATTCAATCTTAGTTTTTTTGTAAAATTAGTTTCTTCTAGCATTTTTTCTTGCTCTTCTGCAATCTGGACATCTTTGAGGTTCGTTTTCGAAACCTTTTTCTTGATAAAATGCTTGTTCGCCTTCAGTGAAGATAAATTCTGCACCACAATCTTTACATGTTAATGTTTTGTCAGCCAACTTGATTCCCTCCTTTGACATTATAATACTAATTGACTATTCCAAGTTTATAATTAATCAAATAAAAAGGGAATAAGTAATGATTAGTTCTTTAATAGTATACTACATAAATAAAAAAAATACAATAGTTTAAGTAAATAAAAAAAAATAATTGAATATATAGATATATAATGTTTGAACGTTGTTAAATAAAATCACCTTTTTATTTATTCTAACATAAGATAAAACAGGTGATATTTATGTATAATATAAAACTAAATGATTATGTGGCTAGAAAATCATATAACAAAGATATCCTTTTCCAAGTTATAGGTATAAATAAAGACATATATTATCTAAAAGGAATTGATATGAGAATATATGCAGATGCAAATGTATCTGATTTAGAGATAGTTGAAAATATACAAAAATTTTTCAATGATTTAGAAAAAAGAGAAAACAGGGTATGTGAAATGTTTAAAAAACATAGGGCAGTTGAAGATAATATAAGGTTTGGAAAAATACTTCATATAGATGGTGATGATATATATGCAAGAAAGGCACTAAAATATTATAAGAAAAATAATATACCTTGTAGTGTATACAGTATTGAGGAAAAAAAACAATATGTGTATATACGAAATTTATTATTAAAAGAAAAACCAGATATATTAATACTTACAGGTCATGATAGATTATTAAAAGGTAAAAATACACGAGATATAAATAACTATAAAAATTCTAAGTATTTTAAAGAAGGTGTTATACAAGCAAGAAAAGTTGAAAGAAATAAAAATAGGCTTGCTATATTTGCAGGCGCATGTCAATCATATTATGAAGAGTTAATTAATTCAGGTGCAAATTTTGCAAGTTCACCTGGCAGAATATTAATTGATTTTTATGATCCATTAATTGTTGCACAAGTTTTATCAATATCAAGTAAAAATACAATAGTTGGCATGGGTGATATAGTAGATAAAATAAAAGAAGGATATAGAAGTATAAATGGTATACCTACATTTGGAAAAGCTGAATATATATATTAAAATTATGAGGATGTTATATAATTACATCCTCATAGTTTTTTCTATTGGTACTTTAAAAGATTAATATAAAGAGGTTATATAAAGTAATATTAAAAAGTGGTGTTTGTTAAGTTAGCTAATTCTT
>CAZFOR010000048.1:0-8894 GCA_964520895.1 uncultured Eubacteriales bacterium | reverse complement strand
AAATACAACAGAAGAATATAAGATGTTATTTAGAAATAAAGCAAATAGCAGTAATTTATATTACTGGCTTGCGTCTCCCTGCGTCTATGTCGATTCTAACGTTGTCAGATTCGGTGTGCGGGAGTGTGAACGATGTCAACGTGCGCGCTGGCAATTTCTACGACCCCAATGGCATCGGGGGTGGCGTTGCTTCGGGTGTGCGTCCTGTAGTAGTTCTAAAATCTAATGTTACCATCAAAGAGGGGTCAGGAGAGCTTTTAACGCCGTATATAATGAATTAAAAGAGACATAGGCTTAGAAACAGAGTAAGAGTTAATTTTAAGCGGTTTTTACAATACTTATGAGATGATAATTCAAGAAGGTAAAAATTAACAATTAGTTGTAATAGTTAAATGTATACAAATGTTAATATAAAACTATACAAAAAGTGTAATGTTAAATTATACAAATTTGTATAGTTTTTTTATTTTCCATTTTTTTGTATAGACAAATTAAATAAAATGTTATATTATTTATAAAAAGTAAAGGAGTTAATGATGTTTTATCCAAATGAAATTTATGAGGCTATTGAAAAAGTTAATATACAAAAATTAATTGATAATAATATAAAAGCAGTTATATTAGATGTTGATAATACATTAATTGATAGTAGTAAGATATTAAAACAAGATGTAATAAACTGGGTTAATGAATTAAAAAGAAACGAAATTAAAGTATGTATATTATCTAATACAATAAAAAAGAAAAAGGTTGAAAGTATAGCAAAACAATTAGAACTTGAATATTTTATGTTTGCAACAAAACCATTAAAAAGTGGGTTTAAAAAATGCTTAAAATTATTAAATGAAAAACCAGAAAATATTTGTGTTATAGGTGACCAAATATTTACAGATGTATTAGGTGGAAATAGAATGGGAATGTATACTGTGTATACACATCCGATAAATGAAAAAGATTGCAGTATTACAACAACAATAAAAAGACCATTAGAGAAGATGGTTATTAAGAAATATTATAAAAAGAAAGAGGGGAAGTAAAATATGATGATGAGACAAAATTTGATTATGTGTATAATCCTGTGGATAATTGGATTACTTGTTGGACAAATTGGATTAGTATGTTATCAAGTATTACCTTGTGATGAAAATGAGAAGGAAAAGCCAGTTTTTAGAAAAAAGAATTTCAATAATGAACTTAATCTTTGGTATGGGTTACCTACAATGGTATTATTTCCATTGCTATATTTAAAGTATGGAATATCATTAGAATTTTTTGCATTTTCAATACTTGCATCAATTTTAGTTCCAATAGTTACAATTGACTATAAATATTGCATAATACCAGATAAATTAAATTTATTTGGTATAGTATCAGGTATAATATATATTGTTATTTTATTTATATTAGGTAATACAAGTTTAGCTGTAAATCATATTTTAGGTGGACTTATAGGTGGAGGAATATTTTTAGCAATAGCATTACTTGCACTGTTGATATATAGACAAGAGGGTATGGGATTTGGAGATGTTAAGCTAATGACAATGTTAGGACTATTTTTTGGAATAAAAGGAATATTGGTGTTAACACTGGTCTCATTTGTAATAGGAGCAGTTGTTTGTATAATATTACTTGTAAGTAAAATAAAAAGTATGAAAGATTATATACCTTTCGGACCATTTATAGCAATAGCAGCATATTTGCTAATGTTTATACCATCAGGCTTTTTTGTTGATTGGTATTTGAATATGCTATAAAATAAAGAAGAACTATTTTAAATTAATATAATTTTATATAAAAACAAAAAAAATAGTATTTAAACACTAGTTTTTTTGTTTGTTTTAGGTTAATATATATTTGGAGATGATATTATGGTTGATAACTATCCTAAAGCATATAAAGAAGTAATAGAAATATTAAAATATGTGCCAAAAGAAGATATGAATAAAATACCAATAGAAATAATAGATATGTTTAATGAAAAAAAGGATAAAGACTATGAATATAAAATAGATAAAAATAAAGAATTTAAGCAACAAGAGATATTACAAGAGACAAAAGTAATTTTAGCTAATATATATATAAAGTATTGGGCAACTGCTAAAGAAAAAGAACAAATAAATGAAATATATAGAGATGCTAGAAGAAAATCAGAAGAAGAAAAAATAAAAAAATATGGAACAGAGGTTATATTTGCTAAAAAGGAAGATAAGAATCAAATAAAAGAAGATGATGAATTAAAGGAAATTGTAATTTTTAATGAGATAAAATGGTATGATAAGTTTTTGGCTTTTTTTAAAAAAATATTTAATATTAAAAGATAAAGGAATGAAAAAATATGACGAAAGAGAGAATAGATCAATTAATTAAATTGTTTGATAGTGAAGATATAGAAGACATAATTAAATTTGTTGGTATCGATAATGCAGAAAAATATTCAGAAGATGAACTAATTGATATACTTATGTCTAGTATGGCAAGTGAAGTTGAAAATTCAAATGAAGAAGAATATAAATATTTTTTAGAAATTGATAATAGCATTAAAATAGATATTATATGTTTGTTTAAGGATAAAAATAAAATAAAAGAGTTTATAGAACAAAATCCTGAATTATCTGCTATTAATAAACGTTCATTAGTAGAGGCAACTAAAGATACGAATTATGTAAAAGAATATATTGAAAATAATGCTGAATTAAGTCAATTTGATGTAATTAGATTAGTACAATCAACAGAAAATCCACAGTACATTAAACAATATATAGAAGAGAATCCTGAATTAAATGAATATCACATAATAGAGTTAATAAAATCAACAGGAAAAGAAGAGATAAATGAGTATATAAAAAATAATCCTGATTTAAGACTAGACCATAAAATTGAATTGATAAAAAAAATGGGTGGAGACAAAGCGATAGATGAGTATTTAAAGAACAATCCTGATTTAAGTGAAAATGATAAAATTGAATTAGTAAGGGCAACACAAAATCAAGAATATATAAAAAAATATTTAAAGAATACACCTGATTTAGATGTATATTATATAGCTGCACTTTCAAGGGAAATAGATGATATTGACTATATAAAACAATATCTAAATGATAATAAAGATTTATCAGCAGAAGATGTAACGTATTTAGTAGGATCAACAGGTGACCAAGAATATATTAAACAATATCTAAATGATAATTCTAAATTAAGTATATATGATAAGGTAAATTTACTACAAAAAATTGGTGATTCAGAATATACAAAACAATATATAGAAGAAAATTCGGAATTATCTATTAATGATAAAGCTTGTTTAGTGAAAGTATCAGAAGATAAAGAATATATTAAAAATTATTTATATGATAATCCAGATATAGATATAGTTTTTAAACTTCAATTGTTAAAAGAAATTGATGGTGAAAATGCAATAAAGCAATATTTAGAAGATTATCCTGAATTAGACTTAACTGATAAAAATAGATTGGTAAAAGCAACACAAAATCCAGAATATATTAAAAAATATATAGAAGAAAGTTCAGAATTAAGTGTAAAAGATAAAATTGAATTATTAAAAGTAATAGATGGACATCAGGCAATAAAACAATATGTAGAAGAAAATCCAGATATGGAATTAAGTGATAAAATTTCCTTAGTAAAAGCAACACAAAATCCAGAATATATTAAAAAATATATAGAAGAAAGTTCAGAATTAAGTGTAAAAGATAAAATTGAATTATTAAAAGTAATAGATGGACATCAGGCAATAAAACAATATGTAGAAGAAAATCCAGAATTGGTAGTAAGTGATAAAATTAAATTATTAAATGTAATTGGTAAAGAAGAGATAAAACAATATATAGAAAATAACACTGATTTATTTATAAGTGATAAGATTGAATTATTAAATGCAGCTGGTGAGGAAGAAAAAATGAAACAATATGTGAAAGAAGTAGTAGAAAAATCAGCAAGAGATTCCACAATTACATTACCAGAAGAAATTACAATAGGAATAGAGATTGAAGGTGAAAATTCAAGAAATCCAGATACCGCTAGATTAGATTTGTATCCAGAGGGATGGACTGCAAAAAGTGATGCTTCTTTGAGTGATGGTATTAAAAATGATGGAACAGAAGTTGTATCACCAATATTACATGGAACAAAAGACGATGTTGAAAATATATACCAAGCATGTGATATATTGCAAGTTATAGGACAAGAAGTAACACAAAGATGTGGTGGACATATACATATAGGTGCACAATATTTGTTTGATGCAGGAGAAGAAGCAATTGCTGATTTTTTAACAATATATACAAATACTGAAGATTTATTATACACAATAGGAAATCAGCAAGGTATTGAGCCAAGAAATGGAGTAACAAAATATGCTAAACCAATATCAGAAAAAGTTTCAAAAATTGCACAAGATGGTAGTATACAATTAGATTCAAGAAAAGATATAGATTTACTTATAAACGGATTAAGACAACATGATGGTAATGGTGGGGAAGATAGATACCAAGGGTTGAATTTATCAAATATAGGAAAAGAATATAAAAATACAATAGAATTTAGAATATCAAATGGAACAGTTGATGCAAAAACATGGATAGAAAATATAAATTTATATGGTGGTTTAATACAATCGGCAAAAGAAATAAGTGAGATATCTAAAAAACATGAAAATGGTGAAATATTAACACAAGAAGAAATTACAAAGATGGAATGTTTTGAAAGATTACAAGAAAATGATATAACGCCTGAAGAAAGATTAGAAGCATTAGTGAAAATGGAGTTTAAAACAGAAGAACAAAGAAATGTGTATAGAAAAAGATATGAAGTTAATAAAGAATTAGCAAAAGAAATAACATTAGAAAGAGAACAGCCAATAGTATTTAAAACTAAAGATATCGGTAAAAGAGCTTTACCAGAAACTAATATTGGTGAAATTAATATAGCTGAAAGAAGAATTCAGAGAGATATACAACATCAAAGAGAAGAACATAGTATAGATGAATAAAAAGGGGTGAAAATATTTTGAAAAACTTAATAGTAATAGAAAATGACACACAAAAAGAATTTGATACAAAAGAAGAATTGGTAAAAGAATTAATTACTGAAAATTACTATAATTTAACAAAAAAAGAACAACAAAAAATAATGAATGATAAAGCAATGTTAAATTGTGCAATGGCAAAAGTAAACAATTTAAAGTTCAAAGATATGATGTTAGAAAAAATAAAAGAAAAAATAATAATACAAGATGAAACAACATATATTTTATCATTATTAAGATTGGAGAATATAGCTATATTAGAAGAAAAGAGTGCAAATATATTTTTAAAAAATATAGATAAAAGCAAATTTGAAAATAATTATATAGTAGTTAATAATTGTGTTGAGGAAATATTAAAAAATTACACTAAAAACTAAAAAACTAGTATTAGATACTAGTTTTTTTTTGTATTTTAGGTTAATATATACATGGAGATGATAAAATGATTAGATTTGGACCAGGAGGAAATGATTCTTCCTTCTATAATGAAGGTAATAAAACTTCAACTGATATGCCTAAATGGCTTAATACAAAAGGACTTACTTGTTATGAATATCAATGTAACAGAGGTGTTAGAATATCAGAAGAAAAAGCAAAAATAATGTGCTCAGAGGCGCAAAAATATAATGTAGAAATTAGTGTTCATTCACCATACTATATTAGTTTATCTAGTCCTGAAAAAGAAAAGCAAGATAAATCAATACAGTATATTGTTGATAGTATGAAGGCTGTTAAGTTAATGGGTGGTAATAGGGTTGTTGTACATTCTGGTTCTGTGTTAGATATGGAAAGAAATGTGGCTTTTAAGATAGCAATGGAGACATTAAAAAGAGCTGTTGATGAAGCGGACAAACTTGGTTTAGGAGATATCCATATTTGCCCTGAAACAATGGGTAAAATCAATCAATTAGGTGATGCTGATGAAGTAATACAGATGTGCCAAATTGATTATAGATTGATACCTGCAATTGATTTTGGACATATTCATTGTAGAAATATGGGAGGATTAAATACGCAAGATGATTTCAGACAGTTATTAAACAAATTTATTCGAAATTTAGGGTATGAAAGAATGAAAAATTTTCACTGCCATTTTAGTAAAATGGAATTTAGTAATGGTGGTGAAAAAAGACATGTAACTTTTGATGATGAAGGATATGGCCCTGATTTTAATAATCTAGCAGTTATATTAAAAGAACTAAAATTAGAACCTACAATTATATGTGAGTCAAAAGATACTATGACAAAAGATGCCAGCATTATGAAAGAAATTTATGAAAGGATGTAATTATGCAACAAATTATAAATAAGATAAATGAAAAGATATTAGAAATAAGTAAAAAAGGAAATAAGGTTATTAATGGAATGTTAATAACTAATTCTTCTAATATTAAATATATATTAAAAAATGAAATTGAAGGATATGTATATGTTGAAGAAAATAACATATATGTAATTACAGATAGTAGATATATTGAGTTAGCAAGTAGTATTTGTAATAATGAAAATAGTTTTGTGATTAACTTAAGTGATAATAATCATGTTAATCAGTGTTTAGAGTTATTTAAAGATAAGGTAATTGGTATTGAAGCAAAAGATATCACAATATATTTAGCAGATTTGTTTAAACAAAGATATAATATAAAAGAATTTGTTAATTTAATAGATGTTATTGAAGATATAAGACAAATAAAAACAAATGAAGAAATTGAAAATATCAAAAAAGCATGTGAAATAACAGACAAAGGCTTTGAATATATGATACAATATATAAAACCAGGAATGACTGAGAAACAAATAAAAGATGAATTAGAATATTTTATGAAAAAAAATGGAGCAGATGATATAGCATTTGACTCAGTTGTTGCAAGTGGACCAAATTCAAGTAAACCACATGCAGTACCAGGTGATAAAATAATTCAAGTAAATGATATTGTATTATTAGATTTTGGTTGTAAATATAACGGATATTGTAGTGATATGACTAGAACAATATTTGTAGGAGATATTACTCAAAAACAAAAAGAAATATATAATATTGTTTTAAAAGCACAACTTAAAGCAATAGATTGTGTAAAGGAAAATGTAAATGTTAAAGACATTGATAATATAGTAAGAGATGAGTTTAGAAAATATGATTTAGAAGAAAACTATTTACATTCTACTGGACATGGTTTAGGATTAGATATACACGAACAACCAGCAGTATCAAATAGATACGATTGTAATTTAAAACAAGGTATGATAATTACAATAGAACCAGGAATATATTTCCAGAAAGATTTTGGAGTTAGAATAGAAGATACTGTGCTAGTTACAGAAGATGGATGTGAAATATTATTTAGTTCAAGTAAAGATATAACATGTATTAAATAATCTAATATTTATTTTAATATTTTAATAAATATAATTTTAAGAGGGAGATAAAATTTATGGCAGAAAATTTAGTGATAGTAGAATCACCAGCAAAGGCAAATACAATTAAAAAGTTTTTAGGGTCAAAATATAATGTAATTGCATCTATGGGTCATGTTAGAGATTTACCTAAAAGTCAATTAGGTGTAGATATTGAAAATGATTTTGAACCTAAATATATAAATATGAGGGATAAAGGTAAAACAATAAAGGAATTAAAAAAACAAGCCAAAGGTATGAAGAAAATTATTCTTGCAACTGACCCTGATCGTGAGGGAGAGGCAATTGCTTGGCATTTAGCACATATATTAAATGTTGATTTGGACTCTAATTGTAGAGTTACTTTTAATGAAATTACAAAAGAAACTGTTACAAAAGAAATTAAAAGTCCTAGAAAATTAAATATGGATATAATTGATGCTCAACAGGCTAGAAGGGTACTTGATAGAATTGTTGGATATAAAATAAGTCCACTTCTTTGGAAAAAGATACAAAAGGGGTTAAGTGCTGGTAGAGTACAGTCTGTTGCAACAAGATTAATAGTTGAAAGGGAAAAAGAAATAGAGGATTTTATACCACAAGAGTATTGGTCATTAATTGCAAATTTACTAGATACAAAAAGTAAAAAAAATATTGAAGCAAAATTAACACAATATATGAATAAAAAAATTGAGATAAAGAATAAAGAACAAATTGATAAAATATTAAATGATTTAGATAAAGCAAAATATATTGTCAAAGATATTAAAATTGGACAAAGGAAGAAAAATCCTGCTCCACCATTTACAACTAGTACACTTCAACAAGAAGCTTCAAGAAAGTTAGGATTTACACTTAAAAAGACAATGGCTGTTGCACAACAGCTATATGAAGGAATAAAAGTTGAAGGTAAAACAACTGGTTTGATAACATATATGAGAACAGACTCTGTTAGAGTTTCTGAGGAGGCTAGAAGTGCTGCAAAAGATATAATTATTACAAAATTTGGTAAACAATATTATGGTGGAACATACTATAAATCAAAAGCAAATAGTCAAGATGCCCATGAGGCTATTAGGCCTGCACATATTGAATTTTCTCCAAATGATATAAAAGAAAATTTAACTACAGAACAGTTTAAATTATATAATTTAATATATAATAGGTTTATTGCAAGTCAGATGGCAACAGCTATTTATGATACTATATCTATTGATATTTTAGCAAATGATTATTTGTTTAAAGCAAATGGTTCTAAAATTAATTTTGATGGATATATGTGTGTATATATTGAAAAAACTGATGAAAAGGAAGAAAAAGAAAAAATGTTACCAATTGTAGAGATTGGTCAAGAGCTTAAGTTAAAAGAGTTATTACCAGATAAGCATTTTACAGAGCCACCACCAAGATATACAGAAGCAAGTTTGGTTAAACTATTAGAGGAAAAAGGTATAGG
>CAZFOR010000047.1:0-8997 GCA_964520895.1 uncultured Eubacteriales bacterium | reverse complement strand
TTAAAATCTGGTGTTACATCCACTTCTTTTGGTGGTGCACTTACTTGACTTTGTGCAGGTGTTGCTACTGATGCTGTTCCTTCACCTACTAATTCTTTCATTGCTTGTTGGTTTTCAGAATAATATTGATATTGTGATTTATCTTTTACTGCATTTTTAAATACAACACATGATATATTCTTTTTTGTTCCTTGTGTACGAGCTAAATTATGTGAAGCAAGATATGGCTTGTTTCCACTCTTTTCTAAACATACAGCAACATCTACTTGGTTTTTTTCCATTCCTCCATTATCACAAACAAGTATGTATTGATTATTAGAGCTATATACTCCCTTAGAAACTACTATTATTGTTCCAGGCTCATATACTCCTTTTCTAACAGCTCCCACCGCAAATGAATTGCTTTGATTAAGTTTTATACCTGAACTAGTTATACCGTCTCTTCCATATTGACTTCTTTTTGCTAGTCCATTGTAATTACTATCTCCACCTCCAGCTGGTCCTGATCCATCCCATGGTTCACAACAATGAGCACATGGACAATAGTGAGTTAATTTCATTATCTTTGATTCTCCTGTAACTGCATTACTGCATGATGGTATTGCTACTATAATCATCATACAAATTAAAACTAATATTTTTTTCATATAATTTCCCCCTACTTCTTAAAATGATTCTGTCATATTAAAATAATTATATACTCCATCTACCTCTAATGCTAATATCTGATAATTAGATTTCGAACAATATGCTATTATTTCTAAATTATTATCTTTATCTATTAATTTTATATTATTATAATTTGACAATCCTGCTATTATTTTAAATATTTCTTTATATTCTTCTTCATTTTTTTCACTCAATGTACTTTCTTTTGTATTTGCATATATAAATGTCCAATTATTTTCTTTTTCTATCTTAGATATATACTCTACACCATACTCTTCTAATAAAATTAACTGCAATTGTCTTTCTTCTTCAGTTAATTCACTCTTAATAGACAACTTCTCTATCAATATTTCTTCTGTGTCTTTTATGTATCCATATAATGTATTATATAACATTTTAGATACGTCACTTCTTGTTATTGAATTATTTAAGTTCAAATAAATATATTCACTTACTCCAGTTCTCAATGCCATTTGCTCTGCATCTTCCATTGTTACTTCACTATATCCTAATACTCTTAATAAAAAGATTTCTGTTTGTAACCCTGTTAATGAATCATCATATCCAAATGTACTTTCATCATATCCTTTTGTTATATTATTATCTTTTGCCCATGCTATGTATGGTGCTGCCCAATCTCCTTTTGCTACATCTGTAAATGATAGCTTACTTGCATCCCACGCTTTTGCTGTCTCTTCTACTCCCATTAATCTTGATATTAATACTACCATCTCTTGTCTTTTTAATGTCTCTTCTAACATTAATTTTCCTTCTTCATTTCCTATTAATATTTTATTTTCTCTTAATAGTCTTACTCTAAAGTCTGTATCCTTTATTATCTTTACTTCTTGTTTTTCACTTGTTGTTACTATTTCATTATTGTCTGCCATTACACTTGTTGCTAATATTCCTATTGTTAAAATTATTACTGCTATTATTCCTATTGTCCATATTTTCTTCATACTAATCTTCTCCTCCTTAATTTGTTTTTTTATTTCATATATTCACTTTTTCTTTATCACCTCCAAATATTCATTTTTTTATACTTACATTTACATATTATCACTTATTTCTTTCTTTTTCAACTCAATTACAAAAGGTTACACAACTTTAAAATTTGTGTAACCTTTTTGTAATATATTTGTAATATTTAATTAAGCATTTTGAAATATTTCTTCAAATTCATCTGATTCAATTTTTTCTTTTTCAAGTAATGCTTCTGCAACTCTATGAAGTTTTTGCATATTGTCTACTAGTATTTTTTCTGCTCTTGTATATGCTTCACCAATAATTAATTTAATTTCATTATCAATTTTAGAAGCAATTTCTTCACTATAGTTTCTAGATTGTGCAAAATCTTTTCCTAAGAACACTTCATCATGTCCTGTTCCAAATGTTATTGGCCCTAAATGTTCACTCATACCATATTTAGTAACCATTTCTCTTGCTATTTTTGTTGCTCTTTCGATATCATTTGAAGCTCCTGTACTAATATCATTTAATACAAGTTTTTCTGCAACTCTACCACCTAATAGTGAAACAATTTTTTCTTCCATCTCAGATTTTGACATAAATGATTTATCTTCATTTGGTCTATACATTGTATATCCACCTGCCATACCTCTTGGTACAATAGAAACTTGATGTACAACATCTTGTGTTGGTAAAAATCTACTTACTAATGCATGACCTGCTTCATGATATGCAACTAATTTTCTATCTTTATCACTTACAACCTTACTTTTCTTTTCAGGTCCCATCATTACTTTTATCATTGCTTCTTCAATATCTTCCATCGAAATTGAATCTTTATTGTTTCTAGCTGCAAGTAATGCCGCTTCATTTAATGTATTTTCTAAATCAGCTCCAGTAAATCCTGTTGTATTTTTAGCTATTATTCCAAAATCAACATTTTCTTCTATTGTTTTTTTCTGTGCATGTACTTTTAATATTTCTTTTCTTGCCTTAACATCTGGTGGTGTAACAACTATTTGTCTATCAAATCTTCCAGGTCTTAATAACGCTGGATCTAATATATCAGGTCTATTTGTTGCAGCTAAAACAATTACACCAGCATTTGTTCCAAATCCGTCCATTTCAACTAGTAATTGGTTTAAAGTTTGCTCTCTTTCATCATGGCCTCCACCAAGTCCTGCACCTCTATGTCTACCTACTGCATCAATTTCATCAATAAATATAATACATGGTGCACTTTTTTTAGCTTCTGCAAACAAATCTCTAACTCTTGATGCACCAACACCAACAAACATTTCAACAAAATCCGAACCACTTATTGTATAAAATGGTACATTTGCTTCACCAGCAACTGCTTTTGCAAGTAATGTTTTACCTGTTCCTGGTTGACCAACTAATAACACACCTTTTGGTATTCTTGCGCCCATTCTAGTAAATTTAGTTGGATTTTTTAAGAACTCTACTAATTCTTCTAACTCTTCTTTTTCTTCTTTTACACCTGCAACATCCTTAAATGTAACTTTTTTATCTTCTTCATTTTGAAGTCTAGCTCTGCTTTTACCAAAAGACATTGCTTTTCCTCCACCTTGTTGTTGTAGTATAAATACCCAAAATAGTATTAATATTATTATCATACCAAATGGTGAAATATATCTGATTATTAATGTTAAAACAGATGGTCCCTTTTCTTCAAATTCAAAAGTTGTTGTACCTGATTTTAATGTTTCTTGTATATATTTTACAAACTCTTGATTACTAGGTATATTTACCTCTTTCTTAACATTATTTGCTTTTAGTTCAATTATAGCTTTTGAGCTTTCTGTTGATAATTGAATAGATTTAACTTCACCTGCATTAATAGCTCCTATCATTTCTGAATAGCTCATTTTAAAGTCTTTACTTTCTAACATACTAACTAATAAAACTGTAACTACTATTAAAATAATTAAATATATTCCAATTCCTCTAAATTTTTTCACAAAATTACTCCTTCCACTTATTTATATTTTTACTTACAAATCTTATCATAAAGTTAATTTTTTTACAATAAATTTATTTAATTTTTTTATTATTGTTTAATAAAATGTATTTTCCCTTTATTTATATACACTTTTAAATTCTTATTTGGGGTCATATATTTATTACCAACATTTTTTTCAATCATTTTTAAAATGTCATTAATATGAACCTCTTCAATTTGCATTATATATCCATTTAATTTCTCTATACATTTTAGTATTAACCTTTTTTGTATATTTATCTCATTTTTTTGTATTTTATTTCTATCTAATACCACATCACCATTTTCTAAAATTTCTGCACTTTCATTAAATAATATATTAACTATATTATCTATATATTCATCATCAGCTGTAACAACATCTGACATTCTGTTAATCGAATTAATAATATTATCATTAAAATTTTCTTTTATATATGGTATTAGTTCATTTCTTATTTTATTTCTTCTATATTCTAACCCTAAATTGCTTTCATCTAATCTTGCTATAATGTTTTTTTCTTTTAAATAAACATCTATTTCATCTCTTGTTATTTGTATTAATGGTCTTATATATTTTCCCGCTCTAACTTTCCTTATCCCTTTTAATCCGTTTAGTCCAGTACCTCTAAAAATATTTAATAAAACTGTTTCAGCATTATCATTTGCGTTATGTGCAGTAGCAATTTTACTACAATTATTTTGTTTAGCAATCTCTTCAAAAAAATCATATCTTGCAATTCTTCCAGCTGTTTCAGTTGAAAGTTTTTCATCTTCTGACATTTTGTTTATATCTATTTTCTTTACAAAAACAGGAATGTCCAATTGCTTTCCCAAATTTACAACATACTCTTCATCTATAATTGCATTTTCTCTTAAACAATGATTTACATGTGCAATATACAAATTAATATTAAATTCATCTTTTATTTCATTTAATAAATACAATAAACAGGTAGAATCAAATCCACCTGATACTGCAACTAATATATTTTTATCTTCATTTGTTATCATATTATATTTATTAATCGTTTGTATTACTTTTTCTTTTAACATTTTCTCACCTAACTATTATCTTGATTTATCTAAATTAGCAAATTTAGTATATTGTCCTAACCATAAAAGCTCAGTAGTACCAGTAGGTCCTGATCTTTGTTTTGATATAATTACTTCTGCTACACTTTTCTTTTCACTTTCTTCATTATAGTATTCATCTCTATATAAAAACATAACAATATCAGCATCTTGCTCTATTGATCCTGATTCTCTTAAATCACTAAGTATTGGTCTATGGTCTGCTCTTGCCTCTGGTGCCCTACTTAATTGTGATAATGCAATTACTGGTATATTTAATTCTTTTGCTAATATTTTTAATGATCTACTTATTTCTGAAATTTCTTGTTGCCTATTTTCTGACCTACTACCTTGCATTAACTGCAAATAATCAATTACAACAAGTCCAATATCTTTTTCTAGTTTTAATTTTCTACATCTTGCTCTTAACTCCATTACAGTAAGTCCTGGTGTATCATCAATATATATTGGTGCTTCTGACAATGGTCCTAATGCTTTTGCAAGTTTTACCCAATCATCCTCTTCCATTTTACCATTACGAATTTTACTACTATCTACCATGGCTTCTGAACATAACATTCTGTTTACTAATTCTTCTTTTGCCATTTCTAAACTAAATATCGCTACACCTGTTTTATGTCTAATTGCTGCATTTTGAGCAATATTTAAAGCAAAGGCTGATTTACCCATTGCAGGACGAGCTGCAACTAATATTAAATTGGCTGGCTGGAAACCTGCTGTTCTATTATCTAAATCAGTAAAACCTGTTGCTACACCTGTTACATTTGCCTTTTTATTATATAGCTCTTCTAATCTTGTAAAAGCATCAACTAAAACATCTTTAATAGGACTATACCCTTTTGTACTCTTTTTTTGTAATATATCAAATATCTTTTTTTCAGCTTGATCTAAAATATCTTCGACATTTTCTTTTGCATCATATCCTAATTTAATAATATCATTTGATGCTGTTATTAATTTTCTAAGTATTGCTTTTTCTTCAACTATTTTAACATATGACTCAATATTTGCAGTAGTATATACAGATGATGCAAGTGTTGTTAAATAATCTAAACCACCAACAACATCAAACATTCCATTTGATGTTAATACATCTTTAACTGTCAAAATATCTATTGGTTTACCTTGATTATATAATTCAACTATTGATAAAAATATTGTTTCATGGTCTTTTCTATAAAAATCTTCTGGTTTTAAATACTCAATAGTAACTACCACAGCTTCTTTATCAACCAACATAGAGCCTAATACTGCTTGCTCAGCTTCAATATCATGTGGTGGTATTTTATTAATACTTACTTCTTCCATAACTACTCATCTCCATTATACTACTATTTTTTATTCTTGATTAACAACTACTTTTAGTTTAGCTATTACTCCCTCATAAAGTTTTATATCTACATTTGTAATACCTATCATTTTTATTTGTTCTTGCATAAGTATTTTCTTTTTATCTATATTAACTTTATATTTTTTTAATAATTGCTCAGCTATATCTTTTGATGTAACAGACCCGAATACTCTACCATTTTCTCCTGCTTTAATACTAAAAGTAACTTCCATTTCTTTCATTTTTTCTAGTAATTCTAATGCATCTGATTTTTCAACATTTTTTCTATACTTCATTGCTTCTTTTTTATCATTTAATACTTTCATATTACTTTGATTTGCTTCAACTGCCATTTTTTTTGGAAAAAGGAAATTACGAGCATAACCATCATTTACATTTACTACATCATCTTTTTTTCCTAGTGGTTTTACTTCTTGTAACAATATAACTTTCATAACATCACCTCTTATTTAAATTTTAACCTCAGCCTCATTTAAAGCTTGTATTAATTTTTCTTTTGCTTCTTCTATGCTTATATCACTAAGTTGTGTTCCAGCCATTGTTATATGACCACCTCCACCTAGTTTTTCTAATATTACTTGAACATTTACATTTCCAAGTGATCTTCCACTAATATGAACTATATTATTAATTGTATTTGTTATTACAAAAGATGCTTGGATATTTTCTATATATAGCATTTCATCTGCCACTTGTGCAGCAAGTAACATTGGATTTTTATTTGTTTGACTACACATTGCTATACCAATATTGTTATTTACTATCTCCATGTTTTTTATAGTATCAGCTATTAATACATATGTATCAAAATCTGTTTTAAACATTTGATTTACACTTGAAATATCTGCACCTTGTTTACGTAAATATGCTGCTACCTCAAATGTTCTTACACCTGATTTTAGTGTAAAGTTTTTAGTATCAACCATAATACCAGCATACAAACTTTCTGCTTCAATTTGTTCTAGTTTTATATCTTCATCTGTATATTGAATTATTTCTGATACTAATTCACAAGTTGATGATGCATATACTTCATGAAATGTTAAAACTGAATTTTCAATAATATTTGTTGCTCTTCTATGATGATCTATAATTATAATATTATCTGTTTCTTCTAACAATTCTGGACATTCTACATAATCTTTTTTATGTGTATCTACTACTATTAATAAAGTATCCTGTGTAACCTTACTTAATGCTTCATTTTTATTTATAAAGACATTTTCATATTTTGGATTGTTTTCTAATTTAGCAAGTAAATTTTTAAGTGAATCACCTGAACTGTCTAATAATATATATGCTTCTTTACCTAAACTTGCAACTAATCTATATAACCCTAATCCTGATCCAATGCAATCTACATCAGCTTCTTTATGTCCCATTATTATAACATTTTTAGATGTTTGAATAAACTCTTTTAATGCTTGTGCCACAACTCTTGATTTAACTTTAGTTATTCTTTCTACTTCAACAGTATTACCACCAAAAAATTCATATTTATCATTTTGTTTTAATACTATCTGGTCACCACCACGACCTAATGCAACATCTAATGCTTTAAATGCACTATCATATTTTTCATTAATTGTTTCATTACTATCAATAATACCACCACTTAATGTAACTGGCATTTTAGTCCCAAAATCAACTTTTTTAACATCTTCGATTATTTGGAATTTTTGATTTATAAAGTCCTTGATATGTTCTCTCTCAAAAGCTATTATATATTTATATCTATCTTTATCAATTACCATTCCATCAACTTTACATATCCAATTTCTTATCATCTTCCCTATTACTGGGTTTAATTGTGACCTTTTTTCTTCTTTAATTGTTTGTATTAATTCTTCATAATTATCTATTGAAATTATTCCTATACATAATCTTGATTTATCATATACATCTATTAATTTCATATAATCTGTTTTGTCCATGAAATACATCATTAAGACATGTTCGTTTTCTTTTTTATTTTTTTGGTTCATTCTTACTATATTGGCATATACATCATAAATCTTTTCATCAATTCTAATTTCATTATACAATGTTTTGTTATTCATACTATCATTTGTTTGTTTAAATTCTTTAATTATATCACTTAATTTATCAGTAATATTTTCATTTTTGAATAACTCATCAAAATTAGAATTACTCCACATTACTTGACCATCTAATTCTAAAATAACTAGTGGCATTTGAAAATTTAATAATGTATCTTTTGTTACAGCATCTATATTAAATGTTAGATTCTCAATATATTTTTCAATTTCACTTCTTTTTAATATATTAACTAAAAAAGCATATGAAATAACAAATATAAAAATGCATAAACAAAGTAGCAATAATTTTGGATTTAAAAATATAATTATTGCTAATAATGCTGTAATTACAATTATGTAAAATGTAACCTTTGACATTACTTTTTCTAAAAACATATTTGGTTTCATGTTAAATCTCTCTTTCTAAATCTATTTCTAGCTTTTGTGCTAATTGTTTTGTTAGATTTATATTTTCATTTAATAATTCTTTCATATTTATATCTGTATCTTCTAGTCCTTTATATATATTAGTTATGTTTTCTAACATATTAATTTTAATATTATCTATATCTCTAATGTTTCTTACTAATTCTAAATTAATCATTTTTCACCTCGCATTAATTTTATACTTTAATTCACCTATTGTCAAGTATGAGTTGTTTACGGATGCCTTAATTTTGGGATGATAAGTAAAAAGGTAAAAGCAAGTTTATAAAGATAAAATAGATTTTACTCATACAATGCTTCTTAATGTACAACTAAAAGCATTTCTGATATAATAATTATGTAAATGTTTTTGGTTTAAAAGGGGGAATTTATGAAAAATAATTCTAGTAGATTATCTTTTGAACAAAGATGTAAAATTGAAG
>CAZFOR010000046.1:0-9109 GCA_964520895.1 uncultured Eubacteriales bacterium | reverse complement strand
CATACCTCCACTATGGACTTTCACCACTTAACTAAACGGCATGCCCGTCGCACTAGATAAAAAGAAATACTAGAAAAATCCTAGTATTTCTTTTTTAATTATTCTACTATCTCCCATGCTGTCTGTAAAGTAGCATGGGTGCTATCTCCCTGATACCCAGCTACTTTAATATTAGATTTTAAAGAAACTACTGGCACCACACCAAGACAATCATTATTGGTGAAAGCGAAGTAACCATCGAAAAACACATAATCCAAATAATTAGAGTCATGAGCAGAAGATAACCAATAATATGACCCTTTTGTTCTTAATGTTTTTGTGATTGTATTTGCCTCTGAATATGTCATACAATGTGCAGTTCCTCCCTCTGCATATTCATTTTCATACACACTCCAATCTCTTTTATTTATCGTACTATAATTTCCCCATACATCTGCTCCATTTGTATTTCCTATACTATCTTTATTTAATATATATTCACTTTTATATGCACATTTGCCATTTGCTATATTTGGATGAAAATATCCTTCTGGTGTTCCTGCATGCATTATTTTTATTGTTGGAGAAGTTTGTATTACTATCCATCCTTTTGCATAATTATTAGAATACCTATTATAATTAGGATTAATATATGGCCTTAATATACTATTGTCTTTACTATCTCCTTCTTTAAATCCTCCAAATTTATAATGACCTGTCTCACTATTGTTTGTTGGCAATTCTCCATTTGGTGTATATAACCCTTTATCTGTTAAATCTGCTATTTCCTGTGCTGTCCATGTTCCTGCTTTATAGTTTATAAAATCCCCTACTTGTATTCCTGCTACACTTATCTGTGTTGCCTCTCCTAATGCCACATATTTGCTATCTACTGATATAACTTCCGTCTTTCTAAATGCTTTGCCATTTACTGTCCCTTCTATTGTAAATGTTTTGTTCTTTTCAATTCCATCTGTTGTATATGGCAATGTTGGTGTTACTATTATATTTTCTCCACCTTCTACACTTACATCAAAATCTATTATTACTGGTGTTCCATTTGATAATGTTCCATCTTCTGGCACAGTTGTTCCTTCTGTTGTTATTGCAATATTACTTACTGCTATTTGTATTGTTTTTTCTACACTTTGAACTGTTCCATTTTCGTTTGTTATTACCTCATATTTACCATCTACCATAAATTTTATTTGATCTCCTAACTGAGATACTTCTATTCCTTTTGCACTTAATTCATTTGCCCTTTGTTGTTGCTGTTCATTTGTTCCTCCAAACAAATATCCTTTTAGATTTGTTCCTTCACTTATTCCTTTTAATTTTATATTATTTACCTCCAACATTACTTTTTCTCTTGCTGATACTAAATTGTGTTCTTCAACTGCTTGCTTAGCTTTATTTATTATACTGTTATCTCCACCTATTGTTAACACTACTGTTCCTGTTAATATTATCAATACTATTATTGTTATTATTAATGCTACTAAAGATATCCCATTTTTTTTTATTGCACTATTTCCTTCTTTTTTCTATATTTTTATATATCAAAATATTGAAATAAACTATTCCTAGATACTACACACAGTTTTAGCTTCTTGAAACATTTTGAGTAATCATATCTTTACATCTTTATAGTTTAACAATATTATTTGTGTTAACATTTTTTAATAACTATATATACTTATTCTTTTGTTATTCTATTATCTCTTGTACTCTCCCAACACTACCATCTGTTAACATTACTTTAATACCTCTTGGATGATATTTGCTATTAGTCAATATTTTAGCAACCCCTCCCTGTGTAAGTATACCTGTTGGTTGATCTTTTTTTAATACAATCTTAACCTTTAATCCTATTGTTATATTATCTCTAACTTTTCCGTCCATATGTTCCTCCTTTATACCTTCATTGATATTAATTTAGATACACCTTGTTCCTGCATTGTTACACCATACATAGTATCTGCAATTTCCATTGTACCTTTTCTATGTGTAATTATTAAAAACTGTGTATTATTTGCATATTCTTTAACATATTGTGCAAATCTAAAAATATTAATATCATCTAATGCCGCTTCTATCTCATCTAATATACAAAATGGAGATGGATTAGTAGTTAATATTCCAAACAAAAGAGCAATTGCTGTTAATGACTTTTCTCCACCTGATAACAACATCATATTTTGAAGCTTCTTACCTGGTGGCTGTGCCTCTATTTCAATAGGACAGTTTAATATATCATTCTCATCAGTTAATCTAATTTCAGCTCTACCTCCACCAAATAACTTTTCAAACACAACGCCAAAATTCTCATTAATAACCTTAAACTTAACCTTAAACTGTTCCTTCATTATTACAGTCATTTCCTTAATTAAGTTTTTCAACTTCGAAGCAGTATTTTCTAAATCATCTCTTTGATTAGATAAAAAGTCATATCTTTCTTTATTAGTCTTATATTCCTCAATAGCCTCAATATTAATTGCACCAAGACCTTTAATTTCCCTTTTAATAACATTAATTTCCCTTTGTACTTTATTAGGTTCTAATGCTTCAACCTCTTGTTTCATAAGCTCTTCAAGTGGTATTTCATATTCTTCAATCATAGTAGTTTTTAGGCTTTCTACTTCATCTTCAACCTTAACTTTTTTAGATTCAATTTTAGTTAAATCAGTTTTTAATAAAGATATTGTATTTAAACTATCTTCAATCTGTTTATCTAAGACATCTATTAATCTATTATTTTCCTCTTTCTCATTTTTAGTCTTTTCTATTTCTTCATTTATATTTTCTTTTTTAGAAATAATTTCATTAATATTGTTAAATATCTCTTTTTTCTTAACTTCAAACTCCTCATTTTCAATAAGTATCTTCTGTTTCTGGTCATTTTTCTTTTCAATATTAGATTTAGCCTTCTCAATTTCATCTTTAACCATATTAATCATTTCTTCATAAGACACATTACTTTCATCAAATGAAGATATAGATATTTTCAAATCAGTAATTTCATCTTTTAAATCATCAATATATTTTTGTTCATCTTTACTATTTTGAGAATAATCATCAATTTCAAGTTGAAGCTTACTTATCTCTGTTTCCATTTCATCAACTTCAAGTTGTTTCGTATTTATCTCTTGGTCAATTTCTTTATTTCTTTGCTCAATATTTTCTTTTTCAATTCTAATCTTTTCATTTCTTTTTTCAATTAAATCAATTTCATTTTCAATAGTTTGTAATTTTTGATTCTCTATTGCATACTCAATATTTACATTATTAAGTTTCTCATTTATCTCAGAATAATTAATATCTGTATTATCTATACTATTTAAATATACTTCTTTTTTATTACTCTCTTCCTCGATATTCTTTTCTAATTTCTTAATTTCTCTTTCAAGTGTTTCTATTTCTTTTGTTCTACCTAATATACTACTAGATTTTTTTTGAATACTACCACCTGTCATTTGACCTGATGTTGAAATAATATCACCTTGAAGTGTTACAATTTTAAAACTATTTCCATACTTTTTAGAAATATTAATACCATCATCAATAGTTTCAACAACTAATGTTTTGCCAAGTAAATTAACAATTATCTCTTCATATTTAGAATTATATTTTACCAAATTACTTGCAATTCCTACATAACCCTTTTCTTTCTCTAATTTAGATACATCTGATAATCTTTTACCCTTAACAAGTGATATAGGTAAAAAAGATGCTCTACCATAATTATTTTGTTTCAAATAATCAATACACTTTTTAGCACTTTGTTCATTTAATGTAACTATATTTTGTAAATAACCACCAAGTGCCATTTCAATAGCAAGTTCATACTCCTGTGGTGCCATAATAATATCTGCTATACTGCCTTCTACCCCTTTATTAAATTCACTATTTCTCTCTTTATTTAAAAGAATTTCTTTAACTGCCCTAGCATATCCTTCTCTTTCTTTTTGTATATCATTTAAAAATGTATATCTTGCTTTTTTAGACTTCATCTGAGTAGTATAGTTTTCTATATTATTATCAAATTCTTGTATTTTACTATTAATATTATTTTGTACATCATTTATTTTATTAATCTTATCTTCATATTCTTTTTTAGTTTTAAGGATATTATTAAACAATATACTTATATCCTCTTTTTGCATATTTCTTGAATCTTTTGCATATATATTTTCTCTTTGTTCCTTATCTATTTTAGAATATGTATGTTCATTGTTTTGTTTTTCATTATTTAAAGTATTTATCTCCATTTTAATATTCATTTTCTTTTCATTACTATCATAGATATATTGTTTCTTTTGCTCTATCTCTTCACCTTTTTTACTTAGTTTTTGATAAATCTCGTTATATTCTTCTTCTTTTTCCGCTAAATCTGTTTCGAACTTCTTTCTGTTATTTAATAAAAGTTCTATTTTATCTGATTTAGTTAATATTTCTTGCTCATTTCTTTGAATCAACTCATTTAATTCAATAATCTCTTTATCTAAAACAGAAAAATTAGTAACATTATTCTCCTTTTGAACATCTATCATATTTATTTCAGAATTTAATTTTTCAATATTATTATCACTTTCATACATAAACCTTTGAATATTTTCTTGTTTTGATAAAATGTCCTCTATATTTTCCTTTGTTAATGTCTTTTTCTCTTGCACACTAACTAACTTATCTTCTTCATCTTTTATTTGATTATTTAAGATATCATATTTTTCATTTAATTCTTGTAAAGTATTACTATTTTTTTGCATATTAAAATTAAACAAACTAATTTCCTTTGTTTTTAATTCTTCTCTATAATTTAAAAACTTCTTTGCCTTTTCAGATTGAGAATATAGCCCATCTAATCTAGAATCTATTTCATTTACAATATCATTTACTCTAATTAAATTTGTATTTGTATTATCTAATTTTCTTTCAGCTTCATCTTTTCTATACCTATATTTTAATATACCTGCTGCTTCTTCAAAAATATATCTTCTATCATCTGATTTTGAATTTAGTATCTCCTCAACTTTACCTTGTCCAATTATACTATATCCACCTTTTCCAACGCCTGTATTAAAAAACAATTGGCTAATGTCTTTTAACCTACATTCACATTTATTAATTAAATATTCACTTTCACCACTTCTATATAGCCTTCTTGTAACTACAACTTCATCATACTCAATAGGAAGTGATCCATCTGTATTATCTATTACTAGATTAACCTCTGCAAACCCAACAGATCTTCTTGCTTGAGTTCCAGCAAATATAACATCATCTGATTTATTCCCACGCAAGTTCTTTATACTTTGCTCACCTAAAACCCACATAAAAGCATCAACTATATTACTTTTACCACTTCCATTAGGCCCTATAACAGTAGTTATTCCATTTAAAAACTCTAAATTAGTTTTATCTGCAAAAGATTTAAAACCTTGTAACTCTATTCTCTTTAAAAACATATTAACTCCTTCATCTTTTTGTGTAATTTATATAACTATAATATACTATAATGACGGTAAAATCAACATTTTTTTGCATAAGTTTGTGAATTATTTGACAAAAAAATGCAGTTATGCTATTATACATTTATAAGGAGTGATGTTTCTATGAGTGAAAAACTAAATATTGAAAAAGAACTTAAAGACTTATCAATTTATGAATTAGAATTATTTAAAAAGGACATTAAAAATGTTTTCAAATTGAAAACTATCGAAAATGAGGTGAATATTAATGAGTAAAGTTACTGAATTAATAGAGAAAATTAGACAAGAATATTTAAGTGAAATAGAAGAATTAACTAATAAAACAACTGAAAACAAAAGTGAAATTGAAAATCTTAAGTCAATGCTTAAAACAGATAATATAGATTCTGTTAGAACTACTTTAAGTGAAATTTCTCCAGATATTGACTTTACTGATTTAAGTGAAACTCAATTATTACAAGAAATACAAAAAATGCAAGATTCAGAAGATATTACTATAGAAAACATATCAAAATTAGAAGAAAATAAAGCCGAAATTGAAGAATTTATTAACAACAAAGATACTATAATATCAGAAAACGAAAAAACTAATAATCAAATAAGTGATTTAGAAAAACAAAACTCTACATTATATTATCAAATATATACAATTCAAAGTGAAAGAATGATTGGACTAGAAAAATCAGTAAATGATATAGCTGTAGAAAAAATAAATGATGCATCTGATAAAGAGATAGATTCATATATTAAAGATACACTTGAAAATGGTACTCCAGAGGAAATAGATGCAATCAAAGACCTAACAAAAAAGGAAATTAGAACAAAACTTATATCTGAATTTTCTGATAAATCAAAAGTAAAGGTAAAAGAAACTAATGTCAAAGAGTATAAGGAAGAGCAAATAAAAGGTTTAAAAGATGATATTCAAGAACTATTTTCAAAACAAAATAAAAAAGAAAATTTAGAAAATTATATAGACCGTAATAGTAAATTTGACATATCTGAAGTAGAAACTTATTTAGAAGAATTAGAGCAGATGACAAAAGATTTTCAACAGTTTAACACTACATCACGAAAAGAATCTAATGAAATATGTACTAATCTTTCAAATCAAATATCAAATTTGCAAGACCAACTTAATAATTTTCCAAAGAAAAAATTCTTAGAAAACGGAAAACAATATGAGGAAAGAAAAAATGAATTAAAAAATAAAATTGATACTCTTAAAACTGAGCACCAAGAAGAAAGCAATAATTATAATAATGAATATCAATCTAAATATAATGAATTAAAGGATAAAGCTGAAAAAGCTGCACAAACCGTAGGACCATTATATGCTGATTCAAATAATCCTTCTCAAATATTAGAACAAATTCAAAGATATCGAAATAATGATTTAGAAGAATTAAAGAAACTACCATTAAGAAAAGAAGAAGTTGCAATTTTAGATGTAGAAATACAAAAATTGGAAAGCTCAATATCTGAAAAAGCTATCGCATTAGGTATTAATGAAAAACAAATAAATCAAATTAAAACCGACCCACATAGATTTATAAACTACATTGGTAGTAATCCTGAAAAACTTGATACAGATCATCTAGATAATTACATTACTAATTACAATGATATTAAACATGAAAAAACATCTACAGAAATTCAAGAAAAATATGATGAAAATATTGCAAAAGCTGTTCAAGAAGATATTTCTAAAAAATCTAATGATGATGATTTTGAAAGATAAAAAATATATATAACAAATAAGATATTAGAAAACAATTTCTAATATCTTATTTGTTATTAAAACATTATTGTCATCAATAACACACATATAATTAATACATTTGCAACATTTATACAGTCAGCATATTTTTTTAATGTTCTTATATATAAACTAGCTAATTTACTATATATAAATTTAACTACTTCACCTGTTGCACAAAACTTATCCACCATACACACTGTCCAACTCTCAATACACATAGGTGGCTTTATTGTAAGTGGAAACATATGTTTTAATATTATATCTTTTTCTTTTTTATTTAATTCAAACTTTTCTATTGAATTTCTATATGCAATTCCTGGATGTACAAATCCATGTAATCCTTCTTCAGGAATAACTTTTCTCCAATCATATAGAAAAAAATCATGCAACATACCAGCTCTTACAGTCGATTTATAGTCAAACCCTAATAGCTTAGTTATTTTATACGAATAATATGCAACATCAACAGTATGTTCAAAAATAGTAGAAGCATAATGATGTGGTATAGTTTTTATTTGCATATATTTATCATATTCTAATATATTTTCTATGTATTCTTTTATTTCCTCAACTTTTTCTTCTGTTGTTTTCAAGGAAAATTCCCCTCCTATGTTTAACTATCATTTTATATATAACTAATTATAGTTTATCACTTCATAATAGTTATATCAATACTTTTTAATTAGTTTGAAAACTATTACAAATATGGTATTGTTTACAATATCAGTTATCTAACAATACTCCTAGGATATGCTTTTAGCAAAACTTCATCATTATATCTATAATCTAAATATTGTTCAAAAGAATTTTGTGGTGATATATTGTTTCTTCTTTGCATTTGTCTTCTTGAAGCAACAGATGAAATACCCATATCATAAACTAAAAATACAATCATTATCCATGTTATGGCTAACCCTGCTTTATTTGGTATTTTTTCAATTATATTTGATATTTTTGGATAAACAGTCTTTATCCAAAACAAACCTAATGTACCCCAAAATATCGAATAAGCAAAATTAGTTCTTCCTCTTAAGTTTAAAAATGTATCACTATATTCCCATGAAACTGTTCCATATGCAACTTCTTGAAAAAAACTACAAAAATATTCAAAACATGCACCAAATACCATACATATTATAAAAATTGATATTTTCTTCTTATCTTTAATTTTATATAACAATATAGTTATAAGTACTGCACCAAATCCATATACTGGATTAAATGGACCATATATCACACCTGACCTTCTTGTAATTTCATTTTCTACAATAAAACCATAAGCTACTTCTACAACTACACCGATTATTGAACCTATAATAAACACCCAACACAATTTATAGAAATTTATTCCTTGTGCAAATGATTTATTTTCTACTTCCTTACTTTCTACATTTTCGTTCATACTTTTTTCTCCTATAATTAAAATTATTATATTATATTACTTGTTAAAATACAATATTAATAATATAAAAAGACACAAATTCTGAAATATCAAAATCTGTGTCTTAAGCATTTGATTAACTATTACAACAATTTGTTAATTTTTGTCTTTTAAAAATATTATCTCGCATTCATAGCAAAAACCGCTTAAAATTAACTCTTGCTCCATTTTCAAACCTATGTCTCTTTTAGTTCATTATATATGGTGCTACATCTGTTCCTGACCCCTCTTTGATGGTAATATTAGATTTTAATACTACTACAGGACGCACACCCAAAGCGCCGCCACCCTCGTAGCCATCGGAGCCGTAAAAATCGCAAACGCCCACGAAGCCACCGTACACACTGTCGCACACGGAAGTACGCACCGCTAAAATCAACATCGACGCAGCGAGACGCAACCCAGTAATATAAATTACTGCTATTTGCTTTATTTCTA
>CAZFOR010000045.1:0-9567 GCA_964520895.1 uncultured Eubacteriales bacterium | reverse complement strand
AACTAGTAGGTAAATCTTTTATGATTTGCCTACTAATATTTTACACTAACTAAAAAGAGATTAGGTATTATTACAAAAAATAATATTACCTAATCTCTTTTCATTAACTAACAGAAGAAATCCATGAATTTATCATACATTCTTTCAGCAAATTCTTCACGTTCTCTTTGAATGTCCTGTAGCGTTTTATTGGGTTTAACATAAGTGCCATCTGCTGCTTTTTTTATTAAATTTACAGCATCATCAAGCTGATAAATCGGACATGCTTCTTCAAAGCATATAACCTTGACTTCTCTTACTGGTTTATGCAAATATTCTGGATTTGCATAAATTAATCTCCGCATTAATTCTTTTTCCACATTACAGGCTTTTGCTTGCATTTCTACGAATTTTTGAAAATTTGACATTTCTATTCCTCCTAAAAAATTTAGTTGGATACATAAACAATTATGTTTCCATATTGATTATATCACATTTCTTACTTTATGTAAACTTTACATTTCTTATTTTATTAATATATCATCAAGAAATTTATCAATATCATATTCTTTTTCTAGCTTTTCCCTCAAATATATTTTTATAAATAATTTTAGTTCTAAAAGAACATTATCAGATATTTCGAATGAAAATATTTTTTTAGCATCTGATAACAATATGTATTTTATTGAATTTATTGTACTTTGAGATAGTTCCATCGACCCAGTATCTTGTTTTGCACATTCTTTGCATATCATTCCATTTTGCCTAATACTAAAATTAGTAACTTGTAACTGACTACAATTTGCACATTTATTTAATATTGGCATAAAACCTAACAATCTAAGTAATCTTATTTGAAAAACTGTTATTAAAAACATATTATCTTTTTTGTTTTCAGAAAACAAATAAATAGTATTTAAAACAAGTTGCATAAGTTCATATGAATTTTCATCTTTATTTGCTATATCTGATACTAATTTACACAAATATGCAACATAATAGTATTTCTCTATATCTATTCTAATATTATAGAACATCTCTATAATTTGTGCCGAATTTAATATATATAGTTCACTTAAATTTCTATATAATATAAGTTCTGAAAATGCAAATAATTGTGTACAAACATTATTTGCATTTTTAGGTTGTTTTGCATTTTTAACAACAACTGATATTTTTCCTAAATCAGGTGTTAATATAGTTAATATTTTATCATTATCCTTAGAATTAGCTTCATTAATTACTATTCCCTTTGTTTTGATTATTCCCAAATAAACCACCTTTATTTTCTATATCATTTACATTTATATTACTATTTTGTTCTTCTAAATCTTTGAATTGTAAAAATGTATTTATATCACCTGTTTTTTTAAAAATATTCCAAGCCATATCTTTAAGCATAAAAATCATCCTTTCATACAAACTTAATTCTTAAAAAACTTATTTAACAATTTATCATTATCTCTCCAGTCATCTTTTACCTTAACCCAGGTTTTCAAATTAACTTTTGCATCTAATAATTTTTCAATATCAATTCTAGCAGATGTTGATATTCTCTTTAACATTGTTCCCTTTGAACCAATAATTATACCTTTATGTGATTCTTTTTCACAATAAATCGTTACACCTATATCATAATATTTTTCGCCATCATTTTTTTTCTTTACTTTAAAGCTTTCCTGCTCGGTAACAATTCCATGTGGTATTTCTTCATTTAAAAAATGTAATGTTTTTTCCCTTACAATTTCTTCAATAATTTGTCTTTCAGTTTGATTTGTTAACTCATCATTTTCATAATATTTTGGTCCTACTGGTAAAATTTTTTCTATCTCATTTATTAGCTTATCCACTCCATCATCTTTTAATGCAGATATTGGAACAACTGCGTCAAACTTATGTAGTTTCATATAATTTTCTATAATTGAAAGTAATTTTTCTCTTTTAATTTTATCAATTTTGTTTATTACTAATATACAAGGAATATTACTGTCTTTTAATTTTTCAATAATAAACTGATCACCTTTTCCAATATCTTGACTATCTGCCTCAACAATGAATATATGAACATCTACTTCTGTAATAGTTTCATCTACAACTTCATTCATTATTTTACCTAATTTATGTTTTGGTTTATGTATCCCAGGTGTATCTATAAATATCGCTTGCATATTTTGGGTATTTAATATACCTGTTATTTTAGTTCTTGTAGTTTGTGGTTTATTACTCATTATTGCTATCTTTTGTCCTATTAAATTATTTAATAATGTTGATTTTCCTACATTTGGTCTTCCAATTATGCTTACATATCCTGATTTAAATTCCTTCATATTCTACTCCTTAATAAATTCCTCATTATATCCATGTGGTAATAATTCTTTTATGCTAATTTTATTGATATTATTATTTTTATCCAAAAATACAACATCAATATCTGGTGTATAAAGTAATAAAAACTGTCTACAAATACCACAAGGTGTTACTGATAATATTGTATCTTCTTCTAACCCACCTATTACAGCAATTCTATCAAATTCTTTTTCTCCTTGTTCTATTGCTTTATAAATAGCTAATCTTTCTGCACAAATTCCTAGATTTAAACATGCCTTTTCCTCTATATTACAACCTGTATATACTTTTCCTTGTTTTGTAATTAACGCTGCTCCTACTTTATATTTTGATATAACAGGTGATGCATTTTGTCTTGCTTGTTTAGCAATTTCAATTAATTCATTATCTTGCATAATTAGTACCTCCATTTACAACTTAATATTATATCTAAAACACTGTTTTGTCAATATACATAAACATTTTATTTAAAAAACAATTATCTAAATTTTAATGTTTACACCTTTTTTTACATAATATTTAATTTAGATACAAAATAATAAAAAAAATATTAGAATTAATTATATTTATTATTTCTAATATTTTTTACTTACTAATTAGATAACATATCATTAAAATAGTTTAAATATATTTGTTTTAGACTTGTACTATCAAATAGTTTTGATCTTTCATAACTTTCTTTTGACAACAATTCTAAACACTCTCTATTTTCATATACATATTTAATTTTATCCTTCAGATTATTTATTATTATTTCATCATTTTTTCCATTATCTCTACTACCTATTATATACTCTTTTTGCATATTACCTAAAACCTCATTTACTATTCCAACATCTGTTGTAATTACTGGAACACCACAAGCCATTGATTCTAAAACAGGTCTTGGAGTTCCCTCCTCTGAAGAAACACAAATACATATATCTATATTGTTATAATATTCTGGCATTTGATTATTTGTTCTAGATAATATGTTTTTGTCAGCATAATCAGGCTTAATATCATATCCTTGACTTATTAATTTATTAATAGTAGATAATAAAATGGTATTAAAACCTTTAAAATCATAATATTTAATATTCCAATTACTATTACCAACCCAGCCTATAACCAATTGCCTATTATAAATATTTTCTGATTTAAATCTATCTAAATTTTGAGGATAAAATAAATTTTTATCAAATGTATCTTGTATAACTCCCCATGGGGTTTTATACTCTGATATATTGAAATAAATATCATTTAATTTTTTAGATATAGTATAATATTGTTTAACATAATTAGAAAAAACATTTTTATACTCTTTTATACTATCTTCATCTGTAAATAAATGGTCATGAATACCTGTTGATATTTTATTTTTAAATAACTCTATATAATTATCATAATCAATATTATTTTCTTTTAACTTGTTTTTGAACTGCTGAGAGTCAAATTGTAATAATAGTTTTCTCCAAAAGAAATGTATAATATCATATTCCTTTAATTCTTCCAAAATATTAAATAAACTCATATTATATTTTTCTTCATTTGCATATATAATCTTAAAATCATATATATCTTTTAACTCTTTAACTATTAATTTGGCACCAATATCAAAAGCCCAACCTTCAACATCAACAATTAGTCCAATCTTTTTTTTATCCATATTCACCTCATAATATATTATTTTTTAATATTTCTTCATACATTAAACTAGTTGGTTTTGTCATTTTTGCTTTTTCTTCTTTTGACATATATATTCTAATATCAGCAATAATCTTACACATGTTTATAACCTCTTTATATTGACCTTCTATTATTTTATCAATTACAATTGATAATGATTTTTGACATGCTGGAACATTTAAAGTAATACTTAATCTATAAAACCATCTCATATTTGAAAGTATTTCTATTCTATCTTCATCAGATAACAACTCTGAATCAATAAATTTATATAACATATATGTCATACTTTTAGCATAAAACAATCTATAATATGATAACTCATTATTATCATTAAAATTATCATATATATCTTTATATGCGGTATTTATACCATTAAAATATTTCAAAGAACAATTATTAGAAATAGAATTATTGTTTTTTCTTTGCCTATATTTATACATAATATCTGGTATATACCATACATTATCAGATTTTATAAAAGCTAGTGTTGTAAATACTGCGTCTTCTGCTGGTATTCCTACCTTAAATCTAAAATTATTTTCATCTATAAATTGTTTATCAAATATTTTATTGCAAACAGATGAATTCATTACAAAAAACGAATCTCTATAATCATTAATATCTAACTTAAAATTTTTGTATTTTTGTATATCAAATATTGGAATTTTCCATACAGTGCCATCATCATCCATATTAATATAATTTGCTGTAACAAAATTTGCTTTTTTTGAAGTAATTGCATTATACATTACTTCACATGAATTATTATACAATGTATCATCTGAATCAACAAACATAATATATTTTCCAGTTGCTACTTCAAGTCCAGCATTTCTCGAATCTGATAGTCCTCCATTTTCTTTATTTATAAGTATAATATTTTCATATTTATCCCTATATGCTTCACAAATATTTTTACTATTATCTGTTGAGCCATCATTTACTAAAATTATTTCTAGATTTTTATATGTTTGATTAACAATTGAATTAATACAATCATTTAAATATTCTTCTACATTGTATATTGGTACAATAACTGTTATTTTTTCCATACTGTCCTCCTTTTTCTCATAAGAAAATAGAATAATATTACACATATTACTCTATTTATTTCCTGTTTATATACTAGCAAATATTAATCTAAATGTCAAGAAAACCACTCAATTAAATGAGTGGTTTTCTTTCTTAATAGCTCTGGCTTACTTTTATGCTATCACAATCAAAATCAGGATTATCAATTTTATCAAAATTAAATCTAAACCAAATCTGATTATCATAACTTTCATAAATTGTTGAATCATCTAAAGCATACTCTAATGGATTTATTCCATGCATATGTTCAATAATTTCTATCGGAAATACAATATCATATTTTAAATACAAAAAATATTGTAAGGAATCCCGATAATCCTCCGGCTTACCATTTATACATTCATTTTTAGGTTCCATGCGAGAATGAATATAAGGTGATGGTGTAAAATATTCGTTGTTTTTAAAACATTCTTCCATTTTGCTTATTTCATTTTCAAAATGATTTAATAGATTTTTGGAAAGCTCATCATCGACTAAATTGACATCCTTTTTGTCGTAATTAGAACACCTTTTCATAAATTCTTTTTTCTGATTTTCCAACTCAAATGATAAAGTATTTTCATACTCTTTGATCATGCTTTCTTTTTTTCTCAAATAATTTGAGTCCACCCAATTTGAAAATACTGATGCAAACCGTTCATTCATGTAAATTCACTCCTTCTTAAATTTAAAATAAATCTAATTAATATAATTTTTTTATCAAATAAATAATATCAATTTTCAAATGTTATGTCAACTTTTTTAAAGAAATTATATATTTATATATGCTAATGATATAATCAATTAAGTATATTCGAAGGAAATATTATCTCATCACTAAAGCTCGTATTTTTCCACCATTTTCAGGTAATTTATCATAATATGCTGTAATATTATAACTATTTTGATTATCAATTGCATCACTTAAATTTGATAGCAAATACTCATCAGTATAATTAACTCTTTTATATACAACTACATCTGATGTAACTACATATTGCTTTGAATTACATTTAAAATCATACTGTGTTATATCTTGTATATTAGCTAATTTATTTAATTTTTTAATGTTTTTAATATTACCATTTGTAGCAATAATACCAGCAGGTTCATATATGTTTACATTATATTTTGTGTTATCTGTTACACCTGTAACTATATTACCATCCAATATATATTTATATGATGTTGTAGAACTTGTCATAGACATTTGAGTTTCTGACAATATTACTCCATACTCATACATATCATTTGTAACATCTGTTAATACCAGATTGTCAATTTCACCATTACTATTTCTAGTATAATATACAATATTTGATGTATTTAATGTTATATTATTTAATCTAGCTAGATTTATCTTAGCAATACTATTTATATATTTATAGTTTACTTTTGGTATTTCAATTATATTAACACTTAAACTTAATCTATTGCTACCTATTTTTCTATTTGTAGAATCAACTTTACCTGAAATATCATTATGTGTTCCAACTGGTGATACAACTAATTTATCATTACCATATGTAACTCTAACTAATTTATCAACATGTTCGCTATAATTTTTATCAACTACAAACTTTGTTGTAGTTCCATTTAATAGCATCACATTTGCATAATATTGGCTATATTTTTCATTTTTATCATTTGTTAGGGTAGTTGTTCCTGTAGTTAATAAAAGTCCTATTTGCTCGTTTTTTATGTCTTTCATGTCCATTATATCAACAATGTTTCCATCTTTACCAAGTATTGCTGTTACAGTATCACCTTTTTGGAATTTTTGAATACTATCATATGCTTTTTGTGTTTCAAATTTATATGTGTTTCCTGCTAAAATTATACTATTAGCATTTTTAACAGATGGCAATATATCTTCTATTTCTCCTGATATTTTATCATCATATACAACAACTTCATTTGAAGCTTTATAGTAATATATTACATCATAAATATTTATATCTGATATACTTCCAGTTGCACCATTTTTTATAACTGTTACATTACTTGAAATATTAATATCACTAGTTAATGTACTATTTGTTACAACATATGGTCCCATATAGTCCGCTTCTTGTATTAATACATAATCTATTTCATTATTATTATAGAAAACTGTAATTAAACTATTTTCAGATATCATATTTATTACATTTTTCAAAGTAGTTTTTTGTGATTTATAGTATACTGTTAAATCACTTGAAACAGATATATTTTTAGTAACTCCATTATCTGATACAATAATTGCATTATCAACAATTGATAACAATGTATAAACTTGACTATTTTGATTATTAGGTATAATTGAAACAACTTTTCCATCTAAATCTACTATTAGCTTTGCCTTACTACCAATAGTAGTTTGATCTATAATATATTTAACTTCAAACATACCATTTGATGTTAAAATTTGATTTGCACCTATACTTGCATCTTGTTTATTACTTGCAATTATATTAACATTTTCTATAATTTGATAATCTAACAAATTAATATATTTAACATTTTGACCATTAATATTTGAACATAATACATTATATATTATGTTAATAGCATCTTGTCTTGTAATGTTTTGACCAGCTGTTTTATTAATATTAACTAATATATCTTTTTGTTTAGCAAAATTAATCTGACTATATGGCCATGATGTACCATAATCATTTGATGTATAGTTTAATATTCTAAGTGCTATTACACTTGCTTCCTCCACTGTTATATTATTTTCAGGTTTAAAAGTTAAATCTGGATAACCTTTTAATATATTATTTTGAGCAGCAACTTTAACATATGGTGCTGACCACCTATCACCTCTTACATCAACAAATGGTGATGATGGTGACATTAAATCTAAATTATCTTTAAAACTAGATGCTAATACTATCAACTTACTAAATTCTTCTCTAGTAATACTATTTTCTAGTCCTAAACTTCCATCTGGATAACCATTCATAACTCCAATATTAATTAGAAATTTTGCAATATATTCACTATTTGAAATGCTACTTGCCATACACACATTAAAACTAAATATACTACATATAACTAATATTGTTACTATTACCCTTAATTTAATATTCCTTATTTTTAAATTCATAATCAATTCTCCTTCTTAATTAGTCTGCCATCCACTATAATTACCAAACTTTACTCTACTTGTATCCATTTCATTAGATAATGTACCAAATTTATAGTCATAATCTTTTTCTGTATTAGAATACTCCCATAATGCTAATTCATCACAATAAAATTCATCTGATATTACACTATTATTGCTTAACCCTATAATATAATAATCTTTGTCTTCAGCATCAATTAAAGTTAATTGTTTATTTCCATTTTTATATGTATATGAATTAAATGAATCATCATCAAATTCATAATTACCTGAAAATATATTTTTGCTATCATTAATTTTAATATTTAATTCAAAATCTTCAATATTAGATTTCTTTATACAACCTACATAAAATGTATTACCTTTATATTCAATCTTTAAAATATTATCATTTATACTATATTTATATCCATCTTTTGTAGATTGCTCTCTTGACACTATTTTAAACTTATCTGTATATAAATATGTCATAAAATCTTTACCTTTTCCAGATTCATCAAATATAATTTCTTTTGTCTTAAACATCCTACTTTTTCCAACCCCATCAATATTTATATCCATTCCCATACCTTTTATGTTTACATATTGACAATTGACAGTTAAGCTTGTTTGAGTAGTTTCATCTGCATTTTCATCTGGTTGATTAGAAGTAGTTTCTTCATCATTATTACTACTAACCTCACTACTTGAATTGTCTATAATATCATTACTAGGTTGTATATTATCATTAATATTTACGTTTTGATTTTTCGCCTTATCTTTATTCACAATTGAAACTAAAACAATAACTAAACTAATTATTAAAACTACTAATATTCCTATAACTATTATAATAACTTTATTATCTTTCATAATATCAATCCTTTCATTACTCATATCTTAGTGCATCTATTGGATGTAAATTTGCAGCTTTTTTCGCAGGTAAATATCCAAATATTACACCTACAAATCCTGATACACCAGCAGCTACAACTATTGATGTAACAGATATAGATGGTGTTATATTAATAAGTGGTGCAACTGCAAATGACATACTTATCCCAAGTATTATACCTATTGTTCCACCTATTGCACTTGTAGTAATTGCCTCTATTACAAATTGTGTTAATATATCTTTCTTTTTAGCACCTAATGCTTTTCTAATACCAATTTCTTTTGTACGCTCTGTTACAGAAATAAGCATTATATTCATAATTCCTATACCACCAACTAATAGTGATATACCTGCAATAGCTACTAAAAATGATGTTAATAACCCTAAAATATCATTTAATTGTTCTAATATTGTTTGTGCATTTATAATCATATAATCATCTTTATCTTGATATTTTTTAAACATAAATTCATTAATTTTTTCTTCTGCATCTTGGGCATCTTCTGGATTTTCA
>CAZFOR010000044.1:0-9720 GCA_964520895.1 uncultured Eubacteriales bacterium | reverse complement strand
AGAAGATACTAGATGATAATACAAGAATGTATGGAGCAAAAAAAGAAGGAATAGAGATAGGATTACAAAAAGGAATGGTGATTGGTATTGAGAAAGGTATGGAGAAAGGTATAGAAAAAGGTATGGAAAAAGGTAAAGAAGAAACAAAATATAATATTGCAAGAAAATTGTTGCTATTGCATTTTGATATAAAGGATATATCAAAAATAACAGGATTAAGTGAAGATAAGATAAAATGTATAAAGTAATTGAAATTATATAATAAAAAATATATAATACATATATAAAAATAAAATTAAGGAGAAATAAATGAATAATAAAGTGGTATTAATAACAGGTTCAAGTCGTGGAATTGGCAGACAATGTGCAATTGAATTTGCTAAAAAAGGATATGATATAATAATAAATTATAATAGTTCAGAAGATAAAGCAAAAGAGTTAGAAAAGTATATTAAGCAGCAATATAATGTTAATGTAATTTCCATTAAATGTGATGTTTCTAATGAGCAAGAAGTAAAGGATATGGTTAATATTGCAATAAAACAATATGGTAAAATAGATGTTTTGATAAATAATGCAGGTATAGCAATTGATAAACCATTTGAAGACAAAACAGTTGAGGATTTTCAAAAAACAATTAATATAAATTTAATAGGTACATTTTTAGTATCAAAATATGTATCAAAATATATGCTTGATAATAAGTATGGTAAGATAATAAATGTATCATCAACTAGTGGATTAGATAGTTTTTCACCATTTAGTATGGACTATAATGCATCAAAGGTTGCAATAATATCTCTTACACATGATTTAGCAATTCAGCTTCAACCATATATAAATGTTAATGCAGTTGCACCAGGTTGGGTAGACACAGATATGAATAAAGACTTACCAAAAGAATATTTGGAAGAAGAGAAAGAAAAAAATTGTAAAAAACATATTGCACATCCAAGTGAAATAGCAAAAGTAATTGCATTTTTAGCATCTGATGATGCAGAATATATAAATAGTGAAGTTATTAAAATCGATGGTGGAAGACAATATTAATAAATATATAAATTAAAATGTTGAAGTAATAAAATACTCAACATTTTTTTGTTAGTTATTGATTTTGTCAAAATGATATGATATACTTTTGCAGATAAAGGAAATAGCAGGAGCGGTTAACCACCAATTATACAAAAGAAGAGACACCTTGTGTTTCAACTTTGGACAGGAGGTGGTGCTTATGGTTAGTACATATGAGTGCTTAGCACTAATGATTGAATTTGCAATGTTAGTAATAGCTATAATTAAGACTAAAAAGCCAAAAAAATAACCGCCCCACTTCAATCGTGCGATTATTTTTTAAAAAACACGGTTAACCGCAAATGCGGATTTCATTTATTTATATATATTTTAATATAAGTTGTTCAAAAAGTCAATAAAACAAAAAATAAAATTTGAATTAGATAATTATATATGATATAATCTCAAAAGGTGGAAGATGTAAAAACATCTGTAGTGAGACTTAGTATATTGTATAAATATAGCTGTGCAGGTGGCTTCAATGTATATGGTCTTGTCGTAATAAATTTCATTTATTCTCAATTTTTTCTTCCACCTTTTTTATTATGTATAGGTGGTAATATTATGTTAAAAACAGATTTAATTAATGTAGAAAAATGGAATGACTATTATAACAGGAAAAAAGAAAAGGATTTTATAACTAAAAAAGAAAAAAAGTTTTTATTGGATTATATTGAAAATAAAAACTATATGGAAATATCATCTAAGATTATTAATGATGAATATACCTTTTCTATACCTAAAAAACATATTATTAATAAAGGTGGTAGTAAAAAGAAAAGATTAGTATATACATTTAATAATGATGAGATGATTATATTAAAATTTATATCATATTTGTTATATGAATATGATTTTTTGTTTACTCCAAATTTATATTCTTTTAGAAAAAACTCTAGTGTAAAAAAGGCTATTACTAATATTTCAAGTATAAAAAATATTAATAATATGTATGGATATAAAGTAGATATACAAAACTACTTTAATAGTATAGATGTTGATATATTAATTAGTAATTTGAAAAATGATATTAAAGATGAATTACTTTTTAATTTAATTAAAAATTTATTATGTAATAAAAAAGTTATGTATAATAATGAAATAATTGAAGAAGAGAAAGGTGTTATGGCAGGAACACCTATATCAGCGTTTTTAGCTAATTACTATATTAAAGAAATGGATGAATTTTTTTGGAACCAAAAATTAGTATATTTTAGATATGCAGATGATATAATAATATTTTGTAATACTAAAGAAGAAGTGTTGTATTACCAAAATATATTAAAAGGTATTATACAAAAGTATAATCTTAAGATAAATGAAAAAAAAGAATATTTTTTCAATCCTAATGATAAGTGGGATTTTTTAGGGTTTTCATTTTGTGATGGAGAAATTGATTTGTCAGATAATTCTATTAAAAAAATTAAAGGGAAAATTAGAAGAAGTGCAAGAAGTTTTAGAAGATGGATGTTAAAGAAAAATGTTGACTATAAAACTACTATTAGAACAATGAATAAAAGATATAACCAAAAGTTTTATGGAAATGATAAAGATGGTGAGCTTTCGTGGAAATACTGGTTCTTTCCTACAATTACAACTGATAAAAGTTTGAAAATAATTGATAAATATTTTCAAGATTATTTAAGATATATTGCTACAGGAAGACATACAAAAAAGAACTATGAAATAGTTCCTTATTGTGTTTTGAAAGAATGTAAATATCGTAGCCTTGTTAGTGAGTATTATAAAGCGTTTTTAATATGAAAAACTATATGTAGTCTTTTTACTATGGGATGATATTCGATTATTATATAAGTGTTTCCTTTATCATATCTTACTTTTGTAGCTTTTTCATATCCGTAGTTTTCAACTATACTAATGTAATTATCACTTTCTTCTTGACTAACATGGTTATAATCAATTGTACATCTAGTATATTTATCAGTTTTTCTTTCTTGAATTCTTTGTTTAATTTCTTTTTCGAATACTGGAAAAAACTGATATTCAACTGGTATCTCTCTTTTTCCAAAAAATAAATCTTTTAATATTCCCATAACTACCTCCTAAAATTTGAATATACAAAATGTATTATTTATATATCATATAATCAATATCTGGAAAGATATCATCTTTTAATTGTAAATCTTCTAAAAATTCTTCATCAATATTATCTTCTAATATCATATCATATAACATATTAAATCTACCAGTATGGTCTTTAATTCTTTTTATAGCATATTCAACCATTGTATCAGTTGTTATAATAAATGACCAGTCACTACTTTGAAGTAACAACAATTCTTTTGCACTTTGGTTTAATGCCTCTTTTTTAATGCCAGTTTCATTTGGAAATTTATTTGCAAGTTCTATCATTTTTTCACCACATTTAGTTATGTGTCTGATAGCCCAATCATTTTTATCATTTATCCATACTTCACTATATCCGTTAGCACCCCAACTAGATATTGCAGGGTTACAGTTTTGTATAATTGGATATTTTTCTATATATTCAGATGGTGTAATTAGTTTTACTTCATCTTGATCATAATGCATTTTTTTAAATAAGATATATAACCAATATGGACCTTCATACCACCAATGTCCAAATAATTCAGCATCATAAGGGCTAACTACAATAGGTGGGTTTTTAGTGAATTTCCTTAAATGGTTAATTTGGTTAATTCTTGAATCTAAGAAATGTCCTGCTTGTCTTTCAGCAGAATCCATTGCCCATCTTGGTTCATATACATCTTTGTTTTCTGTTTTACCAGTTATTCTATAATATTTAATACCAGTATGTACTCTATCGCCATTACTGCAAACATATGGTTTTATGTATTCCCAATCTTGGCAGTCATAGCCAATATCTCTGTAATATTCTCTATAATTAAAATCACCAGGATATCCATTAATTGAGCTCCATACTTGTTTAGATGTTTCTAAATCTCTACCAAATGCGCAAATACCATAATCAGATATTATTGGTGCAAATGTTCCATACAAAGGTTTTGGATTTGCATATAACACACCATGTGATTCAGTAATAAAATATTTAATACCAAATTCTTTTAAGTATTTTTCACATTCTGGAACATATCCACACTCAGGTAACCAAATTCCTTTTGGTTTTCTACCAAAATGTTTTTCATATACTTGTACACCAATTGCAATTTGAGCTCTGATTGTTTTTTCATTTAACACAAGCATAGGGAAATAGCCATGTGTCGCACCACATGTTATAATTTCTAATACACCTAAATCTTGAAACTTTTTGAATCCTGAAACTAAATTTTTATTGTATTTTTCTTCGAATAGATATAAATCATTTGAATATTTATCAAAATACATTTTTGATAAATTATTAATTCTTTCATCTTCTTTTGTTCTAGTTATTTCCTTTTTACTAAGGTCAATATGAGTATTTAGATACTTTATATATCTTTCTTGTAAAAGTGGATTAGTAAGCATTGATATTAGTGGAGGAGTAAGTGACATAGTTATTTTAAAATCAACTTTTTCTTCAACTAATTTTTCATAATTTTGTAAAAGTGGAATATATACTTCTGACATTGCCTCAAATAACCACTTTTCTTCCAGATAATCTTCACTTTCAGGATGATAAACAAAAGGAAGATGAGCATGTAATACAAATGAGACATAACCTTTTGGATTATTCATGTCTGTCCTCCTTTAACTTCTAAAATATTTTTCCCCAGAACTTATATTTGAAAAAGAACTAGGATTATTTAATATATTTTTCTTTTTATTAAATCTATCTTTTGTAATTTCTATATCTTCAAAATCATTATAGAAATTATTATTAATAACTTGAATTTCATTTCTTGAATTTCGTACATAATGAATTTGATTATCTTCTGAATTAACAAATCTAAATTCATAATTATATATATTATTTGGTCTATCTGTTGGAACATTTAGTTCATTAGAGCTTGTAACAAAAACAGGGGTATTATTAATTTTTCTAAATAATTCAGCCCTGTATTTACAATTAGGTTCCACATTGTTTATATACCAAGTTTTTGCAAATGGATCAATATTTATTTCAAAATCATATCCTTTAGATATATTAAAAACCTTCAAAAAAAGACTAGAATTGTCATATGCTTCTTGTCCATAATTGTCTATATATTTTTTTTCATCTTCATTTGAAATATCCCAAAATACAAAAAGTATAAATGGGTTTTGAAATAACAGTTTTATGCATGTTTCATTATATCTAAATGGAATATCATAATATTCAAAAGTCATTATTTAATGCCTCCTCTTTTTTCTTTCGTAAATTTCTTGACTAAAATGCTACATATAACATATCATTTTTTTATTAAAAATACAAGCAATATTCAAAAAATATTGCAATTAATTTAATATATAGTATATAATAGAAAATAGATAAACAAATATAGCTTGTTTTAACTTATCATAATAGGGGTAGCAATAAAAGGAGTGGTATATGAAAACAACTAAAAGAAGAATTTTTGAAATAGCAACACAGTTATTTGCGCAAAAGGGATATGAAGCAACTAGTATAGAAGAAATTACATCTGTTGTTGGTGTTGCTAAGGGTACACTGTATTATCATTTTATTAGTAAAGAAGAATTATTTAACGAGTTAGTTGATGATGGTGTAGAATTTTTGAAAAAAAGTATAGATATAAAAATAAGAAATATGGATAATCCGATTGATAAACTTCGCAGGGTTATTACTACGCAAATAAGGGTTGCAAAGAAATATGATAAGTTTATGATAATAATATTTGCACAATTATGGGGTAGAGAAGATAGAAACTATTTTGTACGTGAAAAGGTATATAGTTACATAGATAAAATAGAAGAGATTGTTATTGAGGGAATTGAAAAAGGATTAATCAAAAACAAAAATAGCAAAGTAGTTACAGATATGATTTTTTCTCAGTTTGCTCCAATACTTATGTATAAATTAGAAAATAATCAAGAAGTTGATGCTGATAAATTAACAAATCAATATTTAGATGTTATTTTAAATGGAATAATTTAAGGGAGGTATTTTTATGGCTGAAATAGAAGAAGGACAAAGAGAGGTAAGTAAGGAGTTAAAAGAATTTTACGATAATTTAAAGCAACAAGATGATAGTGTGAAAAGTGTTAGTAAAGTTAACGATTTTGTAGTAGATGAAAATAACAAAGGAAAATTTTCATTAGGTGATGTATATTTTGTTACAAAAGAAATTGAAGGTCCTGATGGAAATATGATGCCAGTTTATGAATTATATAATTGTAAAACTAATGAAATGATAGGTGAAACTGATTTACAAAACAGATTACATTTAGACAAACAATATGATGATATTATTAAACAATATGATTTTGATGCAAACAAACAATTAGTTGAAATGATAGATAAGGAAAAAGCAAAAGATGATTTAGATACAAAAGTTGCAGTTGTAAATGGAATTGATAAAGGTATAGATAAAGATAGAAAACAAATAGATAATAAACCAAATGAGAAGATAGAAGATGAAAATGAAAAAGAACTAAATGAAGATGAAATTATGGAAAAGTCAGAACAAGAAGGTAAAAAAATATCTAGCTTAAAAATAGTTGATGACCCAACATTTTATCAATTTACAGTAGGAGCTACTGTAAAAACATATTTTGCAACATATGAAGATGGAAGCATTGGTTGTATCAATGGTAGAGGTGAAGATATATTTGAGGAACAAGGAAGAAGTGATTCAGTAGAGAATATATATATAGACGATCCTAATACCAATAATAATCAAAAAGAACAAGCTAGACCAGATGCTGCTTTTAAAACTGGAACAGATAAGTTAACACTTGCTGTTAAAAATGAAAAAATGTACATAATAGATAAGAGTGATGAGGATATGAAGTCTCATCCTATTGAAATGGCAGAACAAAGAACTGATTCAAGAGAAAAGAATTTACAAGAATATGAAATAAATGATGAAGGTGATCAGCAAAAAAAATTATTGGTTGCTAGAGTACAAAAATATTTTGGTACAGAAATATCTGATCAAGATGCAGAAAATATAGCAGATATGCTAATTGAAAATGAGCAAACGGATTTATCTACATTAGATAACAGAGATATAGAGAACGCAAAAGATGAGGCTGCTGAAAGAGGATTACTTGATGATGAGCCAGATAGAGGGGAAAGGGGTAACAAACCTTCACCAAAAAGTGATGAATAGAATCGAGTTTTGTAATATTTTTGTAACATTTCTGTAATTAAAAATTAATATATTATCTATTGCATATTTGCGTAAGAAAATATATAATTTACACATAATAAAATATACTAATGAAAAGGGGGGAGTGTTTAAGATAATTAAACACGAAAAAATGGAAAATATAACAAATGAAAAAATAATCGCAAAAATAGAAAAAGTATTAAAACAAATTGATCCTAATAGTAAAAAGACTATTACTCAATTAGCTGAAAATGAACAATTTAAGAAAAATATTGAAAGTATAAAAGAATATGTGGAAACATATGAGGAAAAAGAAAATTTTCCAGAAGATGTTTATGATAAAGTTGAAGAATTGGTTGAATTTTGCGATTCTCAATATAAAGAAATAACTAAAAATAAAACAGAATTAAAAAAACAAATGAAAAAGAACAAAGAATTAGCAGTTACTCTAAATGAAGTATATTTATTTGCTATAACAAGAGAGGATTTTTCAGAATATGAAAAAGACTTGAAAGCAAATGGATTAGGTGACTATATTGATAAATTAAGACTTGTTTCACAAACAGATAGAAAAAGTGAAGAATATACACAATGTGAAAAAGATATTAAGAGTAAAATTACTAATTTAGAAACTAATTTTCATATTGAAATTGATTTAGAAAGAATTGAAGATAAAGAAAAAGTACTAAGCTATATTTCAATAGAGTTAGATAATGTATTAGCAAAAGTTTCAGTTCAAAAAGAAGTAAATGTTGAAATTGAAGAAACTGCTGAACAATATGAAGAAATTGCTCAAGAAGAATATGTAGCAGATGAATCAACATATGCACAGTATCAAGAAGATATTATGATAGAAGTAAAAGAAACATTCTTCCAAAGATTAGCTAATAAGTTTGTTAAAGGGTTAAGAGAATTTTTTGGAATATCAGATGTACCACAACTTATTGAAGGAACTACTGAGACAAATAATATAGAAGCAGAATAATAAATATAATTGGTTAAGTATTTTTCTTAACCAATTTTTACACATATTTCGTAGGGGGCAGTAATATGAATGAAACAAATAAAAGGGCAAATACTAAAGTTAAAACAATTTCTGAAAAGAAGGTAATTGCTGGGCTCGAAAAAGCATTTAAAGAAAATGATATAATAGAAGGAAAAGTAAAAAGATATGATAATGATTTTAATTTAATTGTAGATTTAGGTGCAAAAATTGAAGGAATAATATATAGAAAAGAAGTTAGTTTAGTTAAAAATGAAGAAGGAATTGTACCAGAAAATATAGTTATAGGAAATATAAATAGAGTAATTAAATTTAAAATTAAAGAAATAAATAATAATGGAGAATATAAATATATACTTTCAAAAAAAGATGTAGAAATTGAAGCTAGAAAATGGATGCAAAGTAATTTGAAAGAAGGAATGGTTGTATATGGTAGAGTTAGAAATATACAACAATATGGTGTCTTTATTGAAATATTAGAAGGGGTTGTAGGATTATTACATATTGAAGATATATCAGTAGCTAGAACAAAACATCCTTCAGAAAGATTTAGATTAGGACAAAAAGTTAAAGTCCTTGTAAAAGATTTTGATAGAGATACTGGTAGAATAGTTTTATCATATAAAGAACTATTAGGAACATGGGAAGATAATATTAAAGAATATAAAGAAGGTATGGAAGTACCTGGAATTGCTAGGGATAGAGAAAAAAATGGTATATTCGTTGAACTTAAACCTAATTTGGTTGGTTTGGCTGAACATAAATCTGGTATTGAATATGGACAAAAAGTAACAGTCTATATAAAAAAAATAGTACCAGAAAAAAAGAGAATTAAACTAGTTATAGTTGGTTAAGAATTCTTAAGGAGGAATTCCAAATGGAGAATGCGAGTAAAGCACTACTTATAGCAAGTGCAGTATTGTTAGTAATAGCGTTAATAGCAGTGGGAATGGGTATATTTGGAACAGCAAGAGGAACAGTAAATCAGGCAGAAGGGCAGATAGATAACATGTCAATACAAATGCATAATAAGCAATTTGAACAATATGGTGGAGCTGGAAAATCGCTACAAGAAACAAAAGAGTTGATTTCTTTGATTATGGCAATAATGCTAAAGTAACAAATAGTATTTTTAGAGTAACAGTAAGTTTGCGTGGATATAGTAATGTATCATATCAGGGTACATTTAGTAACGCATGGATGTTTGGAGGTTACTATGATACAATGAACAGTTATATAACAAATTATACCACTCCAGGAAAAGATCATTATGGGGGAAATACATATTCTACAGGAAACATGTATGATGTAAAATTATTATACAATGAGAAAGGTATAATTTATAGAATTGATTTATATAGATATATATAGTTAGTTTAATAAAAAAGATATAAGTCGAAAGACATATCATATAAAAGTTTTAAGGAGGAATTA
>CAZFOR010000043.1:0-10107 GCA_964520895.1 uncultured Eubacteriales bacterium | reverse complement strand
CCATCAAAGAGGGGTCAGGAACAGATGTAGCACCATATATAATGAACTAAAAGAGGCATAGGCTTGAAAACGGAGTAAGACCTTATTTTAAATGGTTTTTGCTGTACTTATAAGATAATACTTTTAAAAGGTAAAAATTAATAAATTATGATGATGGGTAATTAGATAGCATAAGTACGATTTTGATATTTAAATTTTATGCAATTAATTAAAGAAAATTTAGTCAAAAATGTTGACAAGAGAAGTGTATTATGGTAATATATATGTGCGCTTAAGTAGAAGTCCACTTCTCACCTTAACATGAATGATTAAGGTAATATAATTTATCTAAATACAAATTAAGATATTTTTAATGTGGATAATCTACTTATATGAGTAGATTTATTTTTTTTATATAGGAAGGATGATGGATATAAAAGAGTTGCTTGTAAATGAACAAATTAGACAAAAAGAAGTTCAACTAATTGGTGATAATTCAGAAAGTTTAGGTAATATGAAAACAGAAGAAGCTATGTCAATTGCTGATGGCAAAGGGCTAGATTTAGTTATGGTTTCACCTAATGCTAATCCACCAGTTTGTAAGATTATGGATTATGGTAAATACAGATTTGAACAAATTAAAAAAGAAAAAGAGTCTAAGAAAAATCAAAAGGTAACAGAGATTAAAGAAATAAGGGTTACTCCAAATATTGACACACATGATTTTGAATTTAAGGCTAAAAACATTAAGAAGTTCTTAGATAATGGTGATAAAGTAAAAATTACTGTTAGATTTAGAGGAAGAGAAGTAAACAATTCAATCATGGGAGAAAAAGTATTAAACAAATTTATAGAGCTATTAGAAGAAGTTGCAACATTGGAAAAGAAACCAGTTTTAGAAGGTAAAAATATGTTTATCATATTAGCACCTAAACAATAAAATATAATATGCAAAGGGGGAAATATAATGCCAAAGATTAAAACACATACTGGTGCAGCCAAAAGATTTGGATTCACTGGCACAGGGAAAATCAAAAGAAATAAAGCAAATAGAAGACATTTGCTAAATTGTAAACCACACAAAAGAAAAGTAAGTTTGCGTAAACAAGCTTATGCTGACAAAACAAATGTAGCACAAATTAAAAAAATGTTACCATATGGGTAAACAATATAAAAATTAAGAAAGGGTGAAATATAAATGGCAAGAGTAAAAACAGGAATGACAACAAAAGCAAGACATAATAAAATTTTGAAAATGGCAAAAGGATATTATGGTGCTAAAAGTATTAGATTCAGAATGGCAAACCAAGCTGTAATGAAATCTTTAAAATATGCTTATGTTGGAAGAAAATTACGTAAAAGAGATTTTAGAAAATTATGGATAGCTAGAATAAATGCAGGAGCAAGACAAAATGGAACTACATACAGCAGATTAATAAATGGATTAAAAAAAGCTGGTATAACTATAAACAGAAAAATGTTAGCTGATTTAGCTATTACTGATGCAAATGCATTTACACAAATAGCTGAAATTGCAAAAAAAGCTTAATATAATGTATACAAAATAAGACAAAATTTGTCTTATTTTTTTTATGTCTTGAATTAATAAATATCTAATAGTATAATAAGAATATAAATTGAAGATGAAAGAGGAATAATATGGAGATACTAAAGACAATGCCAATAAAAAGAATAATATATATAACATTATTACTAATATTAATATGTACTACTGATATTAATTTTGCATATTCTGAAAATAAATTATTTATAAATGAACAATTTATAGATACGTATAAAAACATGTATACACAAGATAATTGTAATTATATTAGATTAGATTTATTATTAAATTATGATATTAATATGTATAAAAAAGAAGCTAAATTTATTAATTTAAAATATTATGTTAGTAATAATAAATATATAGCAGTATTAGGAAATAAAGTTATTGGTAATACATTACTTCAAGATTTGGAATACGAAGTAATAAATAATAATATATATATTCCTATTAAATTTGTAAGTCAAATTGATGAAAATTATCAAGTTAGTTGGAATGATAAATATAAATTTGTTTGGTTAAAAAATAGTAATTTAGAAGTAACAGAAGAAGATTTAGTATATAACAATATATATAGATTAAATATAAAAAATATTGATGGGATTATATCACCAGTTAATCCTAAAAAGGTTGCATATTTAACTTTTGATGATGGACCATCAAAAAAAGTTACACCACAAATATTAGATACATTAAAAGAATATGATGTTAAAGCAACTTTTTTCATAAATGGTGTTAATATAGCTGGAAAAGAAGAGGTGTTAAAAAGAGAAGTTAATGAAGGACATACTGTTGGAAATCATACATATTCACATAAATCTGGTATGTATAAATCATTAGATACATTTAAAAATGAAGTACTATCAAATAATAACAAGATATATGAAACTACAGGATATACTAGTACTGTATTTAGAGCACCATATGGTAACACATTATCAGATTCATATAAATCATTTTTGAAACAAAATGGATTTACTTCATATTACTGGAATGTTGATCCTGGTGACAGTGTAGCAAAAGGAATAACAGCTAATCAAATAATTGGAAAAATAAAAAGCCAAATACAAAATAAAAATGATGTAATAATAATATTACATGATATGGATAATAAAACCCAGACAGCTAAATCTATTAAAGGTGTTATAAAATTATTATGGGAAAATGGTTATGAGCTTAAAAATTTAGACCCTAATGTTAAAGTAAATGGGGCAGTAAGGATATATTAGTATGAATAGTATGGAGCTATTAGAAAAAGAACAAACAAGTAATATATATAGTATTAAAGTTGATGAATATTTTGATTTAGATAAAATATTATATGGTCAATGTTTTAGGTGGAAAAAAGATGTTGATGGTAATTTTATTGGTGTCATAGATAATAATGTTATTAAAATATGGCAAAAGAAAAATTATATATATTTTTATGGATTAGATAATAATGATTTAGATAAAAAAATATATGACTATTTTGATTTACAAACAAACTATAAAGAGATTATTGAAACTGTTCAAAATAAAAAGAAAAATAGATTATTAGATGAGATAATTACATATTCAAAAGGTACAAGAATACTTAATCAATCGATATTTGAGATATTAATATCATATATATTTTCAACAAGTAATAATATACCTAGAATTGAAGGTAGTATAGAAAAGCTAAGTATGTTATATGGAAATAAATTAGTATTTGAAGGAAAAGAATATTATACATTTCCAACACTAAATCAACTTAAAAATGTAGCAAAACAAGATTATAGAGAGAAAATTAAAATAGGTTATAGGGATGAATATGTATATGATACAGTTCAAAGACTTGTAAGTAATGAATTTGACTTATATGTAATATCAAAGTTAGATAGTAATATAGCAAGAAATGAATTAATTAAATTAAATGGTGTGGGACCAAAGGTAGCCAATTGTGTTTTGCTTTTTTCTATGAGGAAAAAAGATGTATTTCCAATAGATACATGGATACAAAAAGTAATGGAAGTATATTCAAATAACAACAAGATATCAAAAAAAGAAATAGAGAATATTGTACAAAAAGATTTTGGTAAATATTCAGGGATATTTAATCATTATATGTTTTACTGGGGAAGAGAAAACAAAATATAGTTAACAAAATATAATAGAATGTAATAATTAGGTACATTCTATTTTTTAAATTACTACAGTTTACATAAGTGTTGAAAAACAAAAGTGAACATGATATAATTATCAGCATAATAATATATTTGCAAAACTTATATATTTTAATGTAGGTGTATAATAAGAAATAGGAGGAGTTATTATGACTATTAAGGAAAAGAAGCGGATTAATTTATGGAATTACAATGGAAAAACTGTAGGGAGGATAAAATTAAATTACTTGGCAAATCCGAAAACTGTAAAAGTATATTTTGATGGGAAACAAATTTTTCCGCAAAGTTTTGACATTTACGGTCATCCGATTTTTGGAGAAAAGTTAGCACTATTATGTGAGTGGAAGACAGATAAGATTAACAGGAAAAACGAAAGATACATTCCGGTTAAGGCAGAGATAGAATACAAAACACGTCAGTTTAATGTATGTGAAATCGAATTCAATTCTGTTATAGGTATTGAAGAATCATTAAAAAACATAAAATCTTTTAATCAAATGCTATCTAATCGAAAATTGTATTGTTTTGATAATACAAAAAAACTAAATGCTTTTGTCATTTTTGGTAAGTATTTTTTGGATGTGTATGGACAAATAGGACTTATAAAAGAGGATTGTAGGCCTGAAGATTATTTTGATATAATAGCATATGAGTATTGTATTGAGTCAGCTAAGTCTATGATAGCATCATATGAGAGAATTATACCAGAAACAGGTGATGTATGTCCATGTTGCGGGAAATCATTTACCATTCAGGATATAAAAGATAGTACATTTGGAGTGTTTGAAGATGAGTTCAGACATAAAGAATGCAACAAGATGTTTATTATGGAACAAGAAATTGATATGTTTACAAGATGCATTATGGATTTGGTGTACAAGGATAAACCTAATTATGATGTAATAGAAAATCCATATATAAAAAAAAGGGGCATTGAAGACATTCCGTGGTTTTTATTCCATACAACAGACGGAGATATAAAAATAGGAAGAATATCAAAAAATGAGATTTCTATTCAATGGGATAAGCGGAAATTCGATTTGACTATATTCAAAGATATAGTAGGGATAGTTTCAAATAATTGTTTTACCATTATAGTTGACAACAAAAATGAAGCTGTGAAATATTTAATAAGAGTAAAACAGAATTCAGAAAAGATATGAGAGGATGAAAAATATGAAAAAAACAGTGCTAAAAATTATGGGTATTATTTTGTCAATTGTGGTTTTTGTTTTTGTTCAAGGATATGTTCGGCAGTATTACAATATTGATCCGAGAATTTGGTTCTTTGTAGTTTTTGGAATTTCAATTATTGGATTGTTGGGACAATAAATTCAATTTTTTCTATAATAGCTGGTATGGCAGCTTGTTATCAGATTTGTTTTCGAGAAGATTTTATGTCAAGAACAGGACTGTATATTGCTTTTTTGACCATAGCATTATATTTAGCAATAGCTAGGTCGCTAGTAGCAGTTTTTTTACAAGGAAAAAAGAAAAATACAGAGTTTATGTTTGCAGGAATGTGGGCTTTTGTATTTGTAGTAAATCTAGCCAGTTTTATTTGAAAATAAAATTCAATGTAACATTTATAAGAGAAGTTTTCTACTTCTCTTATATTTTTTTCAAAATTACTTGTATTTATATTAATATTAATGTATAATATTTAAGCAAACCTTATACTCGGATATAAGATAAAACACCAATTATTTCTTAGTTTAAGGGGTTATAAATAATATAGGAGGTGTAATTTATGGATAAACAAGCTATTATTAACGAATATAAGAAACATGAAGGTGACACTGGTTCATCAGAAGTTCAAATAGCGTTATTAACAAAAAGAATCAATCATTTGAATGAACATTTAAAAGAACATAAAAAAGATAATCATTCAAGAATGGGATTATTAAAAATGGTTGGTAAAAGAAGTAGTTTATTAAAATATTTAAAGAAAACTGACCTTGAAGGTTACAGAGCTTTAATTCAAAAATTAGGTTTAAGAAAATAGTTAAATATTATGGAAAGGATAGTTAATAATATATATGACTATTCTTTCCATTATATATTTTAAAGGGCAAAGTATGTAGGATGTAGTTTGTGTATTACTATGTAGTATAGAAACTACAATCTACAATGCCCTAAATTTTAAGGAGGTATGTATATGTTTAAAACGTATGAAATGGAACTTGCAGGAAGAAAATTAGTAGTAGAGACAGGTAAAATGGCAGGACTTGCAAATGGATCTTGTTTAGTTAGATATGGTGACACAGCTGTAATAGTAAATGTTACTGCATCAAAAGAGCCAAGAGATGGGATAGACTTTTTCCCACTTAGTGTTGATTATGAAGAAAGACTTTATTCAGTAGGTAAAATCCCAGGAGGATTTATTAGAAGAGAAGGAAAACCTTCAGAAAAAGCTGTATTAGTTTCAAGGGTTATTGATAGACCAATGAGACCATTATTTCCAAAAGATTTTAGAAATGATGTTTGTATCAGTTGTATGGTACTTGCAGTTGAACCAGATAATACACCAGAAGTTGCAGCAATGATAGGTGCTTCAATTGCAGTTAGTATATCAGATATTCCATTTAATGGACCAATAGGTGGTGTTTCTGTTGGTTATGTTGATAATGAAATTGTAATTAATCCAACATTAGAACAAAGAGAAAAAACTAAATTAACATTAACAGTTGCAGCAACAAAACAAAAAGTTTGTATGATTGAAGCAGGTGCTGATGAAATAAATGAAACAATAATGTTAGAGGCAATTAAAAAAGGACATGAAGAAATTAAAAAAATAATTGAATTTATTGAAAAAATACAAAATGAAATTGGTAAACCAAAAATGCAATATAAAGCATTTGGTGTTGATGAAAATGTATATAATGATGTATTTGAATATGTTAAAGATAAAATGTATGTAGCAGTTCAAGCTGTTGATAAAGAAGTAAGAGATGCACATATTGATGAATTAACAAATGATGCAATAGAGCATTTTACAAATGTTTATGGTGAAGATTTTGATAGTAAAAAAGCAGATATATTAGAAGCTATTTACAGAATTGAAAAGAAAACTGTAAGAAAAATGATATACAATGAGCATAAAAGAGTTGATGGTAGAGCATTAGATGAGATTAGACCATTATCAGCAGAAGTAGGATTATTTAACAGGGTACATGGTAGTGCGTTATTCTCAAGAGGACAAACACAAGTTATGTCTATTGTAACATTAGGTAGTATAAGAGAAATGCAAGAACTAGATGGATTGGATGAAATAGAAAATAAAAGATATATGCATCACTATAATTTCCCATCATATAGTGTAGGAGAAGCTAGACCATCAAGAGGACCAGGAAGAAGAGAAATAGGTCATGGTGCATTAGCAGAAAGAGCATTAGAACCAGTAATTCCAAGTAAAGAAGAATTCCCATATTCTATAAGGGTTGTATCAGAAGTATTATCTTCAAATGGATCAACTTCACAAGGTAGTATATGTGGTAGTACATTAGCATTAATGGATGCAGGTGTACCAATAAAAGAGCCAGTAGCTGGTATTTCAACAGGATTAGTTACAGATGAAAATGATCCTGATAAATATGTAATGTTATTAGATATCCAAGGATTAGAAGATTTCTTTGGAGATATGGACTTTAAAGTTGCAGGTACTAAAAATGGTATTACAGCAATACAAGTGGATATTAAAACAGATGGATTAAGTTATCAAGTAATTGAAGAAGCTTTTGAAAGAACTAAAAATGCTAGATTATATATTTTAGATGAAGTTATGTTAAAAGCTATTAGTGCACCAAGAAATGAATTATCTAAATTTGCACCTAAAATGTATACATTAAAAATTAACCCTGATAAAATTAAAGATGTAATTGGTTCAGGTGGTAAGGTTATTAATAAAATAATAGAAGAAACTGGTGTTAAAATTGATATTGAAGAAGATGGAACTGTATATGTAGCTACAATGGATGCAGATATGGCAAATAGAGCAATTGAAATAATAGAAGGTATTACAGCAGAAGCAGAAGTTGGTAAAATATATATGGCAAAAGTTGTTAGAATAATGAATTTTGGTGCATTTGTAGAATTTTTACCAGGAAAAGAAGGAATGGTTCATATTTCAAAACTTGCTAAACAAAGAGTTGAAAAAGTTGAAGATGTATGTAAAATAGGTGATGAATTCCCAGTTAAAGTAATAGAAATTGATGATCAAGGAAGAGTTAATTTATCAAGAAAAGATGCAATTGAAACAAATGAAGAATAAAAAGGAAGGTTGATATAATGAAGGTATATGCTTTTGTTGGAACTAGTGGTAGTGGAAAAAGTCATAGAGCTCAAATGGTTGCAAAAGAATACGGATTAAATTATATAATAGATGATGCACTTTTAATAAAAGGAAATAAAATTGTTGCAGGTAAATCAGCTAAAAAAGCTGAAACTAAAATTGCATCAGTTAAACAAGCATTGTTTTCAAGACCAGGACAAAGAGAAGAAATAGATAGAGTTAGACAAAAAGAAGAGATTGATTCAATATTAATACTTGGAACATCTGATGATATGGTAAATCAAATTGCTAATAATTTAGGTTTACCACCAATTGAAAAAACTATATATATTCAAGATGTAGCAACTCCAGAAGAAATTGCAACAGCTAAAACAATAAGAACTGTTGAAGGTAAACATGTTATACCTGTTCCTACATTTGAACTTAAAAAAGATTTTTCAGGGTATTTATTAGATCCACTTCAAATATTTAAGAAAAATAAAAATGGGAAACCATTTATTAGTGAAAAATCAGTTATAAGACCTACATTTACGTATATTGGTAATTATGTAATATCATTAAATGTATTTAGACAAATTGCCAGATATAATGCAGAGCAAATGGATGGTATATATAAAGTTACAAAAGTAGATGTTGATAGTTATACAGATGGGTTATTTGTACATGTTGATGTAATTATTAATTATGGTATTGATATACGAAAAAAATTACTTGAACTTAAAAATAAAATACGAAATGATATTGAAAAATATACATCTATGAATGTGTTTGATGTAATTATTAATGCAAAAGGTGTCAATACTGATAATGTACAAATTAATAAGTAAAATGTCAAAGGATATAATCTTTAATGGGTTATATCCTTTTTAAGTATATTAATAAGAATGTATATATTGACGAATAATGTAATATATGATAAGATTGCTTAGAAAAATATATAAGATTAACAAAAATCCTAAAATAAGATTTATGAAAGGGGTATAAAAATGTTAGAGAATAAATATTTAGTAGTTGTATGTTCAAAAAATGTAGCGAAAAATGATGCTGTAAGAAATGTTTTATCACAGTATTTACAAGATTTTGAAATCAAATCACTTGAAACAAATTCAGGTGTGCCAGAAACACCAGTAGGAGATGAAGAAGGTATTACAGGATGCTTCAATAGAATTAATGATGCAATAAATCAAGAGCCTAATGCTGATTTGTATGTTGCTATGGAGGGAATATTATCTACAACAAAATATGGTACATTTATTTGTGGATGGACAGTTATATATAACAAAGAAGATGACGAATATTATTATGGTTGTAGTGCAAAAGTTAAAGTTCCTGATGAAATTATAGCAAAAACTGATAAATCAGAACGTTTATCAGATGTCGTTGCAAAATTTGTTGGTAATACAGGTGAACAAATTAGTAAAGTTGGTACTAATGGAGTACTTACTAATGGTTCATATACAAGAACTGATGAATTTACAGATTCTTTTTTATGTGCTATATCTAGTAAGTTCAAAAAAATAAATAATTAAAAGTAATGTTAAAAAATCTAAAATAAAATTGTTATTGAAAAATAATAACTAGTTTTAGATTTTTTTTTAATGTGAAAATGAAGGTGATAAAGAAAGATAAAATAATGTAGAAAACAAAAAAATAGAAGGAGGAGAAATTTTATGGGAATAACACAAAAAAGAGGAATCTCATTAGTAGCATTAATAATAACAATAATAGTATTAATAATACTAACAGGAGCAGTAATAATGAGTATAACAGGAGAGAACAATACAATGGAAAAAGCAAGTGAAGCAGTATTTAAAAATGATATGACAACATATAGAGAAGAACTAAGTACAAATGTAATGCAAAGACAACTAAATGCAAATGGAGCATATGATAAAAGTCAAGTAGATGCAACAGGAGATGGACTAAAACAATACATACCAAGTATAACAGAAGGATATAAAGAAAAGTTAAAAATAGAAGATGCAAAGTTATATTATATAGATATAACAAATGAGCAAGAGTTTGGATGGGCAGCAGAGCTAAATATGGCAGATTTAAGCAGCGTAGCAGCAGGGACAGTACAAGTAGGAGAGTATATCAAATATACACCAGGAGCAGGAACATAT
>CAZFOR010000042.1:0-10120 GCA_964520895.1 uncultured Eubacteriales bacterium | reverse complement strand
AGTGATATGGCAGCATATGGAGGAGGAAGTAGTAGTGAAGGAGGATATGGGTATACAAATCCAACACCAATTCATAATGAGATAACAGGTCAAGATGAAACACATACAAGTGATTTTTACTTTTATGCAGGAACAGATAAAATAGCAAATACAACAGAAGAATACAAGATGTTATTTAGAAATAAAGCAAATAGCAGTAATTTATATTACTGGGTTGCGTCTCGCTGCGTCTCTGTCAATTCTTACATTGCGGGCTTCGGTGTGCGAGGGTGTGCGCGGTGGCGGCGTGGGCGCTGAATATTTGTGCAGCTCCAGTGGCGGCGAGAGTGGCTGCCCTATGGGTGTGCGTCCTGTAGTTGTTTTAAAATCGAATGTCCGAGTAAATGGATCAGGAACGAGCACAGAGCCATATACAATAGCTGAAAACTGACATAGGCTCGAAAACGGAGTAAGAGTTAATTTTGAGCGGTTTTTACCACGTTTATGAGATGATATTTCAAGAAGGTAAAAATTGGAAAAAAGGAAAAATTGGAATAGAAAATATAGGACGCTAAAGTATTTAAGAAGTATAGTTTTTTACATTATCTTTATTACTTCTGATTTAAGTTTATTTGAATATTTTGACATAAAAATAACCCCAATTGTTAAACTTTTTGTTTAACAATTGGGGTTTACTATGTTTAATGTGTTATTTATTTCTAAATTTATTTAATCCATTTTTAAATGCTTCTAAACTTTCAGGTGTTTCATCTAACCAATAAGGTCTAGATACTTGTGTATTTCCTGGTACATCAGGGTCATAATCTGCAAAACTAAACCATACCATAGCTTTTATATTTGGATATTTATCAATTGCATTAAACATATTTGTTATCCAACCAGGTTTATCTCCACCTACTGAGCTAGTTGCAAACTCTGTTATAATCCAAGGAAATTTATTAAATATTGGTTGATATTTTTCATTTATTTCATCATAAATAGTTTCAAATTCTCTCCAAATTTCTCCTCTTGATGCAAAATAGTAAGTACCTGTGTTATACCCAGTAACACCTATCATATCAACATAATCATTACCAGGATAATATGCTAAATAATTATTCCATGGACAAGGTGGGAAATTATTATCATTTGGGTTATATATCCAAATACAATTATTAACACCTTGCTGCTCAAATATATTATATATTCTTTGCCATACAGCAATATATAACTCAGGATCAGATAATGTTATAATACCAGAATAACTAGTCCAGTCAGAATTCATTTCATTATTTAATCTAAATAATATTGGTGTATCTAACTGTTTTAATTGATTTGCTAAATTAATAATTTGGTCATCTTTTTTGCCATCAATGATATCAAACATAGGTGTATAGCCAAATAGCCTTTCGTTATTAGCATGACAAGTCTGTAATGTAAATTCAATAGTTTTGTTTTTTGCAACCATAGTATTAATACCTTCAATATTTAATTCTTCTCCTAGATGATTATACATTAATACTATATCAAAATTGTTTTCTATTTTTTGTTCAATATTTGGTATTGTTTCATTTATACCAGTAGTAGTGACATCTTTAGCAAAAATTCCAAAATCAATGTCATTAGTATTTGAATAATGATTATATAAATTACTTGTTTTTTCATTCCAATTACTATTTGCAGTAGGGAAGAAATCAATATTATATTTTGCAACACCTTGTTTTTTTATTTGAGTAAATGAATTTAATATTTGAGTATATGTATTAATATAGTTATCATTAAATTCATTTGTTTTAAACATAATTCTTAAATATGTTCTACTATATAGTTTCATGTATGCATAAGTATATGTATTTAAAGTTTCTGTATTATCAGTATTTCTAGTTAGTGATAATATTAAAGCTTTTCTACCATTAAATTCATCATATCTATTTTCATTTATAACAATATTGTTTTCTTTTTGATAAGTTTCATCTAAATAGAATCTATTTTGATAATGATTAATATATTCAAACATATCGAAATATGGTGACTCATCAATAGATATATTTAAATATAGGTTATTGCTATTTGCTGATATAAAATCTTTTGATAAAGAAAAATCATATTCTAAATCTTTTGGTAAGTCAATATAATAACCTGAAGGATAATTAACTAATCTATCAATATTACTAGATTTCATTAATAATTTTGTATCAGTATCTTGTGGCAAATTATTAAGATCTATAGTCGTATCAGTTAAATTATTATCTATGTAATTTAAAGTACTAATAGAATCTTTATTCAAACCATAGTAAATATCTGTTATACCTTTTCTTTCATTAAAAAATATTGTTGTTTTGTATAAAACAGGATTTAAAATATCTGTTAATACTACTAATCCTTTATCTAATGTTCGTTTATATCCATATTTTTTTCCTATTATTCCAAAAGCAGCTCCAAACAGGATTATACCTATAACAAATAATATTAATAATATTCTTAAAACAGGATGCTTCTTTTTTTCTCTTTTCTTTTTATTATCACCATATTGTAATTGCAAATACTTAATTTTCATAAACCCCTCCTAATTATTTTTTCTACTTGATTATATATGTTTTTTTTGTATATTGCAATACATGAATATTAATTAATTATGTTGACAAAACACAATAACTTATGTATACTAAACGTACAAAAAATGAATTATGAAAGGAGATGTAATTATGTATTACACTTTAAAAGAGCGGGTTAAGGAGATAAATCAATTGATAGAAGTTTTAGAATCAAAAGAATTATCTAATCAAGAAAAAGTAGATAAAACACTAAAAATGCTGAAAGATGAGAAAGAAAAGTTAACTCGAAAAAGTCCATGTGATGGTTGTAAATGTAGTCTTCATTATGGGTGTGGTTGCACAGAAGATTGTGAGACTTGTGATAACCCAAAAGGTAAAAAGAAAATTATCAATTCTAATGATAAAGGTGCGAGCGATATGGAATATGAAATTTTAGAAGTAGAAGGAAAAAATTTGAATGAGTTACATGATAAATTAGAAATACTAGTAGATAGTAAAATTGCTTCAGGATGGAGAAAACTTGGAAGAACATCAGGTGCATTAAAGACAAATAACGATTTTTATTTAATGCAAGCAATGGTAAAGTAATATTACTAAAGGAGATGTGATTATGTGTTATAGCTTAAACAAACGGATTGAGACAACTCAGAAAGTAATTGAAATCTTAAATTCACAAGAATTAACTTCTGAGGAAAAAATCAGTAAAGCACTTAGGGTATATGAAGAAGAAAAGGAGCTAAGTGAGCAAACACATTATGAAGAATGTAAATGTGAAATTTAAAGTTTTGTACGCAAAGTGAAAGAGGATTTTAAATATCCCATGAATTGGAAAAAATGGTAAATTCAATTTGAAATGTGGCTGGAAAGTACAATGTGGAGTATTAATTGCTTTGGCTATTTTGTAGCATCACAAGCAATAATAAGTGGTTAATAAAAGGAGTAAAGACTAAATTTAGTTTTTGCTCCTTTTATATATCAAATATTACAATATATTACAATAATATTACAGAAATATTAAATATACTTTACAATTATGTTAATTGTATTGACAAGTTCAAAAAATATATTAAAATATAGGTATAAAGAGGAATATATGAGGATAATATCAGGAGAAAAAAGAGGATTAAAGTTAATAACATTAGAAAGTAATGACACAAGACCAACATTAGATAGAGTAAAAGAGTCATTATTTAATATATTACAATCAAAGCAAATAGTATATGAAGATATATTAGATTTATTTGCAGGTAGTGGTGCCTTGGGTTTAGAAACATTAAGTAGAGGGGCACAAAATGTAATACTGTGTGATAAATCAAAACAAGCTTGTGATGTAATAAGACAAAATATAGAAAGAGCAGGATATATTGATAAATGTAAGATATTAAATAAGGATTATATAGAATGTGTAACAGAAGTAAGCAAACAAAAATTTGATGTTATATTTCTAGATCCACCATATAATATGGGATTAGGAATTAAAGCAATAGAAGAAATTTCTAAATACAACATGTTAAAACAAGATGGTATAATCGTGTTAGAAACAAGTGATTTAGAAGATATTCCAGACAAAATAGGAATATTCGAAAACATAGATATTAGAAAATATGGGAAAGTTAAAGTGTATTTATTTAAATGAAAGGGGTAAATTTTATGGAAGTTTTATCATTATTAGACGAATTGGAGGACATATTAGACAAAGGAAGTGGTTTACCATTTACAAGTAAAGCATTATTTGATAAAGAAGAATTATTAGATATTGTTAAAGAAATAAAATTAAAATTACCTGATGAAGTTAAACAAGCTAAATGGGTAAAAGAAGAAAGACAAAGAATATTATTAGATGCACAAAAAGAAGCTGGTGAAATTGTGAAAGAAGCTGAAAATAGAATAATATCAATGATAGACGAACATGAAATTACTAGAAAAGCTTATGAGCAAAAAGCAGCTATAATTGAAAGTGCAAATGCTATGTCAAAAGAAATTTCACAAGGAACAAAAGAATATGCTGATGAAATATTAGGTAGATTACAAGAAGTTCTAACTGCAAATCTTGAAATTATAGAAAATAACAGAAGAGAATTAAGATAACTATAAAATCTGAGAAGTTATGTTTTTTGGTAATATTCCTAATAACATAACTTTTTTCATTGATTGGGGGGATTTGACTTGGGTAGAACAAAAGGTAGCAAAAATAAAAATAGTCATGCAAGTAGTCATGCAAAAAGTAATTCAAAAAACTATGAGAGCAAAAACATAACTAGTTTAATAACTTGTTTTGTTGGTGTATTTCTAGGTGTAATAATGTACATAAATGCAGATGGAAAAATAAGTAAATATATATCAGATATATTTGGTGGGCTTTTTGGTAATATAAAATTATTAATACCAGTTGTTGTTTTAGCAATTGGTATTTATGGCGTTATAAATGGGAAAAAATATATTAAGTCAAAATTAGTTCAATCATATTTGTTATTTAGTATATTATCAGGTTTCTTATCTTGGAAAAACTATTCATTTAATTCTAATATAGATTTAAATGAAAATATAAAAATATTTTATGAAAATGGTGTGTTATTAAAAGATGGTGGATTTATGGGAGGAATAATCGCAGCACCACTTTATCAGTGGTTTGGTAAAATACCAGCTTTGATAGTTTTAATAGCACTTTTTTCAATTATGTTTATCCTTATAACTGGTATAATGCCTAAAACTATTTTACTTGCAATTAAAAACTTTTTTGCAAGATTATTTGGATTAATTATAGATAATGAAACACCTGAGAAAAAAATGAGCAAAAAGGAAGAAAAATTATCATATGTTAAAACTGAAAAGGAAAATACAAAAGAAAGAAAGCCAATGTTTGATTCACAAATTAGTTTTGATTTTTTAGGTAAAAACAGCAAAGATAAAAATGATGATATTAAAGATATACAAGTAAAATCAGAACCTGTAATTAAACAAAATGAAGATAAAGTTGGAGATTTAAGTGAGATATTTAAGGTTAAAACAAAAGAACAAATATTAAAAGAAAAAGAAGAAATGCAGAAAAAAGAAGAATTGAGAATTTCACATAGTGAAATTGAAAAACATGAAGAAACATATGTGTTTCCTTCACTTGAGTTATTAGATAAAAATATAAGTGATAACAAAAAAGAAAGTAGTGCTGAGATGAAAGCCACTGCACAAAAATTACAAAAAACATTAAACAGTTTTGGTGTTGATGCAAAAGTTGTTGATGCATCAAGAGGGCCATCTATTACTAGATATGAGATACAACCTAATATTGGGGTTAAGGTAAGTAAAATTGTATCATTAGCAGATGATATTGCACTTAATTTAGCTGCATCAAATATTCGTATAGAAGCACCAATTCCAGGTAAAGCAGCAGTTGGTATAGAACTTCCAAATAAGGTAAATGATATAGTAACATTAAGATCATTAATTGAAAGTAGTGAATTTCAAACAGCTAGTTCGAAAACATCATATGCACTTGGTAAAGATGTTGCAGGTGACATAGTTATATCAGATATATCAAAAATGCCACATATGTTAATATCTGGTGCAACAGGATCTGGTAAAAGTGTATGTATAAACACAATGATTACAAGCATATTATATAAAGCTAAACCTAGTGAAGTAAAATTACTTATGATAGATCCAAAAGTAGTAGAACTTGGTATATATAATGGTATACCACATTTATTAATACCAGTTGTTACTGATCCTAAAAAAGCAGCAGGTGCACTTAATTGGGCAGTACAAGAAATGGTATCAAGATATAATCTTTTTGCAGGTAGAGGTGTAAAAGATATAAAAGGATATAATGAATTATTGAAAAAAGAAAATGAGCCAGGAATATTACCACAAATAGTTATAATAATAGATGAGTTGGCAGATTTAATGATGGTTGCTGCAAATGAAGTAGAAGATGCAATATGTAGATTAGCACAAATGGCTAGAGCAGCTGGTATGTATTTAGTAATTGCAACACAAAGACCATCTGTTGATGTAATTACGGGTATAATTAAAGCAAATATACCTTCAAGAATTGCATTTGCTGTTTCATCACAAATAGATTCAAGAACAATATTAGATAGTGCGGGTGCTGAAAAATTACTTGGAAAAGGTGATATGCTATATTATCCAACAGGTAAATCAAAACCTGTAAGACTACAAGGTGCTTATGTTTCTGAAAAAGAAATAGAAAGTATTGTAAGTTTTATTAAATCAAATCAAACAGCAAATTACGATGATGATATAATAGATAAAATTGAAAATAGTGATAAAGTTCCATCACCTGATGGTAACAATGATGGTGATGCAGATGATTTATTACCACAAGCAATTGATTTAGTTGTAGAGCTAGGTACTGCATCTACATCTATGATACAAAGAAGATTTAAAGTAGGTTATGCAAGAGCAGGAAGAATTGTAGACCAAATGGAAGCAAGAGGTATTATATCAGGATATGATGGAAGTAAACCTAGACAAGTTCTTATTTCAAAAGAAGAGTTACAAGAAATTAAAATGGGAACAAACATTGAAAGTAAGGCAGAAGAAACTACTGTAAAAGAAAATATAGTTAATGAAGAAAGTATAAAGAAAGAAACAAGTGATTTTAATAATCCAATTGCAGATGAGTTAGATATACAGAAAAAGAAAAGCAGTAGTAATATATCTGATGATGATATTGATGTATATGCTGTTGATGGAGATTATGAATAAAATATAAAGGGAGGAATGATTTAAGTATGAAAATAAGTTTTTTAGGTGCTGCAAGGACAGTTACAGGTTCAAATTTTTTAGTGGAAACAAAAAACAAAAAATTCTTAGTAGATTGTGGGCTATTTCAAGGTAGGGCAAAGGAAACAATGTTAAATACAGATGAGTTTCAATTTGACCCAACATCTATTGATTTTGTGTTATTAACACATTCACATATTGACCATTCAGGAAGAATACCTAAATTATATAAAGAAGGTTATTCAAATCCAATTATTTCTACAGAAGCTACATATGATTTATGTACAATAATGTTACCGGATAGTGGACATATACAAGAAGTAGAAGCTGAATGGTTAAATAAAAAAAGAAGAAGAGAAGGAAAACATATGATAGGAGCAATTTATACTGCACAAGATGCAATAGATTGTTTGAAATTATTTAATCCTGTAAAATATGATGAAATAATAGAAATAGATGAAAATATAAAAGTTAGATTTTCAGAAGCAGGACATATGTTAGGTTCTAGCATGGTAGAAGTTTGGGTTTATGAAGATAACAAAGAAGAAAAACTTGTATTTACAGGTGATGTTGGAAAAGATGATAGTCCAATTATTAGAAACAGGGAAAGAATAAATGAAGCAGATTATTTAATAATGGAATCAACATATGGTGCTAGATTACATAAAGATGTGAAAACAAAAGGTCAAATGTTTTTAGATATTGTTACAGAAACTTTGGAAAAAGGTGGAAATGTAATTATTCCTTCATTTGCAGTAGGAAGAACACAAGAAATTTTGTATGAAATATTTAAGTGTAAATTATTAGATAATGATGAATATAATGGAAAAATAGAAACATTATTACATACACCAGTATATGTAGACAGTCCACTTGCAATATCTGCAACAGAAATATTTAAAAAGAATATAGATATTTTTGATGATGAAGCAAAAGAATTTATCAAAAATGGACAAATACCTATTGAATTCCCTGGACTTAAATTTACTAAAACAGCAGAAGAATCAAGAGCATTAAATGAAACAGTTACAAAATCAATTATAATATCTGCAAGTGGTATGTGTGAATTTGGTAGAATTAAACATCATTTAAAACATAATTTATGGAAAGAAAATTCAACAGTATTATTTGTGGGATATCAAGCAGAAGGAACACTTGGTAGAAGAATAGTTGACGGTGCTAAAAGAGTTAAGATATTTGGTGAAGAAATATCAGTTAATGCTAGAATAGAATATATTGAAGGATTTTCATGTCATGCAGACCAAGGGGCACTACTTCAATTAGTTAGTGAAATGAAGGAAACTTTAAAGAAAATATTTATTGTTCATGGTGAATATGAAAGTCAAAAGGTATTGTCTGATAAGATTTATGAGCAATATAATTTAGATGCTGAAATACCACTTTTTGGAGACGTTTATGAAATAACAGACGATAGAGTACAAAAAGTTGGAGAAATGATGCCAAGAGATGTATACAAATACGAAAGATTAGAATTATTAGATAGATTAGAAACATTAAGAGAAGAATTAGATGAAATGACAATATATATTAGACAAGATTTGAAAAATGAAGAAAATGATAATAAGATTATAGAATTAAATGGTAGAATTCTTGAGTTAGAACAAAAAATATTAGATATTGTTAAAATGTAGGTGATGTAGTGGAAAATTTATATGAAGTATTACAAGTAAGTGAAAATGCTTCTAATGATATAATTGAAAATGCATATAAAACACTTGTTAAAAAATATCATCCAGATATTGCGAAAAACAAACAGCAAGCAGAAGAAAAAATGAAAATAATAAATAATGCACATGATATTTTATCTGATGAGAAAAAGAGAGCTAATTATGATGAAAAGCTTAGAATTGAAAGAGAAAAAATAACTCCAAAACAATCATCTACTCAGCCAATTAACTACAACGCAAACAATGCAAATATACGTTATACTACAAATAATACTGATAATAAATATGACCAAAATTATGACAATTATTATGATTATATAAATAACTATAATATTTTTGACAGGATTAAATATTCATCATCCCAAACAAAAAGAATAGTAGCAATAATATTATTAATTATAATATTTCTTGTAATACGATTTGTTTTCTTAATAGGAGATTTGTTTGGTGATGATGATATACCTGTAATTGAAGATAATGGTGATAATAACACAGCCAGCCAAACATCCCCAAGTAAACAAGTAGGTACAAGTAGTAATAATATTGAAACACCAAAAGATGAAAATGTTAGTATATTAACAAACCAATTTTTATCACAAATGAAACAATCAAATATTAATAATATTAACCAATATACAACAGAGGGAACAAAGATTTCACAGGATAAAATAGATGCATTTAAAAATGATATTGATATATATAGTTTGATTTTAAAGGATTTTAAATATGAAATAGTAGAGTATTCAATGAATAATGAAAATGAAGCTATTATACAAATAAAGATAGTGAGAATTGATATTGATAATATTTTAAATGATTATGTGATTGACAAAGTGTTTAATAACAAATCTGGTAATATATATAATATACAAATAGATATAAATGAGTTAATAAATATAATTAATGATACTGAGGAAAGAATAACAATAAATGATAAAATAAAATTAAATAAAATTAATAATGAGTGGAAAATAAGTTTAAGCAATAATAATATAAAAAATATATTTGGAACTAATTTGGAAGAAGATGAGTTTATACTTACTTATTAATTAAGAAGTTTTGATAAAAATATAAAAAAATATTATTAGAAATAAAAACAAAATAAGGAGTAACAAGTATGAAAAATTTTAGAGTTAAATATGATAACATCTCAAT
>CAZFOR010000041.1:0-10896 GCA_964520895.1 uncultured Eubacteriales bacterium | reverse complement strand
AAGACATGGCCCTCTCAAGGCTAAGACATGGGTTCGATTCCCATATGCGTCACCATATCAGTATAAACCAAAGACAGAGAACCCACTTATATAGTGGGTTCTCTGTCTTTGGTTATATCCGAAACTCTGTTAACTATTTTTGCTGCTTCAGCTCTTGTTAATTCATTTTTAGGTTTAAAAGTGCCATCAGGATAGCCTCTAACAATACCATATTTTATACATATATTTACATATGGTGAAAATGTTTCTGATATTTCTGATGAATCAGCAATATTTCCAAGATGTGATGAAATACCCAAATCAAGATTTGTCATATTCTTATTGTAGGCCATAGCAAGTATTGCAGAAAAATATGCCATTTCTTCTCTTGTAATATTTCTTTCAAGTGTCTCGTAACTAGTATACTCTGAAAATTTCCAAAAATTTGCTATATTATTAAGTTTTACAACATACTGATACGACCAATGCTCGCCATTTGTAGGTTCTTTATAATCCGAAAATGCTCCATCAGTTTGCACTACTATTTTTATAAATTCACCTACTTTTACTGATTGCTCTGGTCTAAAAGTACCATCCGGATAACCATTAATTATCCGAGCAAGACTCAAATAGCTAATGTCTTGGTGTGCCCAATGACTTTCCGGGACATCCGAATAAGGACAAGTTAAAGTTTCATAATAAATGGAACTGGCTGAAGCTAATACTGAACATGTCAGTAATAATGTGAGTAATAATGTGAAAGTTTTTTTCATAGTAATTACCTCCTTAATAAAGTATTAAATAGTAGATATAATTATTTTATTCCGAAATAATTATATCACCGTTTACATAATATGTCAAGCATTTTTATGTTATACAAATTTTTTATAAATTTTTTGCAAAAAACATATGTGCTTATTATTTATAATTCCCTAGGTAATTATAAATAATAAATAAAATTGTAATAAAATTGTAATAAAAAAGTAATTGACAATTAAATACTATAATGTTATTTTTGTATAAAGAGTATAAATAGTATAAATAGGAGGGGTTATTTTGAATAGTAAAATTTATTTGAAAAAAGTTACAAAATTTTTAGTAGTAATGTTTATTATTACTTTAACTATTGTAACTAATTGTATGGCAATAGCTTATACAGATTTAGAAAAGGAACATTGGGCATATGAATATATTATGAGGCTAACAGAGAAAAAGATAATTAATGGTTATCCGGATGGTACTTTTAGACCAGAGCAATCAGTAAAAGTAGGTGAATTTATAAAAATAGTAGTGCAAACTGATGGAGCATTTTCGGATTATAAAGAACCTACAAATGGCGAGCATTGGTCGTATCAGTATGTTGTAAAACTTAATAATATAGCAAATTTTAAAAAATTTTTAGAATATACTAGTTACGAAACACTTGAAAGAAGTATTACAAGAGAAGAAATGGCGTATTTTTCAGCAATAGTCGCTATGACATACAATAAGGATATAACAAATCTTGATTTAGGTGTTTCATCACACCTTGGGAATATCACTGATTCATCAGAAATATCAGAAGCATTTTCACCATATGTAAATATATGTATAAAATACGGTATTATTAACGGCTATCCTGATAAGAGTTTTAAACCAAAAGGTGAATTAACAAGAGCTGAAGCAGCAAAAGTAATAAATAATCTTTCTACACTATTTTAAGGAGGAATAAATTATGAAAAAATTAGTATCAACAGTATTAGCTTTACTACTAATAATATGTACCTATTTGGTAGTAAATGCAACTATTGATTCTTTTACTGGAAGAGGTAATTCTGGTAGTTATGGTCCAACAAATAAAGATTGGAGAATATATGGAGACGAGGGTGGCGGTTGTGGAACTGTATACATTATACAGATTTATGATACAGCAGGTAATAATATACAAAATGGTATGGACATAATAAGACCATATGGGTATGAGTACAGGGAGAAACCATTTGATTTTGCAACAGATTGGCCTAATGTAGTAAAATATGATGAACAAAATGCATTATACAAGCATTACAATTGGTATAAAGGAGGATTTGTTAGTGAAAAAGGTACAACTCATTTAACACCTACAAAAGAAGAAACAAGAGACTTTATAGCAAGAATATTAGGAGATTATTGGGCAAACTCAGTTACTTCAGGAGAATATGGTTGTGTAATAAACATGTATTCAATTATGTCGTATACAAATTCTGGAACAGGCGGATATAGATGGGGATTATCAAGAGATCTATACGATGCTTTAGCTAACGGAGGGGGTATATCAAATATTGCATCCCCTATAAGCCTTGTGGCAGGTAATTTATACTATACTGATCCTGGTAGTGGTCAACAAGATAATGGATGGGATCAAATATATAATGAGCCAGCTAGAAAAAGAGACATATATATTAAATTTATAGATCAAGATGGAAACCTAATTAGAGGACCAGAATATGAAGCAAGTGTTCTTTCAGGTAGTTCATATATTAAGCAATTTTACGGTGATATACCTGGATATCCAGAGTACAATGATTTAATATGTACATTTTTTAGAGTAGGAAAACCTGGTAATGAAGTGTACGGAGATTGGAATGCAAGATATACAAAAGGTGATTATTGTAATGTAGGTGATGGAGCATATACTCAAACGATAGAACAAGTAAATGAAGATATAGTTATCTACGCACAATACAGAACGTGTAAGGTAGATGCACATTACTATGTTAATGGAGAAAAAGTATTTGAAGAAAAAATTGGTAATTTTCCAATGAATACAACACAAACATTTTCTCTACATGGTTCTATGTGGAGTAAATTGCCAGGATATGAAAACTATCTGGCAACAGGATCATCATATAGTTATGGGGGGAATAATCCACAAGATCATAAGAATAAAATAGATGGTTATAACTTAAATGATATAACAGATAGGACAATATATTTATCAGACGATGTACATATATATGTTAATTTAGATGCATATGGAATAAATGTAAGATATATAGATGCATCTACACATGAAGTAATCTATAGAGATTATGCAGGAGCAGTAGGAGATGGAATGACATTTGAATATTGGGCGCAAGATGTACCATTAACATTAAATGGAGTAACATATTCAAAATGTTTAAAATCATATTATGTCGATGGAGATACAAATGAATATGTTGGCAATGAATTGTTACATAAAAATGTAAAGATAGTAGATCATGATGGCTTTTATGTAAGATATCAAGATCTCTTAAATGTTTCTGGTAGCAAAACAATATATTTTGAATATGAAAGAGAAAGTGAACATATACCTAAAGTAACAATATATTATAAACGAGCTAGTGATATGCATTCAGAATATAATTCTAGTACTTGTTTAAATACAAGTTCAACAGATGTAAAAAATGCAAGTGTATATTATTTTAAAGAAGGAACTAATTTAGTATCCAGTGAATTCCAAACAGATATAACTGGAGCTCAACATGCTGGTATATCATTACCTTCAGTAATAAGTGCAGGTGAAAGTAAAGATGGAAGGGAACATAAATTATCAGCATCATATATATTAGGACTTAGTGATGGAGAAGTTTGGCATGTTGATGGAAATACAAAAACGAGAAATCCTGGTGTAATAAATAATGATATAACAGTAATAGCAGAGTATAATGATCCACAACCTACTATTGGAGAACAAATAACAGTAACTGTATATTATAAACAAGATATAGGAGGACATGCAAACTATAATAGCTCTACATGTTTGAAACAATCATCTACTAATGTACCTAATGCCTCAACAGCTGTAGCTGCATTAAATAGACCTGCTAGTGCTACAGAAATAAATATAGGTAATCCAACAACATACAAGTTTCCAAAAGGAACAGATATATCTGGTATAAATGCAATACCATTACCTGGTGAAATAGGAGAATATAAATTGTCAGCATCATACCTTTTAAACCTAGATGGAGTTTCAGGAGTGCAATATCACGTGGGAAGTGGATATACGAAAAGAAGTCCTGATATACTAAATTATGATTTAACAATAATTGCGGAATATGGAAAAAATGTAGAGGTAGATACAGTTGAAGATTTTGAAATGGAGGATTTAGATAATAATGCAAGAGGATTAATTGCATCAGAAAGAAAGGATAGTCAGCTATATGATGTGTATAACGGAATACCAACACATGAAGAAGTGTATGCGAATGCAAAAGCAAATGAATTTTTATATAATGCAGAAGTGCAAAAAGTAAGTGGAAATAGAGATTATACAGTTAAAGTAACAGTACCATTTAGTTTTTCATGGAAATGTAGTGGATGCGAATGTGGTGGAGGTCATGATTTGGGACATAATGATTCATGCAAACCAGATTGTAAAAAGACTCATACGGGGAAAATAGATGGATGTACTTGTTATTGCTCAGGACATAGTGGAACAGCTAGTCATACATTTACATATACAATAAATAGAGAATTCAGTTATTGGACAGTTAACAGTTATCAAATATATAGAATAAATACAGCATATATAGAAAATAGTATATTAGTTAATAGTGGAAATGTTCAATGGAATGGAAATACTGTAGATATAGACAAATGGATAAATACAACAAAGGCTGATCATCTAAATTTTCATTTTAGTAATACATTTGCAACATCAGTAACTACAGGTAATAAATCAGTAGTGTTATCACCAGGAACTTCAGCAGATTATGATGTCTCAACATATGACTTTGAGTCAAATTGGAATTCAACATATAAAACAAATGCAGAAGCAGCAGTACCACAAATACAAGTTAAGAATGATAAATTAATTGTAAATGGAGAAACAATAGTAGCTGGTGAAACATGGCAAGATAAAGATGGAACAAGACCAAACATAAATAAACAAGTTTCAGGCGATAAAGAGTTTGATAAAAGAAATATACAAATACCAATCTATTTTAAAAATAAAAAGTATGATACAACTCAAAGTAGAATAAGATATGTATCACAAGATAGATATAGTCAAGAAAAAGGTAATGATATAGTAACAACTATAAAAGGATTTAGTAATAAAAATAGAGCATCAGATATAGATAATACACCAGATATAAACATGGTAAATGATGTAATAGTACATACACCAGTATATATAAGAGCAGAATTATCTGATGATCAAGAATATAATCAAAAAATCAATATATCAGATGAAGCAAGAAATACAATTGTATTAGATAAAGAGTTTACAATAAACTTCTGGTTATGGGGACAACATAGAAATATTGATGGTTATGGAAATAATAATTATAGTGAGTATATGAAAGATACTGAAATAAAAGTACCGTTTGATGTATACATTAAAGCTAAAAATTCGAATAGTTATCAATTATTAAGTGCAAATACATGGTACAATATTGAATCATATTTAGATACAGACTGGAATGGAGATGTAACATTTAAAATACCAGTATGGGTAGATGAAGGATTATATGTTGGTGCAAATAGTATAATGCTAAGAGTAATAGCAGAAAATGACCAACAACCATCAGATAGGGATACATTAGGAATAGAAGAAGCAAACAAAGATGGTTCAAGAAAAATATATAGTAATGAAAATGTTGACTATAGAGCATATTGGCATATACCAGTAGATGTAGTAGGAAGGGTATATAACTTTAAATTAGAATATACAGATGACCCATCATTTGAAAATACTATGAATACAGGATTTGCAGGAGAAAGTATAGATCAATTACCATTCCCAGAGAAAGGTGACAACATACTAAATCAATACTATACTTATGCAGCAAAATTAGGATATAAATTTAAATTCTCATTAAGTACAAAAGGAACAAAGAGTAACGAAATAGAAATAATACCACATTTCTATTATGTAAGTAAAAAAGCAGCAAATGGATATCAAATAAAAGAAGAAGATAAAGTGGATGTATATTACACAAATTCAAAAGGAAATAAAGAGTTATTAAATTCAGCAAGCACATTTAGTTTAACAACAAATCTAACAAAAGAGGGAGAATTGCCATACATTGAAAGTGATTTAATAACGAATACAAGAAATGTGTTAAATGCATATAAGAATGGAACAATGAGAAAAGTAAATGGTTATGGACCAGCAGGATATTGGTATAACTATAACAGTACAGTAGGAATAGGAACAGTAGGAAAAGTAATTTTAAATGAAGCAACAAGATTAAGATATGATAATATTCAAAATTATTTAAATGAAAACACTTATGGTACAACAAATAGAAGTACATTAGTAGCAAATGCAGGAAGTGAAAATAATATTGTAAGTAGAATATCAAATTGGTATGGAGAGTATAGATTACCATCAACAAGTACATTTGTAAAAGGAAATAAGACAATAGAAGAAGATGGATATGTAATAGTATACTTTGAAATCAAAACAAACTATAATGATGGAACAAGAAATGAGTATTTATCATATCAATTATCAAATAGTAGTACACAATATCAAAAAGAAGGATGGCAAGCAAATAGAGATATAGAATTGCCAAATGGAAGAGTAGTAAAAGATTTACCAAGTTCAAGAAATTATGCATCAGTATTTATATATGAAGCTAAATTAAATAATGGTAAAGATACTGTTGGAACACATTAATAATTAAATAGTAATTAAGAAGAGATGTTTTGATTAATTTCAAAATATCTCTTTTGTTTTGTTTAAATTAGTAAAAAATGTTAATAATAAATCTAAGGGTGAAAATATGTATACTTATAAAAAGAAAAACAATGTATTAACTGTGATAATTTTTTCATGTATTAGTTCTATTATTACATTTAGTTTAACATATATTATTATGACTAATAGTAATCAAGTTAATAATAATGTTAATCAAAAAATTAGTTATGAGCAAAATGACGGGAGTTCAAATATAGAAAATGAAGTTAATCAAGATGATGAGGCAGATGTATTTGAGAAAAGTATAGATTCAGTAGTTGGTATATCAGTACTAAGTGTTGATACAAATACTTTATTTGAACAAAATAATACTAGTAGTATGAATATGGGAAGCGGAATAATTGTAAGTAGTAATGGATATATTGTTACAAATCAACATGTGGCAGGTAAGGTTAATAATAAAGTATATGTTACTTTAAATAATGGAAGCACATATAACGGAATAACTAAATGGATTGATTCTGTACTTGATTTAGCAATTATAAAAATAGATATTAGTAATTTACCTAGTGCAAAATTAGGTGATTCTGATAATTTGAAATTAGGAAATGATGTTTATGCAATAGGAAATCCACTAGGACTAGATTTTCAAAGGACTATAACTTCTGGAATTGTTAGTGCTCTTAATAGAACTATAAAGATAACAGAAAATAACACTATTGGATATATGCAAGACTTAATTCAAACAGATGCAAGTATTAATCCTGGTAATAGTGGTGGGCCTTTAATTAATGAATCGGGTGAAGTTATAGGTATTAATACAATTAAAGTGACAGAAGCTGAGGGTATTGGGTTTGCTATACCAATTAATATTGTAAAGCCTATAATTCAGGAATACGTTGATAATGATAGCTTTGAAGAAGCATATTTAGGTATATTTGCTTATGATAATAAGTTACTAAAATATATTGATTCTAGCAGAACTATTGATACTGGAATATGTGTTGCTAATATTGACAAAAACGGTCCTTTAAAGGCTTCAAAATTACGTGTGGGGAATATGCTAATAAGCATAGATAACAATGAATTAAACACAATGATTGAGCTTAGAAGGTACTTGTATACAAAGAAACCATTGGACAATATAGTGATTAAATATATAGATTCAAATAATAATATTGTTGAGGAAACTATAACATTAGGTAAAAAATAAGATGTATGTAATTTTATTTACATACATCTTATGTGTGTTTATGATAATGGATTTTCTGGAACATCCCAACCAGGTGGTAATGCAGGATCTGGAACTATTGGATCTGGTACAACTGGTGTAGGAGTCTCACTAGGAGTAGGAGCGATAACTGGTGGCTCTACTACGGGAGCTTGAGTTACTTTTTTTGTACCAACTTTTACAGTAGCATTTAGTGGATTATATATACTTTTATGTATTAGTTCATTACTAACTTCTTTTCCATTTTTACTTAGTATTTTGTAAGTACTTACTGTATATCCGTATTGACCACTTTGTATTGTTACTCTTTTACCAGATGCTAATGATGAATCTTTTATAGTAGTTGTAGAGTATTTTTTAGTACTATTTGTAACATTTTTGATTTTTACTTCATAATCATTTTCTGATTTAGTTCCTAAAACATCAACTGTTAATTTTCCACCACCGCAAGTTGTAGATAATTTAATTGGTGTTGTTCTATTGTTTTTGAATTTAAAATCTATACTGCCATATACTACAGTAGCATCTTGACCTAATGGAACATATCCTACTGAATACATGTGATTTTTACGTTCAGTTATTTCTAAATTTGCAAGTAATGCAGAATTATATAGTGTTGATGATACTTGGCATATTCCTCCACCCATTCCAGGTTCATGACCTTTAGATGTATATATTGTTGCTGTTCTAAAACCATTTGCATATGTTCTTTCACCTACAACAGTGTTATATGAAAACTCTTGACCAGGCATTAATATTATACCGTTTATTTTTTTTGCTGCTAATTTAACATTTACACTTCTGTTTTTTTCAGATTCTTTGTAATTACTTGAAAATGTAGATAAAGTATCTTTAAACATATTTGTTACTAAACTATCACTAGTTATTTCGGGTTTTGTAATTATTAAAGGTATTTTAACTATGCTTTCAGTTGAATTACTAAATATTTGTTTTGCTTCTTCTAAATTAAATGTAATACCATCTACATGTTCTTTAAAACTTATTACATTGTTTTCTGTGACTGTTGAGGCATTAACAGGTGCTTTTGTAACTTCATTATATAATGCATCCATATCTATATGTTTTGCAGTTGTTTGCTCAACTGTTGCAGTAATTTGTGAAAAGTCTTTATTAATATAGCAGTTTTTAATACTTTCTTTTAGTTTTTCTTCATTTAGCGATATTCCATCTTTACCTCTGGTTATAACTAAGTATTCATTATCTATTACATAACTATCATCAATAGAGGATTCTGATATATCTGTTTTTAGTTTTGTTACTAAATCTGCAAACATTTCTTCATCTATATTACATATACAAGGTATGTTTTGACCTACTAAGTATGTTTGTAATATAGCGAAATTATTTGAAATGAAGTTTTTATCTCTACCAATGTTATATGCGTTATTTACCATATTATTATAATCTATTGTTACACCTAAATCTTTTACTGGAATAGTGTATTTTAGGTTATTAACTAAAATATCTATATTTTCAGGTGTATCCATAAGCATGAATTCTTTTTCTATTTTTAATGTTGCATCTTCTTTAGATAAACCTGATACATCAATACTTGATATTTGTATACCAGATAATATCTTTGTGTTATTTATATTCATAATTGAAAATATTGTTGATAAAAAAATAATACAAAGAATTAGTATTACACATAATATAATTATTAATGTATTCATATTCTTTCTATTTTTAACATATAATATTTGATTCATATTAACCCCAATCTTGTTAATTTTTATACATGTATATTTGCTTAAATATGTGTATATGAAATTAACTTAATAATCTTTGATATATTTATTTTTTATTTTATTTCCCTATAATTAATAATACCACAAAATATTACATAATTCAACAAAAATGCGTAATTATGTAAAGGATTAACCTATTTTTTGAGGCATATTAAAATATATTCAAAAATGTTAAAGATAAAACACTTCTTGAATAGATTTATTAAGTGATTTGCATATTTTTTCCATTGTATTCATTGAGGGATTAGTTCTTGAACCATTCTCTAAATGGCATAGATAGCCTATTGATAGATTTGTTAATTTAGATAATTGAGATAATGTTAAGTTTTTTTCTTTTCGTATATTATAAATATTGTTTTTAAACATTTACAACACTCCTTGTCCTATTGGCAATATATCATATATGTAAAATATATTCAAGTCAATTTGACAAAAAAGCAAATGTTTTACTACTAGACAAAAAGTAAAATATTGTATATAATGTATATGCAGATGATATATATAAAATAAATTTGTGTTAAGGAGAAATTTTATGATTGGTAAAATGATTAATAATATTCGTAAAGAGAAAAAGATGTCTTTACAAAAATTGTCTACTTTGACTGGTATTGATGTTGGGCATTTGTGCCATATTGAAAATGGTCAAAGAAATCCAAGCTATAAGGCTCTTAAATCAATATGTACAGCATTAGGAGTTTCTGGTGAACAATTTGCTACATATACTGGACAAACATTAAATGAGAAACAAGAGGAGTATGGTTATGTTAAATATATACCATATAATAAGGTACCACTTGTTAATTTAATTGAGTTTGTTGAAAGACCTAAGGATTGTGAAGGTAATTTGATGTGTATTATTGTTGATGATGATAGTATGGAGAAACAGTATATGATGGGAAGTAATGTGTTTATTGATACTGGGACACCATTAGATAGCGGAGATCTTGGATTATTTTTGTTTAATAATAGGATTATGTTAAGAGAAATTAAATATAATGGTTCTAAAACTTTATTAAAAGCATATAATAAAGAGTATGAAGATATAACAGTTAAAGAGGATGATAAATTCTATATTATAGGTAAAGTAGTAAAATAGAAAATAATGTATAGCTCTATTATGTAATATTTGAAAAATATGTACTTTTTTGAGAAAAATTCAGAAAATGGTGTTGACAAACGCACCAAATAGGGCTATACTATAAAAGCATTAAACATATCGCGGGGTAGAGCAGTTGGTAGCTCGTCGGGCTCATAACCCGAAGGTC
>CAZFOR010000040.1:0-11507 GCA_964520895.1 uncultured Eubacteriales bacterium | reverse complement strand
TTACCTGTAAGAGGTCAAAGAACTAAAACTAATGCTAGAACTAGAAAAGGTCCTAGAAAATTAGTAAGTAAAGGCAAGAAAAAATAAGGAGGGAAGATTAAATGGCAGCAAAAACTACAAGTAAAAGAAGTACTACAAAAAGAAGAGTACGTAAAAACATTGATAAAGGATGTGCACACATTCATTCAAGTTTTAATAATACAATTGTAACAATTTCAGATACTCAAGGAAATGTAATTTCATGGGCTAGTGCTGGTGGATTAGGTTTTAGAGGTTCTAAAAAGAGCACACCATTTGCTTCTCAAATGGCAGCAGAAACTGCAGGTAAAGTAGCAATGGAACATGGACTAAAATCTGTTGAAGTATTTGTAAAAGGACCAGGTTCTGGTAGAGAATCTGCAATTAGAGCATTACAAGCAATTGGATTAGAAATAACAATAATTAAAGATGTTACTCCAATTCCACATAATGGTTGTAGACCACCAAAAAGAAGAAGAGTATAATAAAAAACGGAGGTGTAATAATTAAATGGCAAGATATACAGAAGAGTCATGCCGTATTTGTCGTAGAGAAAATCAAAAATTATTCTTAAAAGGACAAAGATGTTATTCTGATAAATGTTCTGTTACTAGAAGAGCTTATGGACCTGGACAACATGGACAAAGAAGAAAAAAATTATCAGAATATGGTATGCAATTAAGAGAGAAACAAAAAACAAAATCATTTTATGGTGTATTAGAATCACAATTTAGAAAATATTTTGAAATGGCATCATCTAAAAAAGGTATTACAGGTGAAAACTTGTTACAAATATTAGAAACAAGATTAGACAATGTAGTATACAGATTAGGTTTTGGAAGTTCAAGACCACAAGCTAGAATGTTAGTAAGCCATGGACATTTCTTAGTTAATGGTAAAAAATGTGATATACCATCATATTTATTAAAAGTAAATGATGTTATAGAATTAAAAGAAAATAGCAGACAAGACGTAATATTCAAAGATAACATAGCAATAAACGCTAAAAAAACAATACCATCATGGTTAGAAGCAGATATAGAAAATTATATAGGTAAAGTTACATCATTACCAACAAGGGAAGAAATAGATTTACCAGTTGAAGAACACTTGATTGTTGAGCTTTACTCTAAGTAATATAATAAATTTTAAAGATTATTTAGGAGGTTAAATATTTATGAGAAAATTTGAAAAGCCAAAAATCGAATGTGAGGAAATTAATTTAGAAACAAATTATGCTCGTTTCACATGTGAACCATTAGAAAGAGGGTATGGACTTACACTTGGTAATTCTTTTAGAAGAATACTATTATCATCATTACCTGGTGCAGCAATATCAAAAATTAAAATTGATGGTATTATGCATGAATTTGGTACAATACCAAATGTTGTAGAAGATGTTTTAGAAATTATTTTGAATTTTAAAGAAGTAAGATTAAAAATTCCAGATGAAGAACAAAAAGAATTATTAATTAATGTAACAGGACCATGTGAAGTTACAGCTGGAGATATAATTGTTCCAGGTGATGTAGAAATATTAAATCCTGATTTACATATTGCTACTGTAAGTGAAGGTGGCAATTTACACATTGAAATAAAAGCTGAAAGTGGTAGAGGATATACACCAGCTGAAAGAAATAAATCTGATGAAGATGCTCTTGGAATATTAGCAATTGATTCAATATTTACACCTGTTAAAAAGGTTAACTATAGAGTTGATACTACAAGACTAGGTTCATCTGATGATTATGATAAATTAATATTAGAATTATGGACAGATGGAAGCATAAGTCCAGATGATGCTTTAAGTTTAGCAGCAAAAATATTATGTGATCATTTAGTATTATTTATTGATTTATCAGAAACAACTAAAAATTTAGATGTAATATTAGAACAAAAAGAAAATGAAAGAGAAAAATTATTAGAAATGCCTATTGAAGATTTAGATCTTTCTGTAAGATCATATAACTGTTTGAAAAGAGCAAGTATTCATACAGTTGGTGATTTAGTAAATAAACAAGAAAGTGAAATGTTAAGAGTTAGAAATTTAGGTAGAAAATCATTTGAAGAGGTATTACATAAAGTGGAGTCATTAGGATTAAACTTTGCAAGTGAAGAAGAATAATCATATAAAGGAAGGTGAAAAAAAGTGGCACAAAGAAAATTAGGCAAAGTTGCAAGTCACAGACAAGCAATGCTTAGGACATTAGTAACACAAACATTATTAAATGAAAAATTAGAGACAACTGAGGCTAAAGCTAAAGAAGTTAAATCTATAGTTGATTCTTTAATATCATTAGGTGTAAAAGAAGGCAAAAATTTTGAAATGGCTAAAGTTAAAATTAGTAAACCAAAATTAGATAGTAATGGAAAGAAAGTTACTGAAAAAGCAACTAGCAAAAATGGAAATACATATTATAAAATTGTAAGAGAAATTACAGAACAAGAAGTACAAAAAGATATGCCATCAAGATTAGCTGCAAGAAGATTAATGATGAAAAAATTAGATAAAATTGCAGATAAAGATGGTAATACTATTGATATAACTTCAAAAATATTCAACGAATTAGCTACAAGATATGAAGGAAGAGTTGGTGGATATACAAGAATAATCAAAATTGGACCTAGAAAAGGCGATAATGCAGAAATGGTTATATTACAATTAGTATAATACCATGTTTATAGGTGTAATTTTAGGAGGTATATGATGGAAGTAATAAAATATATATTATTAGCAATAGATGGTATAATATCAGTTATGTTAATAGCGCTAATGTTAATGCAATCTGAAAAATCAGAAGGAGCAGGTACTGTAATTTCTGGTGGAAATGCTAGTGAAGGTTATTTAAATAATAGTAAAGATAGATCAAAGGAAGGAACACTTCGTAGAATAACAATAGTAGCTGGTATTGCATTTATGGTAGTTACATTTACATTAAGTTTAATATATGTTATTCCAGTTGAAGAAAATGTTGATTTAACTGACGGAGGAACTTCTGATAGCTCTATTGTAAGTGAGCAGCAAGTACAAACTTCAGATAATGGAGAAGCTACATCTGAGGTTTCTGAAAATGTAGAACAAACTCCAGTAGAATAAATTAATAACTATGTATAAAAAGAGGAACTGAGAAAAGTGAATATAATTCATTTTTCTCAGTTCCTTTTTGTTTTACCTTATAATTGTGTCATTTTCGTCAGGGCCGATGCCGATGTATTTTACCGGAACACCTGTGTATTTTTCAATCAAAGAAATAAACAATTTAGCGTTTTCAGGTAAGTCTTCATATGTTTTTGCATTTGAAGTATCCCAACCTTTGAACATGTGATAAGAAGCAGGAGTACAATTTTCCAAATTAATAGGTACATAGTTTATTGTTTCATTTTTGTATGAATAAGTTGTACAAACCTGAATTTCATCAAATTTACCGATTGTATCAAGATGATTGACACACAGACAAGTAAGGCTATTTACATCTACAGCTTGTTTTATCATAACTAAATCAAGCCAGCCGCAGCGTCTTGGTCTACCTGTTGTTGTACCAAACTCATGTCCAAGGTCTCTGATTTTATCACCTATTTCGTTCTTTAATTCTGTAGGGAAAGGACCTTCTCCGACTCTTGATGTATAGGCTTTCATAACTCCTATTACTTCTGAGACGTATTTAGGACCAATTCCGGCGCCGACACAAGCTCCAGGTGATGCAGAATTTGAAGATGTTACGTACGGATATGTGCCGTGATCAATGTCAAGATACATAGCCTGAGCGCCCTCAATTAAAATGTTCTTGTCTGCTGATAAAGCGTCATGAACAATTGAATGAATGTCACAAATGAATGGCTTTAAAAACTTGCCGTATTCAACGTATTTATCCAGTGCATATTGAGAGCTTAAGTTATAGCCGAAATGATTCAAAAAGACATTGTTGTATGATACTGAATCAACAACTCGGTACATTAAGCTTGTCGGATCTGTTAAATCATATGCACGAATTCCAGTGCGTAAGCACTTTTCTGCATAGCAAGGTCCAATACCTCTTTTGGTTGTACCAATAGGGTTCATTTTTTGCTTTTCAAGGATAACATCCATATCCTTATGCCACGGCATAATAATATGTGCTCTGTCGCTTATCTTAAAATTGTCAGGAGTGATTTCGATTCCGTTGTTGTTCATTTCAACAATTTCATTGATTAACACTTTAGGATCAATTACAACACCATTTCCTATAATGGAAACAACATCTTTGCGAATTATTGATGATGGCAGAAGATGCATAGCAAATTTCTTGCCATTTGCTACAACAGTATGACCTGCATTGTTTCCTCCTGTTGCCCGTATAACCATATCTGCTTTTTTTGATTCGAAATGTGTTACACGACCTTTCCCCTCGTCACCAAATTGAAGACCAGTAATAATTCTTACCATTTCAAATTCCTCCTTTATTAATAAATAATTGTAGATTATTTGCTTCTATAATATATTTTAAGCATTGTATAATATAATTGGTTGCTGATATATTATACTATAAATATCAAGAAAAGTAAATGGTTTACATAAAATATTTGACATAAAATTAGATATAAAGTATAATATTAAAGTAGCAAGAAATGGAGTAAAATAATGAGAAATATAAAAATAATAATTGAATATGATGGAAGTAAATATTGTGGTTGGCAAAGACAACCAAATAAAACTAGTGTACAAAGTGAAATAGAAAAATCTATTTTTAAAGTTACGGGAGAAGAAGTTATTGTTAATTCATCTGGAAGGACAGATGCAGGTGTATGTGCATATGGACAAGTAGCTAATTTTAAGATAAAATCTGATATAGATGTACATAAGATACCTATTGCATTAAATGCACATTTAAAAAAGAGTATAGTAGTAAAAGATGCACAAGAGGTAGATGATAAGTTCCATGCAAGATATGCATGTAAAGGTAAAAAATACATGTATGTTATTAATAATTCAAAATATGCAAGTGCTATAAATAGGGAAAGAGAATTTCATTATCCTAAAGAGTTATCAATTGATGATATGAAAAAAGCATTAAAGTATTTTGAAGGAACACATGATTTTAAAGGATTTAAATCATCTGGTACATGTAGTAAGGATACAGTTAGAACAATATATGAAGCTAATTTAGAATATTCTAATGAAAAAATATATATAACATTAAAAGGAAATGGATTTATGTATAATATGGTAAGAATAATTTGTGGAACTATATTAGATGTTGGAATAGGTAAAATCAAACCAGAAGATATACCAGTAATTATTGAATCTAAAAAAAGAGAAAATGCAGGTAAAACACTACCAGCACATGGACTGTATTTGGTAGAAGTATATTATTAATATAAATAACAAAAAACTACATATTTTAAATTGTAGTTTTTTTCTTTTATCCATTGTAAAATACATATATTTAATATATAATTGTTAAAAAATACCAAAAGGAGAATTGATGGATAAATATTGGATATGGCTTAAAATTTTAGATATTGAATATATAAAGAAATTAAAACTGATAAATAAATATAGAAATATTAAAGAAATATATAATTTGTCTAATAATATATTAATTTATGAATATAATTTTAGTGTAAAAGAAGTAAATGCATTTAGGGACAAACAATTTATGATAAAGGCAAATGAGATATATGAATATAACAAAAAAAGGGGAATAAAAATAATAACTATGTTAGATAATAATTATCCATATTTATTAAAAAAGATATACAATCCGCCTATTTTGTTATATTATTTAGGTGATATAGAGTTAATTAATAAGAAATGTTTAACAATTTTTCAAGGATTAAATATAGATGAATATGGAATAGAGTTAATAAAATACATTTCTCAGAATATATCTAATGATAAAATATCTATTGTTTCAAGAATGATTAAATCAGATAAATATATTTATAAAAATTGCAAAAATAATATTATGATATTATCAAGTGGAATAAATGAAAAATTCTTTTTAAAGACAGGATTAATTTTATCTGAATATGAGCATTATGTAAAAAATAGTAAAAACAATATAATTGAAAGAAATAGGTTGTTAACAGGAATTAGTAATGAGATAATGCTTATACAAACTGATTTACAGGATGGAGTTATGTATATAATTGATTTTGCATTAGATCAGGGTAGAGAGATAATTGTTTTTCCAAGTGATATATTTAATATAAGAAATATATATACAAATGAATTAATAAAACAAGGTGTTAAAGTTATAACGAATTTTATGGAATTGGAAGTTTACGAACAAACTCAAAATAAATAAAATATGTAAACTGCTAATAAAATAAACTAAATAACAAGAATAAAAGTAAAAATCAACTAAAAACTGTGGATAAACATGTGAATATGTGGATAAAACAAATGTTCTACTAAAAACAGCAAATTTTGAAAGTACTTAAAAATCAACTTTTTCTATAAAATAAGCAATAAAATTAAATTCGAACAAAAGTTGACATAAAAACATATATTTTTTTTCAAAATACTATTTGATTTTTTGTATATTTATAATATAATATATATGTTAAAAAATATGGAGGTATATTTTTATGGATAAAAATTATAATGAAGAAAATGAAAAAGAATTAAGACGTAGCAAAAATAGAAAACATATGAAGCAAACAGACAAAAAGAAAACTAGCAAAAAGAAAAAAGTATTTAAAAGAATAATGGGAGTATTACTTATCTTATTTATTATAGCTGTTATTGCTGTAGTAGGAATGCTATTTGGAATAATAGGTGGAACTGAAAGACTTACAAAAGAAGATTTAGTATTTTCAAATTTAACAACAATAATTTATGATAAAGATGGTAATGAATATGCAACAGTACATGGTGGAGAAAATAGGGTAATTGCTAAATTAACTGATATGTCACCATATTTGCCGAAAGCTTTTATAGCAATAGAAGATGAGAGATTTGAAAAGCATTTCGGTGTTGATGTAAAAAGAACTGGTGCAGCAATATTTAAATATATATTTAATGGTGGTAATTCTGGATTTGGTGGTAGTACAATAACACAACAATTAGTTAAAAATATTACTGGTGATAAGAAGAATGACCCTATTAGAAAAGTTAGAGAATGGATAAGAGCTGTACAAGTTGAGACATGGCTAACAAAAGAAGAAATAATGGAAATGTATTTAAATATAATTTATTTAGGTGATGGAGCATATGGTGTTCAAACAGCTTCATATAACTATTTTGGTAAAGATGTTAAAGAATTAACAATTGCTGAATGCGCAGTATTAGCTGCTATAACACACGGACCAGAAGGTTATGATCAATATAAGGCACCTGAAAAAATAAAAGCAAGACAAGAAATAGTTCTTGGAAAAATGCTTGAATTAGGTAGTATAACAAAGGAGCAATATGATGAGGCAATGGCACAAGAATTAGTATATAAAAGAGAAGTAGTAAGTAATTCATCATCATATATAACAGAAGCGGTTATTGATGATGTTATAAAAGATATACAAACAGAGAAAAAGACAACAAAAGCTGTTGCAACTAAAATGGTTTATGGTGATGGATTAAAGATTTATACAAATATTGATTCAGATGTACAAAAAGCAATGGAAAAAGTATATAATGATGAAAAATATTTTCCATTAGATAAAAGCTATAATGAAAGGCCTCAATCAGCAATGGTTGTGATGGACTATAAGACTGGATCTGTTGTAGGATTAGTTGGTGGTGCAGGTGATAAAGTACAAAGAGGATTAAATAGGGCTACATCATCAAAAAGACAACCAGGATCTACAATAAAACCGATAGCAGTATATGCACCAGGAATAGATACAAAAGTATTAACAGCAGCTACTGTTTATGATAATATTTTAACTAGTTTTGGAAAGTATACTCCTAAAAATGCATCGCCATATAGTGGACTTACTAGTGTAAGAGTAGGTATACAAGATTCAATAAATGTTGTCGCAGTAAAAGCTTTAAAAGATGTAGGTGTAGATACTTCATATAATTATTTGAAAAAGATGGGCATTTCTACAGTTGTAGAAGCTGATAAATCATTACCATTGGCATTAGGTGGAATTTCAAGTGGTATAATACCAATGGAAATGTGTGGAGCATATTCTACAATTGCAAATGGTGGTGTATATATTGAACCTACATTATATACAAAAGTTGTTGATAAAAAAGGAAATACATTAGTTGAAAATAAGCCTGAAAAAAGGCAAGTATTTAGTGAACAAACTGCATATATAATGATAGATATGATGAGAGATGTTGTAAGATCTGGAACAGCTACATATATCAATATTGGAGGAAATCCTGTTGCTGCAAAAACAGGTACAACAGATGATGATAAAGACAGATGGTTTTGTGGTATAACACCATACTATGCAGGAAGTGTTTGGTTTGGGTTTGATGATCCAAAAGAAGTTAATGTATCTGGGCAAAATCCAGCTGCTAGAATATGGAATGCAGTTATGAAAGATGTTCATAGTGATTTAAAAGTAGGAAGCTTTTCAAAACCTAGTGGAGTAGTTAGTGCATCAATTTGTAAAGATTCTGGAAAATTAGCAGGAGAGTTGTGTAGTCAAGATCAAAGAGGTAGTAGAGTTAGATCTGAGTTGTTTATATCAGGAACAGTACCTGGTAAAACATGTGATATACATGTAAGTAAAGAAATTTGTAAAGAAAGTGGACTTTTAGCATCAGAGCATTGTCCAGCAGATTGTAGAGAAACAAGAGTATTTATACAAAGAACAGTAAGACAAAGTAATGTTTCAAGTGCAGGAGATTATATTTATGAAGCACCAACATCAATTTGTACATTGCATAATTCTCAGACACCTGTTGTTCAAGATCCAAATGCAAGTCAAGATCCAAATGGAAGCCAAGATCCAAATGAAGGAGGCAATACAAGTGATAAACCTTCTACAGGAGATATACCAGATTTAGATTTACCAAATAATATGTGGGAGTAAAAAAATGAATATAAATATAGTATTAGTTGAACCAGAGATACCTCAAAATACGGGAAATATTGCAAGAACATGTGCTGCAATTGGAGCAAAACTTCATTTAGTAAAACCTCTTGGGTTTGAAATAAGTGATAAAACTTTAAAAAGAGCAGGACTTGATTATTGGGATAAATTAGATGTAATATATTATGAAAATTTGAAAGAGTTTATGGAAAAGAATAATAAAAGCCATATGTTTTTTATAACAACAAAAGCAAAAAAATATTATTCACAAATTAACTATAACAATTATGATAATGTATATTTGCTTTTTGGAAAAGAAACAAAAGGTTTACCGGAAGATTTATTACAAGATAATATGGAAAATTGTATTCGTATACCAATGAAAGAAAATATCAGGTCACTAAATTTATCTAATAGTGTTGCAATAATAGTATATGAGGTATTAAGGCAAAACGAATTTAGTGAATTAGAAAAAATAAGTCAATATTTTGAGTAAGTATAATATAAAAAAAGCCAACCTTTGATAGCAAAATCAAATGGTTGGTTTTCTGTATATTATTTTATTCATCTAGTATACATTTACTAAGTTTTGTAATAGTGCCTGCACCAATAGTTAATACTAAATCATTAGGTTTAGCGTTTTCATTTATATATTTAGCTATATCATCAAAATTAGAAATATATATTGCATTTTTATTAGTTTTTTTGTTTATTAAGTCAACTAGCATTTCAGATGAAATACTACCATCATCAATTTCTCTTGCAGCATATATATCTGTTAATATAACATGATCAGCTATTTCAAAACATGTTTCAAATTCATCTAATAATGTTTTAACTCTTGAGAATGTATGTGGTTGAAAAACAGCCCATATTTCATTATATCTAGTATTTCTAGCAGATTGTAATAATGCTTTTATTTCTGTAGGATGATGTGCATAATCATCAATAATTGTAACATTGTTTTTAGTTTTTCCTTTAAACTCAAATCTTCTGCTACTACCATTAAATTTTTCTAAACCTGTTTTTATATGTTGAGCAGATATGTTATGAGCTATACATGTTGCAAAACAAGCACAGGCATTTGAAACATTATGAATTCCTGGTACATTTAGTTTTATGTTTTTTATAATTTGATTATTATATTTAACATCAAATAATCCAAACCCATCATCATCAAACCTAATATTAAATCCATAAATATCAGCAGTCTCATCTTTTATACTATATGTATATATATTAATATCTTCTCTAATAGTTTTTAATACATCAATACATTCAGAACTATCAATATTAATTATTAGATTACCATTTTCAGGTAATTTGTTTATGAATTTTTTAAATGAATCTTTTATTTGATAAATATCTTTAAAATAGTCTAAATGCTCTTTTTCAATATTTAATATTATTTCTGTTTGTGGATAGAATTTTAGAAAACTATCAACATATTCACATGCTTCAATTATAAAGTAATCTGAATTACCAATTTTGTAATTACCATTTATTTGTGGTAATATTGAACCTACTTGCACTGATGGATCAAAATCTGCTTCAATAAAACATATACTAATCATAGATGTAGTAGTTGTTTTTCCATGTGTTCCAGATATAGCAATAGTTTTGTTATATAGTTTTGTTAGTTCACCTAAAAAATCTGCTCTTTCCATAACTTTAATACCAAGTTCTTTGGCTTTTAATAATTCAGGATTATCTTTTGAAATAGCAGCAGTATATACTACTAAATCAGGATTTTTTATATTGTTTGCCTCATGACCTACATATGTTATTGCACCTTGTTTTTTTAAGTTTTGTAATATATCAGAATCAACACTATCAGAACCTGATACAAAATAACCCCATTTTAATAATATTGAAGCAATACCACTCATACTGATACCACCAATACCTATAAAATGTATATTTGAATAATTAATTTTTTGTTCCAAATAAAATCACTTCCTTGTAAAAATTATATGTATATTATATCCGTATTATATGTTTTATTCAATAAATATTTAAAATAAAATAAATGTTTGTTAAAATTTTATGTCAAAAAAACATTTTTTTGTAAAAATTAGAAGGAAAAATAAAAGAATTGGCGAATATATAAATATTAGCTAATATAGCTAAAATATGTACATATTATGGAAGGCGGTGCACGGAACATGCAAATTACAGACGTAAGAGTTAAAAAGATTCCTACAAAGAATAGGATGAAAGCTGTCGCTTCAATCACTTTTGATAATGAATTTGTTATTCATGATATTAAAGTTATTGAAAAAGTAGACGAAAATGTAACTGGTTTATTTATAGCTATGCCAAGTAGAAAAAATCCTGTAACAGGTGAATTTAGAGACATAGCACATCCAATTAATGCAGACACTAGAAAAAAAATAGAGGATGCAATTTTTGAAGCATATAACAATGCAGAAGATGTTGAAGAAAAACCAGCTGAATAATTTTGATAATTTAAAACGAAATGAAGAATAATGGGTTAATACTCATTATTCTTTTTTACT
>CAZFOR010000039.1:0-11988 GCA_964520895.1 uncultured Eubacteriales bacterium | reverse complement strand
TTTTTTTATATCAAACCTTATAATAGAAATTATACCAGATACTATTTCAAAAGCATTTCCTAATAATGAAATATATGCTTCACCAAGAAAATTATAATATACCCAAAACATTGCTGCTATCAAAAATATAATCCTTATTACTTTTAAGTTTTTTTGACATGTTGCAAATGTATATGCTAATGTTATTATTATAGGAAATAGGCTTAAATAATTTTCATATGTTTTTATTCCTATTGCAATTATAATTGCTGAGAAAATTAGTACAAACCATTTTGTTATTACTTTTCTTTCTTTTTCTTTTTTATTTATTAATATCATTCTAACAGTTGAAACTATATTCATACATGCAGCTGAATACAAATTTAATAAATAATATTCTATTGCATAAAATGCATTTGCAATTATTTGCAACTTTAATATATTTGATTTTTTATTTGCTTGTACACTAATTGCCCATGTAGTTATTGCAATAGCACCAAATATATTTGCGATTATCGTTTGTGTAGACATCTTTATCTCCTTATGAATTATTTTTTACTTCTTCTAACTTCAAACACACTATCAATTTTTCTTATAGCTCTAATTATTTTATCCAAATCTTCTATTGTATTTACTTCAACGGTTAGATTTGTTATTGCAATTCTGTCTTTTGTTGTACGTGCATTAATACCAATAATATTTGCCTTAACATTATTTATAGCTGTTGTATAATCAACTAATAAACTTCTTCTATCATTTGCATGTACCTCAATATCTGCTGTATAAGTTGCATTAGGTGCTTTATACCATTCAACCTCTATTATTCTATTTTCATCATTATTTTGTAAGTCTTTAACATTTAGGCAATCTAATCTATGAACAGTAACACCTCTACCTCTTGTTATATATCCTATTATTGAATCACCAGGTATTGGATTACAACATTTAGATAATTTAACTAAACAGTTATCTATACCTTTTACTACTATACCAGATTTAGAAACTTTTTTTTCTTCATATTTAGCTTTTTTCAATTCCTCTATTTTTTGTTCAATTTCAAATTCAGCATTTTCTTTTCTAAACTCTTCTAATAATCTAGAAATTATCTTTATAGGAGAAATTGCTCCAAAACCAATAGCTGCAAACATATCTTCTGTTGTTTTATATTTATATCTATCTAGTACAATATTTATCCATGTATCTTTAAATAAATCAGAATGTTCAAAACCAATCCTCTTTATTTCCTTATCTAACATTTCTTTGCCCTTTAAGATATTTTCTTCTCTTTTTTCTTTTTTAAACCACTGCTGTATTTTATTTCTTGCTTGATTGCTTTTAACAATTTTAAGCCAATCTAGACTAGGACCTTTTTGATTATCTGATGTTATAATCTCAATAATATCACCATTTCTAAGTATTTGAGAAATAGGTGCTATTCTACTATTTATTTTCGCACCAATCATTTTATGCCCAATTTGTTCATGTATTGAATATGCAAAATCAATTGAATTTGACCCCTGTGGTAATACTTGTATTTGTCCTTTTGGTGTAAATACAAAAACCTGATCTTCATATAAATCAATTTTTAATTTATTAATATATTCTTCTTCATTTTGTGTATCATTTTGCCATTCTATACTTTGTTTTATCCAGCCAAGTTTTGCATCAGCTTCTTCTAATATTTTCTTACCTTCTTTATATGCCCAGTGTGCAGCAATACCATATTCAGCTACTCTGTTCATGTCATATGTTCTAATTTGTATCTCAAAAGGTGTACCACCTTTTCCTATAAGTGTAGTATGAAGTGATTGATACATATTAGGTTTAGGCATAGCAATATAGTCTTTAAATCTTCCTGGCATTGGTTTATATAATTCATGCACTATTCCTAAGACAGCATAACAATCCTTGACAGATGATACTAATACCCTAAGTGCAAATAAATCATATATCTGGTCAATTGTTTTATTATCTTTTTCCATCTTCCTATAAATACTATAAAAATGTTTTGGTCTACCTTTTATTTCAGATTCAATATTTGCATCATCAACATGTTGTTTTAATTCAACTTTAATATCCTCAATAAATTTTTCTCTTGTTTCTCTTTTTTGAGAAATAGCTCTTAAAATCTCTTCATATTTTTCTGGATTAATATATGAAAAACATAAATCCTCTAATTCCCATTTAATTGAATAAATACCTAATCTATTTGCAAGTGGCGCATAAATCTCAATTGTTTCTTTTGCAATTCTTAATTGTTTTTCTTTTTTAACATATTGAAGTGTTCTCATGTTATGTAATCTATCACATAATTTTATCATAATAACTCTTATGTCTTTTGCCATAGCCATAAACAATTTTCTATAATTTTCAACTTGTTTTTCTTGTTTATCTGTATATTGAATTTGACCTAATTTTGTTACACCTTCAACCAATTCAGAAACATCTTTTCCAAATGTTTTTTTAATCTCATCACTTGTACAAGGTGTATCTTCTACAACATCATGTAAAATACCTGCACATATAGTATCAACATCTGATTGAAGTGATGTCAATATTATAGCTGTTTCTAATGGATGAATAATATATGGCTCACCAAATTTTCTAAGCTGCCCTTCATGATATTTAGTTGCAACTTCATATGCTTTTCTTATTTTCTCTTGATTACATTTTTTATTATATTTTTTAACATTAGAAATAATTAACTCTAATTTTTTTTCTATATCGATATCTTCCATTTTATTCACCTTCCTCTAAAACATTGTTAATTTATTTATATTGACCTTATAATATCTTTAATATTAAATTGTATATTTTCATAATTATTATATCTATTAATCTCTAAAGTATGTGCAATATCTACTTTATCGCCACATCTAAAATCATCTTTTAAATATCCTAAATTAAAACCTATTGCATTATATATTGAAAAATTATCTTTAACATTAAGTTTAATATGTCTATCTTCTGATAATGTTCTTATAGAATCTATTTTAATATTTTTATATGCAAATATTGGCATAGGATTTTTTTCTCCAAATGGTTCTAATTTTTTTAATTCTTTTACACTTTCAATTGAAATATCACTTGATTTTATTTCAGAATCTATTTTTATAATATTAACAAATTCTTTTACATCTTTTTTGTTTGCATAATCTATTAATCTATCTCTAAATTCATTAAAGTTTGATTTATTAATTGATAACCCAACTGCCATCTCATGTCCACCATATTTTTCTAATAAATCTTTTTCATTATTAACCGCTTCAAACAAATCAAATCCCATAATACTTCTACCTGAAGCTTTTCCTTCTTCACCTTCAAAACACACAAGTATACATGGTTTATAGTATTGCTCTACCAATTTAGATGCAACAATACCTATAACACCATGATGCCAGTTATCATTACCTACAACTATTATTGGGTCATTATTTAACCCTTGTTCTTCAATAATATGTTTAGCATTTTCAAGTATTTTTTTCTCTATTGTTTGTCTTTGTATATTAGCACTATTTAGTTCATCTGATAATCTATCTGCTTCTAATATATCATTTGTTAAAAACAAATCTAATGCCTTTTGTGGATCACCTATTCTACCACAAGCATTTATTCTAGGTGATAATCCAAATGTAATAACTGATGAATCAATTTGATTAAAACCACATTTTTTAAGTAATGATTTAATACCTACATTAGTTGTTGTTTTAAGTAGTTCTAAGCCGTTTTTAGCAATTATTCTATTTTCGTCAATTAATGGTACAATATCTGCAATAGTACCAATACATACTATATCTAAATATTTTAAAAATCTTTCTTTTGGTAAGTTTAATTTAATAGATATTGCTTGAATAAATTTAAATGCAACTCCAACACCTGCTAATTGTGTAAATGGATATTTACTATTCTCCCTTTTAGGATTAATAATAGCTATTGCATTTGGTAATACACTTCCACATTCATGGTGATCAGTAACTATAACATTTATACCTTTTTGATTTGCATACTCTACTTCTTCAATTGCAGATATACCACAATCAACAGTTATAATCAAATCTATATTCATAGTTTCAATAGTATCTATTGCTGTTTTATTTAAGCCATATCCTTCATCTAATCTATTAGGTAAATATGTACTAACATCTGCTCCAAGTTCTTCTAAGAACTTCTTAACTATTGTAATACTAGTTATTCCATCAACATCATAATCACCATAAATTAATATCTTTTCCTTGTTATCTACTGCTTTTATACATCTATCAACTGCTTTTTCCATATCTTCAATTAAATATGGATTATATATTTTATCAATATCTGGATTTAAATATTTTTCTATCTCCTCATCTGCTTCAATACCTCTATTTATAACTACTTTTGCAACTAGCTTTGATACATTAAACTTATCCATTATATATTTAACTTTATCTTCTTCTTGCAATTTATATTCCCATTCTCTTTTCATATATTATCCCTCATTTCATTTTAGGTATATTTTATACTATATTCTTCTATTTTTAAAGTTATTTAGACAAAAAAATTAACAAAACACAAAAAAACTGTAACAAGTTTTATCTTATTACAGTTTTTAATTAACATATATGATTATTTATTTTCTTCTATTATATCAAAATCAATTCTTCTTAATTTCTTGTTAGCTTCTATAACTTTAATTCTTATCTTGTCACCTATAATATATCTTTTATGTGTTCTTCTACCTATTATACACATTGTATTTTCATCAAAATCATAATAATCATCTGTCATTGCTTCATATCTAACTAAGCCTTCTATTGTATTATCAAGTTCAATAAACATACCAAAACTTGTAAGTGAAGATATTACTCCTTCATATTCCTCACCAATTTTGTCTTGCATATATTCACACTTTTTAATATCATCAAATTCTCTTTCAGCTTTTTCAGCATTTCTTTCTGTATCTGATGATGATTTAGCATATTTTTCAGCTTGTTCTTGATATTTCTCTAACATATTATTTTTTAAGTTATATTCATTATCAATATATGATGATATAACCCTATGAATAAATAAATCTGGATATCTTCTAATTGGTGATGTAAAATGACAATAATATTTAGCAGCTAATCCGAAATGTCCTATATTGTCTTTGCTATACCTTGCAAGTTGCATACTTCTAAGTATAAGGCTTGATATCATTTTACCATTTTCTTTATCTTTTACATTAAATAACACATCTTGTAAAGTTTTAGGATGTATTTCTTTATTCATTCCTTTTATTTTAATATTTAAATTATTTAATATTTTAGCTAATGTAGTTATTTTATCATCATCTGGTATATCATGGTTTCTATAAATAAAAGGTGCATCTAAATGAAAAAATGTTTCAGCTATAGTTTCATTTGCACATAACATAAACTCCTCTATTATTTCATCTGCAATTCCTCTTTCTCGTTTAGTTACATTTACTGGTATATCATTTTCATCTAATTCTATTTTTGATTCAAATAAATCAAATTCAATACTACCTCTTTTTACTCTTTTGTTTTGAAGAATTTCTTTTAATTCATTCATATATTTAATCATATCTAAAAACTCAGAATATTCTTGTATTTTTGCATTTTCTTTGTTTTCTATTATATCTGTAACATCTGTATATACGCATTTCTTTTTTGAACGAATAACAGATTTATATATTTGGCTATCAATTACTTTACCATTATTATCTATTGTCATTGTTATTGATAATGCAAGTCTATCTACGCCTTCATTTAAGCTACAAATTCCATTTGATAATTCTCTTGGTAACATTGGTATTACTTTATTAATTAAATATACACTTGTACCTCTACTTATTGCTGTTTTATCTAAATTACTACCTTCTCTTACATAATGACTAACATCTGCAATATGAACACCTAATTCATATAAATTATCATTTAATTTTTTTACACATATAGCATCATCAATATCTTTGGTATCTGCACCATCTATTGTTATAATATTTTCATCTCTTAAATCTTTTCTATTTTCAATTTCTTTTGGATTAATATTTTGATTTATGCTTTGAGCCTCTTTTATAACATCATCTGAAAATTCTGATTCTAAATCAAACATATTTACAACTGATACATAATCCATTTTAGGATCATCTGCTTTACCTAAAATCTCTACTATTTCACCTTCTGTTTTTTTGTTATCTGTTGCCCAATTAATTATTTTAACAATAACTTTATCTCCATCTTTTGCATTACACATATTCTTTTTAGAGATAAATACATCATTTATTATTTTAATATCATCAGGTATTACAAATCCAAAATTTCTTGAATATTCAAATCTTCCAATAATCTTATCTGTATTTCTTTTTGTTATTTTGATAATTTTAGCTTCTGCTTTTTTAGTTTCACTTTTAGGTACCATTATTTTAGCTAAAACATTATCTCCATTTAGTGCATTTAATGAATCTTCTTTTGATACATATAAATCTGGTTCATCATCTGATACAGTTATAAATCCAAAACCCTTTTCATTTGCTCTAAATACACCTGATACATACCCTTGTGATGTAGTAGTTATATATTTATTCTTATTTGTTTTTATTATTTTTCCTTCTTCTTCTAACTTATTTAATATTTGCTCTAATTCATTTCTTTCATCATTAGGAACACCTAATATATGCATTATCTCTTTTATATTCATTGATACATATTCTTTTGAATTCATAAATTCTAAAATATATTTTTCTTTTTCTTCCATTTTCCCTCCAATTTATGTTATTAGTAAATTAGCACTATTTTTTCTTTCCCATATATTATACCACCTATATTGATATATATCAAATAAAGTTTTATATTTGATACTCAAACCCAAAAATGTAATAACAATATTTACCATTTGTATTTACTTCCATTTTTATATATGGTAAAATATAACATATTATTTCTTATACATTCGTATAAAAATTTCCTATTTATTCAATTTATTTATATTTTCGTCTACCTTTTTGAAAGGAGGTGATGATATGAATAGAAATAGTTTTTGGCTATTTCTTGTGCTAATTGCACTACTTGTTTTTTTCATCAAGTATTAGTACATAGAAAAGCAAAAAAGAGTGGACACCACCACTCTTTTTTAATGTTTTTTTCTTTGAATAGAAATTGTTTTTTCATATTTATAATACTATTATTTATCATCTTTGTCAAGTAGTTTTTAAAATGTTTTTAACTTTAAACAATATTTACCATTTGTATTTACTTCTGTTTTTGTATATGGTAAAATATAACATATTGTTTCTTATACATTCGTATAAAATTTTCCTATTTATTTAATTTCATTTATATTTTCGTCTACCTTTTTGAAAGGAGGTGATGATATGAATAGAAATAGCTTAGTGCTGTTTCTTGTGCTAATTGCATTACTTATTTTTTTCATCAAGTATTAGTACATAGAAAAGCCGAAAAAAAGAGTGGTAGCACCCACTCTTTTTTAATTTTTTTTGTTCTTTGAACAAAAATAGCTTAGTATGTATATATAATACTATTATTTGTCATCTCTGTCAAGTAGTTTTTTCAATATTTTCCAATTTATCTTCTTTATGTTTTATATATAAAACACTTGATATAAATGTTGTAAAAGGAATTGCCATTAATATACCTAAACTTCCAACTAATGCTTGTAATACTTCAACAATAATCATTTCTCTATTTAATAAATACATTAATGAATTATTATATACACAAAGTAATAATACTACTGATAGTGAACTTCCTATATATGCAAGTACAAGTGTATTTGCCATTGTTCCCATTATATCTCTACCTATTGTTAATCCTGATTTAAGCATTTGTTTTAATGTTGGTTTTTCAATATTTTCACACAGCTCATATAGCGATGAAGCAATAGACATCGCAACATCCATTATAGCACCAATAGCACCTAATATAATTGAACCAAATATTATAGCTTTCAAATCAATAGGATTGTGCTCATTTATATATGTTATATATATTGATTCTTCATTTAGTATTCCTGTTAATTGCAATATTTCTGACATAATTACTGTAAGTAATCCTGATATCAAGACACCTGCTACACATCCTATTCCTGCTGCCAAACTCTTTTTATTTGCACCATATACAATAAGTAATGTCATTGCTGTAATATACACACAAGTAACAATTGAAGAAATGTATATGTTTTGTCCTGATAATATTGATGGAACAAAAACAATAAATACAGATAAAACTGTAAACACTAATGAAACTAGTGTATTAACACCTTTACTTCTTCCAAATAATAATATTAATATTGCAAATATAATTGCAAGTATGATAATACCATCTAATCGTATATATTCATCTGCATACCATTTAAGCGTACCATCTGCATCTTCATATTGATATAGGAAAATCTTATCTCCTACTTCAACTTGTTTATAATTTACAGGTGTGAAACTATCAAATGTTTGTATTGCCTCAACCATTTGTCCTTTTTTATCACCAGCAGTTATTGTAGCATTAAACATAACATTCTTACCAATGCTAACTGAACTAGTAGTTTCTCCATCAAACACATCTTGTTTTACTTCCATTACATCAATAATTTTAGTTACCTTTGATTGTTCTAATACTACATTTTCTTCACCTTTATTAAAAAAATCAAAATCTTTTGTAGCAATTTTATTACCAACAAAAATATATAGTATTGATATTATTATTGTTACTGCATATATTATTCTATTTTTCATTCGTATTTACCTCTTTCTTTTTAATTAAAATATAAATCTTCTATTTGGGGCATTTGTTTGTTGAAAGTAACATTTGTATGTTGAATAATATTTTGTTTGTCACATAATTCTTTATATTTATCATCCCATGATAAACGATAGGCATTTTTATAATCCAGATTTAATATATCCAACCAATTTAAAATAACTTGCTTATAATCCTTGTTTTTTGTTTTACTCTCAATTTCTAATGCAATTCCAAAAGGATATTCATCAACTACTATTTCTATATCATTGTTTGAAAAAACATTTCTATATCTTTCATAACTTTCTATTTGTTTCATTTGCAAAACATTTTTTAATAAAAACATTAAATTATCATACTGATTATAATCAAAATCAACTTCAACTTCTTCTTCAATGTTTATTTCATTTTTCTCTATATTATTTAATCTTCTCTTCCATGTTATTTTTCCATATCTTATATCATCATTTAATTTTGATACTCTAATTCTAAATCTACCATCTATTTGTTTTGAATAAAAAGTATTTTCATTATTTGGATGATCTAATTGTATTGTTTTTTCATAAAATCTTCCTTTATATTCTAAATTCATTTGCTTTTTTAATAGCTCCATAATTTTATTTAATTCACTATTATTATAGTAATACCTAATTTCGTATTCCATTTATTTTACCTCTTCCTTATAATTCTAATTTGTTTTCATATTTTTCTTTTAACATATCTTTAAATCCAATATTTTCAGTCTTTTCTAATTTAGGATCATCTTTTAATATATTACTTGCTATTACTTGAACCACTTTTAAAACCTCTGAATCTCTAAACAAATTTGCTATTTTAAGTTCTGGTATACCATGTTGTTTAGTTCCAAAAAACTCACCAGGACCACGAAGTTCTAAATCTTTTTCAGATATTACAAACCCATCATTTGTTTTTTCCATTACATTCATTCTTTTTTTAACAATATCTGAATATGAATCATATTTTAATATACAATATGATTTATCACTACCTCTACCTACTCTACCTCTTAATTGATGTAATTGTGCTAACCCAAACCTTTCTGCATTTTCAACTACCATTAATGTTGCATTAGGAATATTAACACCTACTTCAATAACTGTTGTTGAAATAAGGACATCAATTTCATTATTTTTAAATCTTTCCATTATTTCTTTTTTAATTTTGTTATTCATTTTTCCATGTAAGCAGTCTACTTTGCAACTTGATAGTTCTTTTGTGTAATACTCTTTCATTTGCTCAACAGATTTAGCTGTTATAGTTTCTGAATCTTCTACTAATGGACATACAATATATACTTGTCTACCTTCACTAACATTTTTAATTATAAAATTATTTACCCTTGTTTCTTTATCTTTTGTTACTGCAAAGGTATCAATTGTTTTTCTACCAGGTGGAAGTTCATCAATAATTGATATATCCAAATCTCCATATAATATTAATGCTAATGTTCTAGGTATTGGTGTTGCAGTCATTATTAAAACATCTGAATTTTTACTTTTATCTGATAATTTACTCCTTTGTCTTACACCAAATCTATGTTGCTCATCTGTTATAACTAAACCCAAGTTTTTAAATATAACATTATCTTCTATAACTGCATGTGTACCAATTAGTGCATCTATTTGCCCATCTTTAAGTTTTTGTAATATTATTTCTTTTTGCTTTTTAGTTGTACTACCTATTAATAGCTCACATTTTAATCCTAATTTATCATATATTTTAGTAATTGTTTCATAATGTTGAGATGCCAAAATAGAAGTTGGTGCCATTATTACACATTGATATCCGCTTCTTATTGCTTTATACATAGCAATTGCTGCAACTACTGTTTTACCAGACCCAACATCACCTTGAAGTAATCTGTTCATACATTTGTTACTTTCCATATCATTAAATATCTCTTCTAAAACTCGTTTTTGTGCATTCGTTAAGCGAAATTCTAATGTGTTTAATATTTCATCTGTGTTAACTTTATCAAAACATATTCCATTATTCTCACTAACATACCCTTTTTTCAAACTAAACAACATAAGTTGTAATAATAACAGTTCTTCAAAAACTAATCTTATTCTTGCTTTTTCAAAACACATTTTATCATCTGGAAAATGTATATTTCTGATAGCTTCATTTATACCAATTAATTTATATTTTACTAATATATCATTTGGTATAATCTCATCTATTTGATTATTTAACATATTAAGTGCTAAATTAATCTCTTTTCTTAATAGTGTTTGATTAATATTTTCTGTAAGTGGATATATTGGTACTATTCTCCCTGTTTTATTATTTTGATCAACCTTTTCATATTCAGGTTGGACTAACTCTATCTTCCCATACTTATATGATACTTTACCATAAAAAATATATTCAACACCTTTACCAAAATATTCTTTAACATATTTATTATTGAACCATACACATGTAAGGATACCTGTTTCATCTTTTGCAATTAACCTATATACACTAAGTCCTTTTCTTACTCTATTTTCAGTTATATTTGAAATAGGAATTAATTTAATACAAACAAATTCCCCATCTATTAACTCTCCAACCTTTTTAAATTTTGTTCTATCTTCATAATCTCTTGGAAAATATGTAATTAAATCATATATTGTTTCAATACCTAATTTACTTAAAACCACTTTTCTATTAGGTCCAACACCTTTTAAATATTGAATATCCTGTTTTAATAACTCTTTCATAATTCTCCTTAACTAAATTTTTATACAACTATATATTATCACATATATAGAAAAAAAGACAATATGTTTATATCACATATCATCTTTTTTAATAATATTATTTATATTCTTCTTTTTCTGCGTCCAATTCTTTTTTCATTTTCTCCATTTTGAAGTTACATAAAAACACAGCCCATGAAGCATTAGCAAGAGCAAACAAACATAAAAATACGAGTATCTTAACTATTTTTGAAAACGCCCCTTGAAGTATCGGATCATTAAACAAAACTGCATTAGGTAATTTTGCTGAAATCGATATTCCTATTAATGTAACTAATATTGCTAGTACCAAATAAGCCTTTGTCTTGTTTTTCATAATATATACCTCCTAAAATTTAGTTTGATATTCTTAAATTCTTTATCTTTTTTTATTATATCATATTTTATGTTTTTTTCAAACACTTTAGATGCTTTTTATGTTAACCAGTATGTGTCAAGTAAATGTAGGCAATTTTTTTTGTTTTTTTTACAATCCAATATTTATTTTTAAGCATGCTTCTCAAATGTAGCTTAAT
>CAZFOR010000038.1:0-12217 GCA_964520895.1 uncultured Eubacteriales bacterium | reverse complement strand
ATGGGTTAATACTCATTATTCTTTTTTACTTGAAAAAATATAGTAAATATGTTAAAGTGAATATGGTGATAAAATGTTTAATATAAAAGAAGAATTAAAAAGATTACCAGCTAAACCTGGTGTATATATAATGAAAAATAATGATGAAATAATATATGTTGGTAAAGCAGTTATATTAAAAAATAGGGTTAAACAATATTTTCAAAAAACTAATAAAACAGCTAGAATTGAAAAAATGGTTAGTTTAATTACTAGTTTTGAATATATTGTAACAGATTCAGAAGTTGAAGCATTAATGCTAGAATGTAACTTAATAAAAAAACATAGACCTAAATATAATGTAATGTTAAAAGATGATAAGATGTATCCATATATCAAAGTTACAAATGAGGAATTTCCACTAATATATATTACTAGAAAAGTTATAAATGATGGAGCAAAATATTATGGGCCATATACTGATGTAATACAAATAAAAGATGCATTAGACTATATTAAAAAAGAATATAAGATTAGGCAATGTAGAACACCAAGTAGGATGTTATCTAAAAGGGATAGGCCATGTATTAATTATCAAATGGGTAAATGTTTAGCACCATGTAAAGGATGTATTAGTAAAGAAGATTATATGAAAATGATTAATGAGATTATTCATATATTAGATAATAATATATCTGGGCTTGTAAAAAAAATGGAAACAGAAATGAATCAGTTAAGTGAGAAACAAGAATTTGAAAAAGCTGCAATACTTAGAGATAAGATAATTAATATTAAAGCATTAGTACAAAAACAAAAAGTATCTAATTTTAGTGAAAATGATATAGATGTTATAGGGCTATATAAAGAGGAAAGCAAAGCTTGTTTACAAATATTTTTTGTTAGAGGACATAAGCTAATTGGTAGAGAAAACTATTTTTTTGATAATGTAAGTGATGTTGAAGATGAGGAAATTGTTTTATCATTTTTAAAACAGTATTATACAGTAAGTGTTGAAATACCTAGCAAGATTATGGTTAGAAATGAAATTACTGACAACAGTCTAATAGATTTTTTAAATGATAAAAAACAAACTAAAGTAGAAATAAGAACACCTAAAAAAGGTGAGAAATTAAAGTTTGTTGAATTAGCTGAAAAGAATGCAAAAATAGCATTAGATAACAAAAAAAGCGAAGTAAATAAAGATTTAGAAAATGTATACAAGTTAATGAAGTTATTAAATATTAAAGATATACAAAACAGAATAGAGAGTTACGATATATCAAATATATCAGGAACAAATATTGTTGGTGGTATGATTGTAATTGAAAAAGGCAGTTTTAAGAAAAGTAAATATAGGAAATTTAGTATAAAAGATATGCTAAATCAAGATGACCCAAGATGTATGGCACAGGTATTAGATAGAAGATTTAATAAAGCTATTAATGAAAAAAATGATGCATTTTTACCATTACCAGATTTAATATTATTAGATGGTGGTACAATTCAAATTAATGCTGTAAAAGAGGTTCAAAAAAAATACAATTTAAATATTGATATGTATGGTATGGTAAAAGATAATAAACATAGAACAAGAGCAATGCTAGATATAAATGGCATAGAAATTGAATTTGATAATGATGATATTAAAAATTATGTTACAAGTATTCAAGATGAAGTGCATAATTATGCAATACAGTATCATAGAAAATTAAGAAATAAAACAATGTCAAAATCTGAGTTAGATAATATTAAAGGTATTGGTGATAAAAAGAAACTAGACCTACTTAAACAATTTGGTAGTGTTGATAAAATAAAGAGTTCAACAATTGATGAACTTACAAAGATTAAAGGAATTAACGAAAATCTAGCTAAAATAATATTAGATGAATTAAATAAATAAAGATATAAAATATTACTTGTAGATATTAAATAAAGATGATATATTATATGTACTTAAATAAATGCAAATGGAGGTTTTTAGTGCAAGAAATAGAGTATAGAATTTATGCAGATGAATCTGTAAGTGATGGAAAATACTATAGCAATTTTTATGGTGGTGCTTTGGTTAAAATATCAGATATTCAATATATTGAAAAGATATTAAACGATAAAAAAGATGAATTAAATTTAAATGGAGAAATAAAATGGACAAAAGTAACTAGCAATTATTTAGAAAAATATATAGAAATAAAAAACTTGTTTTTTTCTTTTATTAAAAGTGGAAAAATAAGAGTAAGAATTATGTTTGCTCAAAATGCTTATGTTGCAGAAGGATTAACAAAGGAAAATACAGATAATGAGTATAACATATTATATTATTTCTTTTTAAAGAATGCTTTTGGATTAAAATATAGTAATGAAAATCCCTTTAAGAGTAAAATAAATTTTTCTTTGTATTTAGATGATTTACCATGCAAAGAGAATCAGAAAAAAAGTTTAAAAACAAGTTTATATAGATATAACGAAGAATTAAAGCAAAACAATATTGAAATAAAAGAAATAATCGAAATTGATTCAAAAAAGCATGTCATTCAACAATGTATGGATATAATATTGGGTTCAATGAATTTTAAATTAAATGATTTTTATGAGATTAGAGATATTGAAACTGGTAAAAGATCTAAAAGGACTATTGCTAAAAATAAATTATATAAAAACATAAATAACAATATTAGAAGAATTAGAAAAGGTTTTAATGTTGGCGTTAATACAGGGTTAGATGGAAACCAAATAAATCATTGGAAACATTTATATAGGCATTGGAATTTTATATCTTCATATTCACATTTTGATAAAACATTAACTAAAAAGAACAATAAAAAATAAAGCTCTATTAATCCTAGACCGCGAATAAATCGTAGCCGTTAAAGCGGATTAACAGAGCTTTTATTAAAATATCCGAAGATATTTATAATCAGATTATATGTAATTGTTCATAAATTATACATAAAAATAATTCATTTGTCAAATAAATTGTATAGTTATATAAGCAAGAAGTCAAGAATATTGTGAAAAAAAATGAAGATATAGTTTTTTTGAAAGGAGAAAAGAGTTTTTAGTATGAAGAAATTTTTTAATATAATTGGGTATATTTCTTATAATTAATGATGAAAGATACTATATTAAAGGAATAAATCTTTTGTAACATAAATGTAATATTTAAACTATTGATTTTTTGTAACATAGATAATATAATCAATATGAAATTAAATAATAATATTGGTGCTTAATATAATTAAGATAATAGGGAAAATGGTTAAAATCCATTACAGCCCCCGCTACTGTAAATGAATAAAATTGATTAAATGCCACTGAATAAATATGTATTTGGGAAGGCAAGCAAATAATAATATTCATAAGTCAGGAAACCTGCCAATATTATATGAAAACATATTTCTCGGGTGGAGATAAGTATGAATATATAATATTAATGATAAAGAAATTAATAAAAGATATTTCTACATTCTAAACCAGAATGTAGTTTTTATTTGCTAAAAAATATGTAAATAAAATTATATTCAAATTAACTAATGATAAGTTTTTAGGTTACTAATGATAAATAAATAAGAATATATAATACAGGAGGTAATGTAGAAATGAAAGTAATTAAGATTACAAAACAAACAAATGCCACAGATTTAGCTTTAATGGTTGATTCAACAACAAAACTAGAGAGGCTAAAATACAATGAAGGGTACATTTATGAAGCCTTAATTAAGGAAATAAATTGCTCTGGAGAGGTAGCACAAGAAGTAGCTAAAAATGTTACTGAAAAATTAGTTAGCTCAAAATTAGAGGTTATAACAACATCATTTATTAGACAATTAGTTAATATGGTTTTATTAGAAAAAGGTTATGATAAAGAACTAAAATCTAATGCAGAAGTAACAATTCCTTTTTATGATATAACAGAGTTAATCGAAAATGCAAATAAAGAAAATGGAAATACATCACATAATCCAGAAAGTATTAATTTAGCAATTGCAGAAAAAGCTATAAAAGAATATGCATTAAAAAATGTATATGATGAAGATGTAGCAAAAGCACATATGACAGGTGAGATACATATACATGACTTAGGAATGGTTAATAGATATTATTGTTCAGGACACTCACCTGAGTATGTAAAAAAACACGGAATAAAAAATATACCAAGTATTCCTACAAATTCAAAACCAGCAAATAGTGCTAATGTACTTGCAAGACATATTTGTTCAATGACACAGTTTTTATCAGGGCAGTTTGCAGGTGCAATTGGTTGGGAAGCTGTAAATGTATTTTTTGCTCCATTACTTGTAGATATGAAATATAAAGATATTAAACAATTAGCACAAACATTAATTTTTGATTTATCACAACTTGCAGGAGCACGTGGTGGACAAATATCTTTTACAGATTTTAATGTATATGCAAACATTCCAGACCACTATAAAGAAGTATATGCGATGGGAACAAAAGGAAGATTTATGGTTAAAGATTATTTAGAAAACATATACTATTTTGACACAAGAGATGAAACAAAGAAATTTGCAGATGAAAATGGATATAAGATACTAATGTATAAAGATTTTGCTGTTCAATCTAAATTATTTGCAAGAGCAATATTAGAGGTAGTAGAAGAAGGTGATGCTAATGGTATGCCATTTGCCTTTCCTAAAATTAATTTTCATATTAATGAAGAAAGTTTTAAAGATGGGGATACAAAAGCATTACTTATAAGGGCATGTATTTCTGCTAGTAAAAATGGTTGCCCATACTTTATCTTTGATAGAAATGCATGTAGTGTATCACAATGTTGTAGATTAAAAATTGATTTCACAAAAGAAGATATGGAATTAATTAAAACACCAGAAGAATTAAGATTTGTTGGTGGACAAAATGTTTCAATTAATTTGCCTAATGTAGTATTAAAAGTAGGTATAAACTATGATGATGTTTTAAATGAAATTGAGCATAGAATAGATTTAGCATGTAAGGCACATATTTCTAGAAAAGAATATTTAAGTAAAATATCTAACAAAGAAAATTCTCCACTTTCATTTTATAATAATGGAATGGATGAAAAGCCATATGTTAGAGTAAATCAGATTTCTTGGCTTATAGGTATTGTTGGATTAAATGAATGTGTATATAATTTAATTGGCAAACAGTTACATGAATCTGATGAGGCATATTTAAAAGGATTAGAGATAATTACATTTATGAATGAGAAATTAAAAGAGTATTCAAAAAAATATGATATAAATATAAAATTAGAGGAAACACCTGCGGAAAGTACAGCTGGAAGATTTGCTAAATTAGATATCAAACATTATGGTAATAAAGCATATCATAAAGAAAATGATTTTGGTGTATATTATACAAATTCAGTTCATTTTGCAACAGATAGTGATGTAGATTACATTACTAGATTAATGAAACAATCTAAATTTCATCAATTAGTAGAAGCGGGTAGTATGATACATATTTGGGGTGGTGAATATATACCAGACCCAATGGCAATATATGAATTGCTAGAAAAAACTTGGTATGAAACAAAATGTGTTCAATGGGTATTATCACCAGAATATACTTTATGTAAAGAGTGTAACACAAAATCTAATGGATTATTAGAAAAATGTCCTAAATGTAAAAGTGAAAATGTTAGGGGAATAACAAGAATAACTGGATATTATGTTTTTGTAGATAAATTTAATTCTGGAAAAAGAGCTGAATTAAATGATAGAAAAAAAGAAAAAATAGGATAGGAGTGATATTATATGTTTACAATATATACACAAGAAAATTGCCCAAATTGTATAACACTTAAAAATTTTATGAAGGAAAGAAATATAGAATATACTGAGCTAGATGTAAATACTACTTTTACTGCAAAAGCTAAAATGATAGCAAATGATATTGAAGTAACACCTGCAATAGATTTTAATAATAAATTATTTGGAGGAGATGTTGATACATTAACTACAAAAGTATTGGAGCTTACTAATGGTTAAACAGGTAATGTGGACAAGTATGGTAGATTATCCAAATCATATATCAACAGTATTATTTTTAGGTAGTTGTAATTTTAAATGTAGTTATTGCTATAACAAAGAATTATATGCACTTGATAATATAGATTTTGACAGTAGAATATTACCTAAATTAATTGAAAGAAAGCAAATTATAAATCATATAATATTATCTGGTGGTGAATGTACAAGTGATACACAGTTTGAAGAAATATTACAAAAACTATATTTAAATGGTTTTGTAATTGGGATACATACAAATGGTAGTAAGCCAGATATAATAGAAAAAAATATTGATAAAATTTCATATTTAGGTATTGATATTAAAACTAGTTTTGAGAAATATAACGATATTACTGGAATAACTATTAATAAACATGATATAATAAAAACAGTGGAATTAGCAGTAAAGAATAACAAACAATATGAATGTAGAACAACAGTGTTTCCAGTATATGTTGATTGGCAAGACTGTATAAATATTGCTATACTATTGAAAAAGTTAAATGTAAATAAATATGTACTTCAACAATATTATGTAGTAGGTTCTGCTCAAAAAGTTATACCATATTCAGTAGAATATTTGAAGAAAATACAAATAAAATGTAATGAGATATTACATACTGATTTAAAAGTAAAGTAGGTGAGAAAATGAGAAATTATAGACTAAATCCAGATAAGGATTATGTTATGAAAATTATGGAGGGTATACAAAAAAAGAATGGACATTGTCCATGTCAAATAAAAGAGGATGAGGAAACATTATGCCCATGTGATGCATTTGTTAAAACAGGACATTGTTGTTGTAAGTTATTTATAAAAGAATAATAATTTATTTGTAATAAATATTGTAAACTGATTTAAATTGTTATACAATATAATCAAAGTAAAAGTATTTTGTCTAATATTAAATTTTATTTAGAGGTGTATTCTAATTAGTTATAATATTAGGCAAATTTTTTTATTTAATAAAAAAGGATAGGAGTAGATATTATGGCATCTAATTCTGATTACAAAAACGCATATATTAAGGTACGGATAAGAAACAATAATGTATCTGGAACATCACTTGATTTTTTTGTTTCCGACAATGGAAAAAAAGGGTGGTATGCAGTAGATAAAGGACTTTTTCTTGACCCAGCTGAACAGGAAAATAACTTTACTGATGAAAGATATGATGAATTAAAAGCAGTTTTTCTTACACATGCACATGTTGATCATTGTGGGCAAACACATCATCTATGTAAAAAAGGATTTACAGGTGATATATTTATGTCAAAACAAACGGCACAAATATCACAATCCTTAATTAATGATGAATTCTTTGTATTAACTCAAAAAGGATATGTCTTTGATAAAGAAGATGAATTAGCATATAGGAGGATGATAAACCAAACAAAAATTATTACAAATTATCAAGATATTAAACTTGATAGTTTAAGTGTTAAGTTTTTAGACAATGCACATGTATTAGGCGCAAATATGGTATATTTAAAAACAAACAAATCAAGACGAAATTTGAAAATGCTAGTAACAGGAGATTATAGGCCCACTCATCCCTTTATTTCAACACATGGTATCAGAAAATTCATTAAAAGAAATAAAGTTGATGTTTTGTTTTTGGAATCAACTTATGGAAACAGAGAAAAATCTGATTTAGAAAATGATATTGATAGTATGGCAACTAAAATAGTTGAAACTATTAAACGAAATGGAAATGTAATATTATCGGTATTTTCTTTTGATAGAGCACAAGTTATGCTATATTGTTTAGCAAAGATGCAAAAAAGGTATAATGAGTTAGAAAAAGTTCCAATTTATTTTGATGGAAAATTAATGCAGTATATAACTCATATATATCGCCAAAATGCATATTTATTTAAAGAAAATATAAATAATATATTTCCGGAAAACATCATAAATGTGGTTGGAAAAGTTCAAAGAAATAATATTATTGATACAAAAAAGGGAAGTATTATTCTTGCAACTTCTGGTCAAATGCATAATGGAAGTATAGTTCCATATATATCAAAAATGATTGAAGATCCAAATAGTACAATTATATCTGTTGGATATCTTGCTCATAAAATAGGTAAATTAATTATGAGTGCACAAAATGGTCAGGAAATTATGTATGCTGGACAAAAAAAGATTGTTAATTGTGAAAGAATGGCATTATCCGGGTTTTCAGCACATGCAGATATCAATGAACTAAAAGAATTTGTTAGTCTAGTTAAGTCATATAATCCTGAACTAAGAGTTGTATTATATCATGGAGAAAAAGAATCAAAAGAAAACTTAAAAAGAGTACTAAGTGAAGAAATACTTGATAGTAGTAAAATTTATATTCCAAATTCAGAACAATTTGTTAATATAAATAAATACACATTATCAGGTAGTCAAGACTTCATAATTAATCGTTAAGAATTTTAAAGGGAGTGCATAAAAATATATGTACTTCCTTTTTTTCTTGTTATTTAATTGAAAAATGTTCAAAAATATAGTAATATATATGTATTGATTAGATGGGAGGTAATATGTTATGAAATATTTCAAAAAATTAGTGGGTAAAAACATATATTTATCACCAATAAACATAGAAGATGTAGAACAATACACAAAATGGATGAATGATTTTAGTGTAACAGATTATATAAACAGAAGTTCTAATATTACAACATTAGAACAAGAAAAAGAATATTTAAGAAAAGTTACTGATGAAAAAGATTTATCATTTGCAATTGTAAGATTAGAAGATGATAAATTACTAGGAAATTGTAGTATACATGATGTAGGATATTTAAGAAGAGTTGGAACATTAGGAATATTTATAGGTGATGTTGAAGATAGACATAAAGGGTATGGAACAGAGGCATTACAATTACTGTTAGATTATGGATTTAATTATCTGAATTTAAACAATATAATGTTATGTGTTATGGAATATAATCCGAATGCTTTTGAATGCTATAAGAAAATTGGATTTAAAGAATTTGGAAGAAGAAGAAAAGCACAATTTTTAAATGGGAAATATTATGATATAATATATTTGGATATGCTAGCACAGGAGTTTACAGAAAGTTATATACAAAATAAAAATGTATAGTAATTAATATAAAAAGATAGTAATACAATATGAAAGGAATATGAGGATGTATAATAAAAAGAACATAAGAAATTTTAGTATAATAGCACATATAGACCATGGTAAATCTACACTTGCAGATAGAATGTTAGAATTAACAGGTGTACTTACTAAAAGGGAAATGGAAGAACAAGTACTAGATAATATGGATATAGAACGTGAAAGAGGAATAACTATTAAGTCACAGGCTGTTAGAATGATATATAAAGATACAAGTGGTGAAGAATATATATTGAATTTAATTGATACACCAGGACATGTTGATTTTAATTATGAGGTATCAAGAAGTTTAGCTGCATGTGAAGGTGCTGTGTTAGTTGTTGATGCATCACAAGGAGTAGAGGCACAAACACTTGCAAATGTATATTTGGCATTAGAAAATAATTTGGAGATTATTCCTGTAATAAATAAAATTGATTTACCTAATGCAAGAGTTGATGAAGTTAAAAGTGAAATAGAAGATATAATAGGAATTGATGCAAGTGATGCACCATGTGTTTCTGCAAAAACTGGGTTAAATATTCAAAATGTATTAGATAAGATTGTTACAGATATTCCATGTCCAGTAGGTGATGAAACAAAACCTTTGAAAGCATTAATATTTGATTCATATTATGATAATTATAAAGGGGTACTTGCATATACTAGAATAATAGATGGAACAGTAAAAAAAGGTGATGAAATAAAATTCATGAGTGTTGACCAACAATATACTGTTATGGAACTTGGATATTTTAAACCAGGAGGTTATATTGTATCAGATAGTTTAAGTGCTGGTGAAGTTGGATATATAGCTGCAAGTGTAAAAAATATTTCTGATATACATGTTGGTGATACAATAACATTAAGTAAAAATCCTGCAAAAGAGATGCTACCTGGATATAAAAAGGTTAAACCTATGGTGTATTCTGGTATATTTCCAGCAGATGGTAAAGATTATGAATTATTAAAAGTCTCATTAGAAAAATTAAAATTAAATGATGCTGCATTAGAGTTTGAACCTGAAACATCAGCAGCATTAGGGTTTGGGTTTAGATGTGGTTTTCTAGGATTATTACATATGGAGATAATAGGGGAAAGATTAGAAAGAGAATATGACCTAAATATTATAACAACTGCACCATCTGTAATATATAAAATATATAAAAATGATGGTGAGGAGATATTACTTTATTCTCCTGTTGATATGCCTGATGTTCAAGAAACAGATTATATGGAAGAACCTATTGTTGAAGCAAATATTATGCTACCAAAAGAATATGTAGGTAATGTTATGGAAATATGTCAAGATAGAAGAGGAACATATATTGATATGAAATATCTTGATGAAAATAGAGTAACACTTATATATGAACTTCCATTAAATGAAATAATATATGATTTTTTTGATACATTAAAATCTAGAACGAAAGGTTATGCATCATTTGATTATGAAATAAAAGGATACAGAAAATCAGAGCTTACTAAATTAGATATATTATTAAATGGTGATGTTGTTGATGCACTTTCATTTATAGTACATAAAGATAAAGCATATACACGTGGAAGAAAAATGGCAGAAAAACTAAAAGAAGTAATTCCAAGACAAATGTTTGAGGTGCCAATACAAGCATGTATAGGTGGTAAAATTATTGCAAGAGAAACAATATCAGCAATGAGGAAAGATGTACTTGCCAAATGTTATGGTGGAGATATTACTAGAAAGAAAAAATTATTAGAAAAACAAAAAGAAGGTAAAAAGAAAATGAGACAAATTGGTAGTGTTGAATTACCACAAGATGCTTTTATGAGTGTACTTAAATTAGATGAGTAAATAGATAGGAGAGAAAAATATGGAAGAACATTTAGAAATGATAAATAAATTAATAACAAAAGAGTATAATAACATATTAGATTTGGGAAGCGGAAAAACAAGTATGAATATATTGTTAAATAAGTTTTCAAATAGTAATATTACTGGAATATGTTATCCAGGTGATGTTAGAAAACTTAATTCAATTAGAGAGAATTGTATTGGTAAATTTGATTTAATTGAAATGGATATTTGCAAGAATAGACCAGATAATGAATTTGATTTAGTATTATGCCATTTATTATTAGGTGAAACATTAAAATTTGGTAATAATTTAGAAAATATGTTAAATAGTGTTTTTAATATTAGAACTAAAGAAATATGTATTGTTGATTATTTGGAAGATATAGATATAGATTTTGATTTAGTTAAAAAAGTTGCTAATGAAAAAGGATTTAAGTTGGTTAATGAATATATATTGGATAAAAAAGAAAAAGAGCAATATAATACTTTTATTGGTGAGCACTATATACGGATTATTATTCAAGCAATAAATATTAAAAAGATGGTATGCTTTAAATTAAAGCATACCATCTTTTACTGTTAACATCCAATTGCCAAAACAATTACTTGAATTAACTATAACTTTTTTATCTATTGTATCAATAGATATTACAGATTTTTTTGGATTTGCAATAATAAAGTCATTATCTTGCTTACCAATAATACATATGTAATGTCCACCGTTCATAGAAGTGTCTTGATTTAATATTGCTGAAGAAACATTTAATATAATACTGTTTCCTTCATCAATTGATTTGTCAAGATTTTGAATTGTAACTTGTTTTTCAGATATCTTGTGTCCTTGGTTCAAATATGTATCAATAGATATAAAGCCATCAAACTCATATGGTGATGTTAATGTAAGAAAGTCTGTGTATAATGAGCTATTGTAACAGGTTAAAGATATATCATAACATGTATTTTTACAAAAGAACAATGCGATATCTGTTATCCAAAGTAGATTGTTTGGAATATTTAGATTGTAATTATGTATATGGTTTAGAATATAATAAATACACGCACAACCACATAGCATATTATCAGGTTTTTTAATCAATTGTATTACCACCTAACCTTAAAATATTAAACAAATCCTTTGAAGTTGAAAGACTTTCTTCTTCATGTAATGCACATACAAAATGAATATCCTTTTTTATGTATTGCAAAAGTATTTCTCTGATTTCAGGAATAAATTCAACCTCATCAGTAACAACCAAACATTTTTGA
>CAZFOR010000037.1:0-13740 GCA_964520895.1 uncultured Eubacteriales bacterium | reverse complement strand
GTGTGAGAGGGGAGAAATTCAATAAGAATTATCCTCTACTCGATTGATACTTCAACATTTTGACTAACTTTTTCTTGTAAATTAATTACATTAGATTTGGCAGAATTTAAAGACATATAATTAAATTCCTTGCAGTCTAAATAAGATATTTTAGTATATTTCCCATCTAAATTATTAAAACTATTAAATGTAGAATATAATGTTTGGCAATTTACACTATTTGCTTTTATATTAACTTCTTCTTCATCATAATTTAATGGATCAAATAACATTATTTGAATCAAGTCACCTTTTTTATATCCGTTATATGTACTATTATCAAGTTTTTGGATAATTATTGCATATCCTAATTGTTTTTCTAATAAATCGATTATTTTTTCAATTATTTCTATACTTAGATATTGATATGGTAAATATGTTGAATCAAGTATAATATATTTTTGATTTAACACACCATTATATCTTAATAAATCAGTAAAGAATTTTTCAATACATTTCTCTATTATCATATATGATAGTTCTGGTGATTTTGCATTTAGTTTTCTAATATCATTTACATTTAGTAACATTTATATTGCCTCCTTATTACAAAAAAATCTCACATTTTTTGGTGAAATGTAAGATTACTATATTATTTATTAGTAATGTTTTTCCCACCGAAAAAAATTATATTAATTAAATATTAGCAGGTTTCCTGACTTATGAATATTATTATTTGCACCTTCCCAAAATATATTTTTCAGTGGTATAGCAATTTTATTCAAATACAGTAGCGGGGGCTGTAATGGATTTGAACCATTTTCCCTATTATCTTATAGATATAAGCACTAATATTTATTTTTTATTTAATTGTATATTGATTATACAATCATTAACATGAGAAGTCAATTAAAATGACAAAATATATTAGGAAGTATTATAAGAAAGGAAAAGTTATATTGATTTTATAAAAATAAAATAATATAATAAAACAGAAAAGGGGAGATAAAATATGATAATAGGTGTAGACATTGATGGAGTAATATTAGATTATGAAAGAAAATTAAGAACATATGGAGAGCTATATGATTTACTAGAATTAAATGGAAAAGGTGTAGTTAATAAAGATGAAGAATATGTGCAAAATAGATATGATTGGAACCAAGAACAAAAAAATAGATTTGTTCATGAATACTTTGCAAAACTATCAAAAGAAGTACCATTACTTCCTGGTGCAAAAGATGTAATAAACTATTTAAAACAAGATGGTCATAAATTGATAATAATATCTGCTAGAGGAATATCTGTTCCAGAAATGGAACAATTAGCATTAAATATTTTAGAAAAAGAAAATCTTAAATTTGATAAATATTGTTTTAAAGCAAAAGATAAATTAGATATTTGCTTAAAAGAAAAAATAGATATAATGATTGATGATGTTTGGTATAATTGTAAACAAATATCAGAGAATAAAATTAAAACAATATATTTTAAAGATACAAATAAAAAAACATTAGAAGAAAATGATTATTTAAAAGAGGTTACAAATTGGGGAGAAATATACAGGTATATAAAAAATATGGAGGTATAGTTAATGAGTAAATTAATAAAAGAAGAGCAAAAATATATTGGACCAAGATTTAATGTAGTACAAAGAATATATGAAGATGATGAAAAAAAACAATATATTAGAGATTGTGTACAAACAAAAGATGCAGTTGTTGTTTTAGCTATAACAGAAAATAGTGAGGTTATATTTGTTAATCAATTAAGAGAAGTAATTGGTGAGGAAACATTAGAATTACCAGCAGGATTAATAGAGCAAAATGAATTACCAATTAATACAGCAATAAGGGAATTAGAAGAAGAAACAGGGTATATAGCAAATAGCATTGAGCCATTAATAGATGTATTTTCATCATGTGGTTATACTGATGAAAAAGTATATATTTTTGTTGCAAAAGATTTAGTACAAGGAAAACAAAATTTTGATGTTGATGAAAAAATAACAAATGTAGCTAAAATGCCAATTGAAGAATGTTTACAATTAGCTAAACAAAATTATTTTAAACATGCGAGCCAAAATATTGCTATATTACAATACTATTTTAAATATATTGAGGAAAAATAAATCTGAATAAATATTGCACCATAAGGTTAAAATACATATATAATTTGGGGGTGTAATATGAAAGAGGTAATGGAGGAGTTTGCACAAAATACAGTATGGTACTGGTTAAGTAGTATTGTGCTATCTGTTGCAATTGGATTTTTGGTTACAATATATTGGAATTTAACATGGGGATTAATACATGGTTTGGTAACACTTATTATATGTGCATTTATTTATACAGTTGCAAAACCACATAATTAATATTAAAAGTTGTTTTGATACAACGAAATAAAACGCAAAAAAACAAAAGTTATTTTGATATATCAAAATAACTTTACATTATTATAACTTTATGTTATAATAATTACAGGTGATAAATTATGATTAAAAGAGAAAATTATTTAGAAAAAATAAGAGACTTTTATAATGAGACTAGTTTAATAAAAATTATATATGGTTTAAGGAGAAGTGGAAAGTCTGTAATATTAACACAAATAATTGATGAAATAAAAGAAAAAGGTATAGATAGTGAACATATAATATATATGAATTTTGAGTCATTGGATTTTAGTGAAATAAAAACAGCTAAAGATTTAAATACTTATATAAAGTCTTGTACAAAAGATGATAAGATATATTATGTATTTTTAGATGAAATTCAAAAAGTTGAAAATTTTGAAAAAGCTATAAATTCATTGCGTATTACAAATAAATTTAGCATATTTATAACTGGTTCAAATAGTAGAATGACATTTATGGAACTATCAACAGATTTATCTGGTAGATATGTTAGTTTTAGAGTATACCCATTGACATTTAAAGAAATTATTAAACTTACAAATACTAAAAAGAATGATTATGAGAAATTATTATTAGATATTTTTGAGTGGGGAAGTCTGCCACAAAGATTTTCTTTTGACAATGATAATACCAAATTCGTATATGTATCTGATGTATATGATTCAATAATATTAAAAGATATTGTTGAAAGATTAGGTATAAAAGATATAACATCATTTAATAAAATATTGCAATATTTATTAGAGATAGAAGGAAGAGAGTTTTCTGCTAATAATGTTTTAAAATATTTGAAAACTGAGAAAAGCGAGATATCTACACAGACTTTATATTCATACTTAGAAGCTTTATGCTCAACTTTTATTATAAATAAAGTAAATAGATATGATGTACATGGTAAATCAGTTTTAAAAACATTAAATAAATATTATGCCTCAGATTTAGGAATAAAAAAAATAAAAACTAATGAGAAAGAGCTAAATTATAGTGTTTGTCTTGAAAATTTAGTATATAATGAATTAATTGCAAAGGGATATGAAGTATATGTTGGAAAAACTAAAAAAGGTGAAGTTGACTTTATTATATCTAAAAAGGGTACAATAAAATATATACAAGTTACATATCTATTAGCAAGTGATGAAACAATTGAAAGAGAATTTGGAGCATATAGTTGTATAAATGATAATCATGAAAAATATGTAATAAGTATGGATAAGTTCGATTTTTCAAGAAATGGTGTTAAACATATAAATATATTTGATTTTTTATTGAATGATGAATTTTAATTTATTATAATTGTAATGCTAATTGTTATATAGATAAAACAAAAGTTGTTTTGATACATCAAAATAACTTTTGTATATTTGCTATTATACAATATATAATATTTTATTATTAGGGAAATATTTTTTCATTAAATCAATAAGATATAAACTTGCTGCTTGTTTAACATTTTGTTTATAAGCATATTTTCCCATGCCACGACCGGTCATAATATTACTATTATATAAATTAATTGCATTTGGAAAAGCATCTGTATTAATCATTTTATGAACATAACTATATGTCATAAAAATTATTTCAAAAAATACATTTTTTTTAACCTCATTATCTAAACTATTATATAGTTCAATTATTAAATCTTTATACAGTGTTTTCCAATTATCTACTAATATAACTGGTGCTATTAATATACCAATTATATATCCAGCTTTCTTTAGTTTATTTATAGCATGTATTCTATCTTTTAATTTAGATGTACCAAATTCAACTTTATTAATTATTTCTTGTGGATTTACACTCATTCTAAATATAATTCTATCTTTACCCTTTATATCAAGTATAGGATCTATCATATCAAATTTAGTTGGAAAAGTCAGATATCCCTTATTTGATGTAGCAAAATTTTCAATTGTCCAAACTAGGTTATTTGTAATAGTATTTTCTAAAACTAAATCACTATTACTACCTATTTCAAAAACTAGTTCATTATCTGCTTTGTTTGCAGTTCTAATTATTTTATCTAACATTTGCTCTCTATTTACAAATAATCTAAGATATGAACATTTATTATAGTTACAAACTAAATAACAATACATACACATTGCTATGCAACCAGAAGAGGTATATGGAACTAAAAAATCAGATACTTTATGATTTTCAACAAATTTATGTGTTTTTCGTATACCTATAATTAGATTATGTTTCATATTAGTAAATTCACTATTTTGTTTTGCTCTCATTTCAGGTATGTTATTATGATTTTCAATAATATATTTTGGTACATCTGAATACTTTTCAAGTAATTCTTTACCTAAAATATAGTTTTCGATATCTTTTTCATAATATATTTCTTTTGGTATAAACAAATAAACACCTCCTATTGAATAGTATTTAACATATTTGATATAATAGAAGAAGAAAAAACTGTCAAATTCAGGAATATAGATAATTAAAGGAGGAGAATATAATGAAAATATTAATTGGAACAAAAAATCAAGGTAAAATACAAGCTGCGAAAGAGGCATTTTTAGAGTTTTTTGATGATGTTGAAATAGTTGGAATACCAGCTAATTCAGATGTTAGTGAAGAACCAGTTAATGAAGAAATATATCAAGGTGCTAAAAACAGAGTATCAAATTTAAAAAAATATGCAAAAGAAAATGACATTAAAGCAGATTTATATATTGCAATTGAATCTGGAATTACAAATATGATATGTTCAAAAGATAATTGGATAATTGTAAATATAGCAGTAATTGAAAATGACAATGGATTTGAAAGTTGGGGTAATAGCCAAGGTTTCCCAGTTCCTAAAAAATATGTTGATGAAATAATTAGTACTGATTTAGGAAAAGTAATGGATAGGATTTTTAATGAAACAGAATTAAGAGCTGGAAAGGGTGGTATTGGTTTATTAACAAATGATAAAGCAACAAGAATTGACCTTACTAAACAAGCTTTTATAATGGCATTAACTCAATATATAAATGGAGATATTTGGAGATAGTTTTAGGAGGAATATATGAAGGCGTTAATAACAGGTGCTTCTTCTGGCATAGGATATGATATATCAAAATATTTAAGTAAATTAGGATATGATTTGATAGTGGTTGCTAGAAGACAAGATAAATTAGAACAATTAAAATCAGAATGTAGTACAAATGTACAAATAATTTGTATGGATTTAGGTAAGGAAGAAAATAGCTATTGTTTATATAATAAAGTTAAAGATGAAAATATTGATGTTTTGATTAATAATGCAGGGTTTGGTTTATTTGGAGAGTTCAAAGATACAGATGTTCAAAAAGAAATAGATATGATTGATTTAAATATAAAGACTGTACATATTTTAACAAAGTTATTTTTAAAAGATATGGTAACGAAAAATTGTGGACACATATTAAATGTTTCTTCTGTTGCAGGGTTTATGCCATCAGGACCATTAATGTCAACATATTATGCTACAAAGGCATATGTGTTAAGTTTAAGTAGAGCAATTTATACAGAATTAAAGCTATCTAAATCAAAAGTAAAAATTAGTGTACTTTGTCCAGGACCTGTAAAAACAGAGTTTAATGATGTAGCAAAAGTAGATTTTCAAATAAATCCATTATCTAGTGAGTATGTAGCTAAATATGCAGTAAATAAAATGTTAAAAGGGAAATTAGAAATAGTACCAGGATTTAGTATTAAAATAGCGGCACATTTTAATAGATTTCTTCCAACTAAATTAGTGAGTAAAATTGCATATAGTATGCAGAAAAAGAAAATGAAATAATAGTATTGTTATGGTTTAGACAAATTGGCATTAAATAATATTATGTCAGATTCAACATATATGAAGGATTACTTATCATATAAACTAATGAATTATATGGAAGTTGCCACGCCCCTTACAAGTTATATGTCTGTTAGCATAAATGGCCAGGCTTGGGGACTATATTTAGGTGTAGAGGCAATTGAAGATTCATTTTTAACAAGAAATTATGGAAATGATGTAGGTGAGTTATATAAACCAGATAGTATGGATATGGGTGATAGACCAGATAATGAGAATATTGATGATAGTATGAAACAACAATTTGAGGAAAATATGCAAAATGGTCAGATACCACAAATGCCAAATATAAATAATGAGGAAATTAATAAAAATGAAACTGGTAATATTCCTACTATGGGTCAAAGGACTAGAAGGAATATGAAAACTACTAATGAAACACAACTAAGTAGTGAGAATACAGATAATACTGATAATACGCAAACAGCCCCATTTAATGTACTAGAAAATAATATGGGAGAGTTTGGAGATAAAGGTGGTTTTGGTGGCCGAGGTGGAGGTGTCGATTTAGTATATATTGATGATAAAATAGATAGTTATAGTGCTATATTTGATTCTGCTAAAACTGATGTAACTGATACTGATAAGCAAAGATTAATTGAAAGTATAAAGAAATTAAATAATGGGCAAGAGCTAGAAAGTGTTGTTGATGTAGAGCAAGTACTAAGATATTTTGCAGTACATAATTTTGTATTAAATTTTGATAGCTATACAGGTAGCATGAAACATAATTATTATTTATATGAAAAAGATGGTAAATTAACAATGTTACCTTGGGACTATAATTTGGCATTTGGAGGATTTGGTAATGGAGAAAAAGGTGGAGGTGATATGCAAACTGGTGCAACATTATTGATTAACTATCCTATTGATACACCAGTATCTGGAGCATCAATGGAAGATAGACCAATACTTAACGAGTTATTACAAGTAGAGGAATATAAACAGATGTATCATAATTATTTAAGTGAATTAATTACAATATATTTTAATAGTGGATTATTTGAAAAAGAAATTGATGAAACATATAATCTAATAAAAAATTATGTTAAAGAAGACGTAACGGCATTTTATACATATGATGAGTTTGAAAAAGGTTATCAAACCTTAAAGGAGTTTTGTTTGCTAAGAGCACAGAGTGTAGAAAAACAATTAAATGGAGAAATACCTACAACAACAGATGGACAAAATGAGGATAAAACTAATTTTGTAGATGCAAGTAATATTAATACTAATGATAGGGGAAGTCAAGGTGGTGGAGGTAAAGATGGAAAGCAAATGCAAGGGTTTGGTGATATGGAAACATTTAAACAAAACTTTGGTAAAACCAATCAATTACCTGAAAACATAAATCAAGAAATTGGCAGCAACTCAGAACAAGTAGAAGAACTTACAGGTGAAGTTACTGAAAATACACAAACTGGTAATCAGCAAAATAATATAAATCAGATAATATCAATAGTAATTGTACCAACAGTGGTATTAGTCATAGCAATAATATTTGTTATGTTATTTAAGAAAAAGAAATAAGTATTACATATATTGTTAAAATTCACATAAAATAAAATGTAAGGAAAGTAATTACAAAATAAAAAATGTAATTGCTTTTTTTTGATATATATAGTAAAATATAATAGAACATACGTTTGAAAAAGAGGTGGAATAATTGGAGAAAATAATATTTCATATTGATGTAAATAATGCTTTTTTATCATGGACAGCATGTCATATGCTAAAACACGGAGCTACACTAGATATAAGAGAAATACCTAGTGCTATTGCAGGTTCAAAAGAAAAAAGAGCAGGTATTATTTTAGCAAAATCTCAAATTGCTAAAAAATGTGGAGTTAGGACAGCAGAAACAATACATGAAGCACAATCAAAATGCAGAAATTTGCAAATATTCCCTCCAAACTTTGAGATATATTCATATTATTCAAATATGATGTATAGAATTTTATGTAATTATTCAGACAAAATAGAAAGATACTCTATTGATGAATGTTTTTTAGATTATACTAGTATGCAAAAACTATATGGAAAACCATTAGATGTTGCAAAACAAATTAGTAATAGAATATTTAAAGAACTAGGGTTTACGGTAAACGTAGGGATAGGAAACAATAGATTACTTGCAAAAATGGCATCAGAATTAGAAAAGCCAAATAAAATTAATACAATATATACAAATGAAATACAAGACAAAATGTGGAGACTTCCAATTGAAGATTTATTTATGGTAGGGAGAAGAACAGTCCCAGAATTAAAAAAAATGAGTATTTATACAATAGGAGATTTAGCAAAATATGATAAAAGAATACTAAAGGCTAGATTTAAAAAATTTGGTGAGCAAATGTATAATTATGCAAATGGAATAGATGATGCAAATATCGAGGGGTACAAAGGATATAAAGGATTAGGAAATTCAATTACCACAAGTGTTGATATTAGAGATAGAAAAGAAGCATATAAAATAATATTATCTATTGCAGAATGTGTTGGAAAAAGATTAAGAAATGAAAATATGTATACACAGTGTATAAGTGTAAGTATTAAAAATAGTAATTTTGAAACAATGTCACATCAATTAAAATTAAATACTAAAACTAATTCTACAAAACAGATATATGAAATTGCAAAAAAACTATTTGATGAAATATGGAAGGGACAAAGTATACGAAGCTTTGGAATTAGATTAGATAAACTGACTAATTACGAAGATAATCAATTAAGTTTATTTGATGATATCAAAGATGAGAAGAAAATTAAATTAGATAAGGTAATAGATAATACAAGAAATAAATATGGCGATACAAGTTTACAAAGAGCTATATTTTTAAATACTAATATTGATCCTATATTAAATGCAAATAATAAGGTAAAATAGCGAATTTCATATTGAAAAATATATTTTGTTAATATATAATAGAAACATATTAAAACTAGTAGATAGGGGTAATATATAAATGAAAACAGCAAAAGTTAAAGTAAAAAAACATTATACATATATGCTAAGATGTAGTGATAACACTATATATAGTGGATATACAGTAGATGTGGATAAACGTGTGGATGTGCATAATAGTGGAAAAGGAGCAAAATATACTAGAGCAAGATTACCTGTAAAACTAGAATATTATGAAGAATATGAAACGAAATCTGAAGCACTAAAAAGAGAAAGAGAGTTTAAAAAATATTCTCATAATGAAAAAGAAAAAATTATACAAGGAAAATGAAATAAGATAGGAGCAATAAATATGATAATAATGATAGCTGCAATTGGAGAAAATAATGAAATTGGAAAAGAAAATGAATTGATTTGGAAATTAAAATATGATTTAAAAAATTTTAGAAAAATGACAAAAGACAATATAATAGTAATGGGAAGAAATACTTTTAATTCACTTCCTAAAATATTACCAGATAGAAAACATGTTGTTTTATCAAAAACAAAAAAATTTAATAAACCACTAGATACACAAGTTGTAGCAGTCGATAATGTTTTAGAATTAATAAAAAAATGTAGAACATGGAGTGAAAAGAAAGATGTATACATTATAGGTGGTCAGTCAATGTATATTTTATTTATGGATTATGCAGATAAAATGTATATAACTAAAATAAATGCAACAGATGAAAATGCAGATGCATTTTTTCCACAAATAAATGAAAAAGATTGGAATAAAAATATATTAGAAAATGCAACCGAAAATGGATTAGATATTTCATTTATAGAATATACAAGAAAATAATATTAGATATAAATTAAGTTAAAAAATAGCTATGTAAATAATTAAATTACATAGCCATTTTTTTGTTATATTTATTTTTTAAAATACATTTTTTATATCATAACTAATATTATTAGAATCCATGTAAATTTGTATATATGAGTAATTATCAATATTTCCATTAATATCAGTTGTAGGAATTGCATCATTTCCAATTGTTAATATTTTTATTCCGTTATAGTTTTTATTTTCGGTAACATTACCCTTTTGAATTATCCAAAAATTTTTATCAACTTTTTCTTTTTGTTCAATTAATACATCTAATAAAAGTTGTTTTTCTAATTCATCTGAGAAATTATCTAAACTGTTATTTAATATAATAAATGTGTTTTGCTTTGTATTAGATATATTGTCTAATAATTGTTCCCATCCATTGAAATTTGTGTTTCTAATTCCTGAATTACTAGCATCAATTGTTATTATAGTACAATTATTATCATCATTTCTATTAAATCCATTATTTGATATATAGCTACATTTTAGGTTATTAGGTATTGAGCTATCTGAAACATTTTTATTAAAAACAACTAAATCGGTATTTTCATTTAACTGATTAATTAATTTGTTAGTTTTAATTTTATCAAATAATGTAGTAGGTGTTTTAATTTCTTCTATAATTCCAATATTAAATGTAGAAGATGAATTAGTATAGTTATACGCATCTTGCTTAGAAGTGCTACTAGGTACTACGACATTACTATCTATAACACCATAATATGAAACATATAATGAATCAATATTTATATAACTATTTGTTTTTGTTGTAGATGTTTCATTTTGAGCAACATAAATACTTACAATTCCTTTTATACTACTAGGTGATGGATATGTAACATATTTCCAACCAGTCCAATTTAAACTTTGTGCAAGAACAGCAGCCTGGGTATTACCATTTGCATCTTTGTATTGTGATTTTAAACTATTACTATTTTTAATAGGATTATATATCCATAAGCCTATTTCAGTAACTGAATCAGGCATTTTAAGTGTAGTTGAATAATCATAATATGCACCTTTTATAGTATCATTAGTATTAAAATTATATGATAGTTTTACTGAATTACTACCAGTTTTGCAAGTATCACTAAGTGATACTTTACCAGTTATTATGTTAGGATATGATGAAAAAGCACCTTTTAAACTTTCAAAATCATCATACATTACAGTTTGTTTTGCAGGAACAGATATTTTTGAATATGTTCTTACACCACTGATATTAGCACTAACAATATTTGTACCAGAAGTAGAAGGAGCAGTATATGTACCATTATTAATATTACCTATACCATCTACTGACCATGTAGCAATTGAATTATCAACTACTTTTGAATATCCATTTTTATCATATGCAATTAATGAAAATATTTGCGATTTATTTGGAGAAACAGTAACTGTTTTTGGTGATATTTCTAATGAATATATATCTCCTAATATTCTAAGTTGTTTTGATACAGATATATTACCAATCTTAGCAGTAACTGTAACTAATCCTTCTTTTTGACCTATTATTTTACCATTTTCATATCTTGCATTTGAATTACTAAATGTAAATACAGGATTTTGGTTAAGTTCTATAGGATTATATGATTTATCATAACCTTTTATACTATATCCTGTTGAGTCATTTACAAATATATTATTATATTCAAAATCTAATAATAATCCAGCTAAATCAGATTTTTTAGCTAATGAATATACACCAATACCATTTACAACAGGTCTTAAATAACTATTATTAGGTAAATTGATGTTAGTAATTTCAGTTTGTCCGTTGCTGCCTTGCAACCATTGTAGTAGAACCGCCACCATCTAAATTAATAGCATTATATATTCCATAATCTTTTAATAAGGTTGCAAGTTCTTTTTGAGTAATACCTAATGTACCAGAATTATTATTTGTAACAGTAACTAAATATACCTTGTTATTATCTTTAGAAGAACCAATAGCAGTAAATTCATGTTTGCCATATATAACATGTGTTAATGGTGAAACAATATTACCATCTTTAACTAAAATACTACCACCACTAATTGCCATTTTCATTTTATTTAAATCTAAGTTAATATTTATATCATATTTTATTTTAGAACCTTTTTTAAAATTATTAAGTAGAAACTCACCATATGTTCCATATCCTGATACAACATATCCGTTTTCAGGAATAGATGTACCTTCCACATTTTCTCTGATTTCAGTTACAATATTGTTTTCTACTACTAATTCTATCATGTGTTGACCTTTTGAATTACCTATTGTGGTAGGTCCCCAAGCAGGAGTAAATATGCAACATTGTTCTTCTAATGGAATGAATTTATTTATATCTGCAACATATGAAGTTAAACTAGTATCATATGAATAAAGTGAAATTTCATCTTTTAAAAATGTATATAATATACTGTTATCATTATTTAAAATAAATGTTGACATAGTATCTTTTGATAAATTCTCATCAGCAGATGAGTTTATTATATTCCCATCAGATGCAGTAAAACCAATAGCTTGACCACGATTAGTTTCATCAGCTCTTTTAGCAAAATAGTCAGCATTTATTGCAGCTACTACATTGTTGTAGTTTGCCATGTTTTTCATGCTAGATAAATGGCTTACACCATTTTCAGATATAATGGCATCTAATTTTACATTCGAATCTGTCATATCTACTTCTATAACATTTAAGTAAAGCCAGCCATTTGAAGTAAATCTAGTTATATTGTTTAATGTAACACCAGAAGTTAATATCTGTGAATCCACCTTTTCATATATTTTTGCAAAACAGCAAATTGGTATCATTAATACAAATAAAATAGTAATTAAAAAAATTCTTTTATTCATTTTCATTAGTATCCTCCTTTAAATTCCATCCCTTTATATTAGATCTTTGAATTGCACCAAATATATTTGACCTAACATTAGGGATATCTAATATTAACTTTCTAAATAAATCCTTCATGTATTCTCTTTTTGTAAATCCATCAATTTTACAACATTTTGACATAGGTTTTAACTCGTATTTTTTTATACAATGTTCAATATCCTTTTCATTAACATATATCATAGGTCTAATTAAATGTATATTACTTCTACTAAGATATGTTATAGGTGAAAAAGTATGTATATGTCCTTCATAAAATAGTGATAAAAATAGAGTTTCTATAACATCATCATTATGATGTCCAAGAGCGATTTTGTTACAACCATTTTCAATAGCAACACTGTTTAAAATTCCTCTTCTTAAATTAGCACATAATGAACAAGGATTTTTTTCATTTCTAATATCAAAAACAATTTCCTTAATACTGCTATCATATACAATATATTCAATATTTAAATCATCACATGTTTTTTGCAAATAAGTAGTATCAAAATTATCAAATCCTGGATTAACAGTAATTGCTAAAATATCAAACTTTACTGGTAAAAACTGTTTTAATCTATGTAATGTATAAAGCAGAAGTAAGCTATCTTTTCCACCAGATAAGCCTATTGCTATTTTATCTCCATCTTGTATCATGTTATAGTCTTGAATTGCTTTTCTCATATTGCCTAGTATTTTTTGCATAATATAGTCCTCCGTAAGTTTTTTATACATATATAATATATCTAATATGTAATAAAATCAATAAAAAAACTGTAAAAAGTTATATTTACCAACTAGTTTTAATTCGTCAATTGAAAAGTTAAAAGCTATTCTGTAAAGTAAATGCATTTTGTAAGAGAA
>CAZFOR010000036.1:0-14292 GCA_964520895.1 uncultured Eubacteriales bacterium | reverse complement strand
GGCACAATAGGGCTCGAACCTATGACCCCCTGCTTGTAAGGCAGATGCTCTCCCAGCTGAGCTATGCGCCCACTTTTTTGTGTCACTATCTGTGACATGTGTTAGTATACTAAATTTTTTTTTGTTTGTCAACATTTTTTTTAAAATTTTTTAAGCTTCGTTAAAAAAATTTAATTTTTCGACTAATTCGTCTACATTTATTTCATGTACTTCACATGCTTGTTCTAGTGTTTCACCATGTGCAGCCATACATCCAACACAATGCATACCAGCCTCCATTAATACTTCAGCAAGTTCTTCATTAATATTCAATATATCAACTATCAACATATCTTTTGTTATCTTTTCCATAATTTCACCACCTTAAATTTTTTTATATTAATATAATACAACTTTTTTTTATTTTTGTCTAGACTTTTAAAAATATTTATGTTATACTGTGGTAAATTATGGAAGGAGGTACTTTATTATAATTGCTCTATCATTAGTTTTTCTAGTTATACCAACTCTTTTACTAGTTTTCTTAGGTAACATTTCTTTTTTAAATAATAATCTAAATATTTTTATATTTATGTTTTTATTATTTATTTTGCAATTAATTATTATTTTCCTATTTGTTTATGACTATATTTCTAGTAAATTCTTTTTTCAAAAACAAGGCTCCAAATTAAATAGTATAAAAAATAATATTATGGAAAGGTGATATGTTGAAAAAAATATCTTTAAAATTAAAACCTATTATATTAATACTCTTTTCATCTATGTATTTGACATTTGTGTTATTAAAATTCTTTTCAAATGTATATTTATCTAGCTTTTATATCATTTTAGACATTCCAATAAACTTTGATGTTATTATTTACTACACAAAATTACTTTTCCCATTTACTACATTTATCTCCTCTGTTATTTTAATATACTCCTTCTATATTACTTATTTAAAAGTAATTCAAGAAAAAAGTGTTAATTCAAAAAAATTAATTAAAAAACAAACTTCACAAATTCCAATTATACTAAACTCAAACTTTCAAATATTATTAGGTACAGATGAATATATGAATAACATATATCTAAATGAACCTGCACTTTATCAAAATTTACTAATAACAGGGGCAATTGGGTCTGGAAAAACAAGTAGTGCAATATATCCATTAATTTCTGGATTAATAGGTTTAAATACCATTTCTGGCTTAGTTTTAGATGTAAAAGGAAATATGTATTATGATATATTGCAAATATGTAAAACTAATAATAAAGAAAATTTATTAACAGTAATTGAACTAGATGGCTTGCATACATATAACCCTCTTCATAAACCAAATTTAAAACCATATATACTAGCAAATAGATTAGTTACAATATTAACACTTTTTTCAAATAAAAATAATAGTGATACATATTGGTTTGATAAAGCACAGAACCTACTTACAGAATGTATTAAATTATCTAGATTATATAATAACGGATATGTAACTTTTACTGATATCCATAATATTATAACTAGCAAAGATTTTCTAAATGAAAAACTAGAATTTGTCAAGAAACGATTTTTAGAAAACAAATTATCTAAACTAGAACAATTTGATTTTAGTTCACTCCTTTCATATTTTAAAAATGAATTTATCAATTTAGATTCAAAAATTTTATCAATAATTTTATCTGAAATATCTAGAATAACTTCTATATTTGTAAGTGATATAGATATACAAAACACCTTTTGTCCTAAGAAAGAAAATATTACATTTACTGGATTTGAAAATATGTTTGAAAACAATTCGCTAATATTACTTAAAATGAATATTGGTAAATATCAAAATCTATCTAAAATAATTGCAGCATATCTAAAATTAGATTTTCAAACAGAAGTACTCCAAAGGCCTTTCCCTATAGCAACTCCAACTTTTTTTGTTTGTGATGAATATCAAGAATATGTAACAGATACTGATGCAAATTTCTTCTCATTATCGCGTGAATATAAATGTATTAATATTATTTCTACTCAAAGCTATTCTTCCCTACTCTCTACATTAAAAGTCGAAAGCACTTTAAATGTACTTGTCCAGAACTTTATAAACAAACTATTTTTACGCACAGATGATATATATACAATAGAATCTGCACAAAAACTTTTTGGTAAACAAGATAAAACAAAATTAAGCAATAGTGTTTCTGAAAATGCACAAGAAACAAATTATAGTTATTTATTAAATATTATGAAATCAAAAAAATCTAATATATCTCAAACAATATCTAGTTACAGTTATATAGATAATTGTTTTGACAGCAAAGACTTTTCACAAAATCTAAAAATATTTGAAGCAATTGCTTATCTGTCCAATGGTAGTCAGATGCTACCACCATTTAAACTATTATTAAAACCATATTTTAAGGAGGTACAAAATATTGAAAAATCAAATTATTAAATTAAAAAAAACACATACAAATGACAAGAAAAGTTATAGACTACATTTTAGAGTAATTAAATATATTATTGTATATACATTAATCTTTATGTTATTTACATATACAATAAGTTTTGGTGCAGATCCAACAATTGTAAAAAAACTAAATACTGCATTTGGTAAAATCCGTGATTGGATGATAAAACTTGCAACACCAGCTGCCGCCATTGCAGTAGGTACAGGTGTGTTTATTACTAAATTTAGTTTTGGTGATGATGATCGTATCTTAAAAGGTAAAAGATTAATTAGGACAACCTTATACTCTTACGGATTTATTATTGCTGTTGAATTAATACTTAAAGCAATAGATTCCTTGGTAGGTTAGTATGGAAGAAGAAGTAGCACAAACAATATCACAAACAGAAATTATAAACCTAATTATGTCTGTTATTAATGAAATGTTTAGTAATCTATTTTCATCAATTGATAATACTATATACTCTTTATTAGATGAAATAGTATTTGTTAATTCTGACTTGGTTATAACACAAGGAATAACTAATATATTTTCTTCAAGTAAATTTAATATTTTAATTCTAGCAAACATCTTACTTTCAGGATTAGTCATATATCACATTGGTAAAATTGTATTATCACTATATACACATAATCAAACCGAACTTCCGTATATGTATATTTTAAAAGTAACCATATATGCAATATTATTAAATTCAAGTCTGTATATTTGCGAAAAAATAATTGATCTGAACTCTCTTATATGTCAGTATTTATCTGAACTTGGAACATATTTATTTGATACTGAAATTACCTTTATTTCATTTATTAATTCGATGAATGATTTGATAGCTGAATTTAATTCATTTACACTATTTTCAATTGATGGTGTTATAAAATGTATGATTACATTCGGGTTTATATCTTTACTTATTTCATATATTTTACGATTTATATTAATCAAACTATTAGTAATTTGTTCTCCTTTTGCATTTTTATGTCTCTTATCAGATAATTTAAAACCATATTTTTCGAATTGGTTAAAGTATTTAATTAGTTTATTAATTCTTCAAAATATTGTAATTGTAGTTATGTATATTCCACATATTTTAAATTTTGAAAATGATGTTTATTCTAAATTCTTAATTATTGGTGTTATTTATACTCTACATAATTTAAATAACTATTTAAAAGAATTCTTGGGTGGTTTTAATCTATCAAATAACATTTCATTGAATACATCTTCACTTCAATCATTATTTAAAAAATAGTAACTTATTCTATTACAGGAGGTAATATCTTGAATAACAAAAATCAATATATAGTTCATCAAAATTATGATACCCCACCTAAATTATTCGGAGTATTTAATTACACTACAATTATTATATCAGCTATTATTGTACTACCTATAATATTTATAAGTAGTAAATTAAATATAACAATTAATATAAAGATATATGTAATATTTTTAACAATATTTCCTGCAATATTAATAAACTTTATATTTGCAAACTCGAACAATATTTATATTACATTTTTATTTATTATTAAATATCTTTTTAGTAACAAAGTATTTATTTATATGAAAGACACTAAAAATTAAGTAAAGCATTTTGTTGAAAAGACAATATTTCTATTGTAATAGACTAACCATTATGATAAAATAAAGGAGGTATAAAAATATTAACAATAAAACTAGAACAAATCTCAAACCAACAAATGACTATATTTTTAAAAGAATATTTGGAAAATATGAAAACTCTGATATATTAAAAGATCTTTTAATCTCTATATTAGATATTGATATACAAGAAATAGAAATTAAAAAAGATTTAGATTTAAATAAAGATAATATTAATGACAAGTATGGAATATTAGATGTAAAAGCAAAAGTTGATAATATATGGATAGATATAGAAATGCAATTACACCAAGATTTAGATATAGAGAAAAGATTTTTGTACTATTTTAGTAAGTTATATACTAGTCAATTAAACCAAGGCCAAGAATTCAATGAACTGCAAAAAGCTATTGTAATAGGTATTTTAGATTACAAGTTATATAATCATTCACATTATCATTCTAAAATGACTGTAAAGGAAGAATATACAAATGAAAATTATTTTAGAGATTTTGAAATTCATTTAATTGAAATACCAAAATACTTAAAAAATGTTCAAAATGAAAACACCAAACTTGCTAAATGGCTAAGTTTCTTGACTAGAAAAAATATGGAGGTGCTAGATATGGCTATTAAAACTAACACTATAATTAAAAAAGCTGAGGCTGAATATCATTATTTAATTGGTGATGAAGCTGAGCAAAGGAAGCAAGAATTAATTGATAAAGGTATTCGTGAACGAAAAGGTGAACAATCATATGCATTTAACAAGGGAAGAATTAATACCTTATGCATTATTGTAAAAAATCTACTAAGCAAAAATTATACTTTAGATGAAATATCTCAAATAACAAACTTAACTGAAAGCGAAATATTAGATATTAAAGCTAAAATCGAAAAAGATGTATAACTAAATAAAAAATTGTATTTCAATTGCATATATATTGTAATTCGTGATATAATTTGTAAAAAAGGAGGGGATATTATGCAATTTGATAAAAACGAATCAAATATTTTTTCACAAATAAGTTTGCCTGATATATTTATATCTGAATATTTGCCATTATTAAATTCAGAAAGTATTAAAATATATCTATATATTTTATTTGCTTCAAAACATCAAATTGATATTTCTCCCTTAGACCTTTCAAAAAGAATTGGTATTGATATTAATTCAGTAAAAACTTCATTTTTAAAACTTGAAGAATTAGAACTAATTACAAAAATGCCAAATGGATATATTATTAATGATATACAAACTATTGAAATCAATAAAATATATACACCAAAACTAACATCTTGCTTAGAAGATGCTAATGAGAATAATGAAAAAAACAAAAATAGATTAAGGGTCATTTCTGCTATTAATAACAGCTATTTTCAAGGTGTTATGTCACCTACATGGTATACCGATATAGATATGATGTTTACAAAATATAATTTTAGTGAAGAAGTTTTAATTTCACTATTTAAATATTGTTTTGATAGAGGTAAACTAACAAAAGGATATGTTAAAGCCGTTGCAAATGGTTGGAATTCAAATAAAATAAAAAGCCTAGAAGATTTAGAGGCATATTATATAAATTATGAAAAATGTAATGAAATAAAGAAAAACATTGCAAAAAAATTAGGTCTAACAAGACAATTAACTCAATATGAAAGTGCATATGTTGAAAAATGGATAAATGATTTTAAATATGATATTAATATTATTGAACTTGCTTTAAAGAAAACTACTGCAAAATCAAATCCAAGTTTTGATTATATAGATAAAATACTTACTGATTGGAATGATAAATCATTAAGGACAATTGAAGATATAAAAAAATATTTACAAGATTCAAATAATAAAAATAAATTTGTTAAAAATAATTCTAATACTAAAAATAAATTAGCAAATACCATAAATCAACGCACTTATGATGACGTAAATAAATTTTATGATAACTTAAATTAAGGTGGTGATACGACTATGGATATAAGCATTATTAAAAAAATTAATAATGAATATGAACAAAAAAGACTTTTGGCTATTAATGAATTAGTTAAAAGAAAAAATGAGATTTTTTCAAAAGTGCCAAGACTAAAAGAAATTGAAGAAGAAATTAATAATTATGCTATTAAATCTACTCGTTTAATTTTAGTTTCGGAAACTGATGAAAAATATACATATGTAAAAGATTTAGAAAATAAAATAGAAAGTTTAAAAACTGAAAAAAAGAAGATTCTGGATAGTGCAAATATTTCAGAAAAGCAATTAGAACCTATATATGAATGCAATATATGTAATGATACAGGTTTTATAAATAATGTACAATGTAATTGCTATAAGCAAAGATTATTAGATTTCTCATATAACAACTCAAATCTAAGTAATTTAACTTCTCTTTGTTTTGATAAATTTGATGAAAATTTATATAGCGATGAAGTTAATAAATCTTTAAACATTTCTCCTAAACAAAATATATTAAACATAAAAAGAATGTGCCTAAATTTTATAGATAATTTTGATAATACAACTCAAAAAAACCTTTTATTTACAGGAGAAACAGGATTAGGAAAAACATTTTTATCAAGTTGTATTGCAAATGAGCTATTAAAACAAGGTAAAACAGTGTTATATCAAACTTCACCAATTCTTATGGATACATTAATAGAATACAAATTCAGAAAAGATGGTAATTCAGAAAAAATATATAAAGATGTTTTTGATGTAGATTTATTGATAATTGATGATTTAGGGGTTGAAGCATTAAATAGTATGAAATGTTCAGAACTATTTACAATAATAAATACTAGATTATTAAATACAAAAAAAATTACTAAAACAATTATTTCAACAAACCTACCAATAGAAGATATGTTTAAAATATATGATGAAAGAATCATGTCTAGAATTATTGGTAATTATACAATCTCAAAATTTATTGGTGATGATATTAGGATAAAAAATAGATAAAATAAATTTAATTATGCTATCAGGCTGACTAAATAACCTGGTAGCTACTTTATATCGTTTTCAAAAATATTATTTTTCATAATAAATTCAAAAATTCATTTATTTCCTAATTTTATTATTCTGATACTATAACTTATTATTCTCAAAAACTATTTATTAACATTTTTTATATTTAAAAATTATATTTATTATGAAATGGGGTTTTTATGAAAAAAAATCAATTATAACTGATTATTCAGACTTTGTAAAAGAAATTAAAAATAAAATAAGAACCAACCAATATGAAGCCATGAAAGCCGTAAATGCATCATTAATTAATTTATATTGGATAATTGGAAAAGAAATTTATAAACAACAACAATCAAAAGGCTGGGGTAAAAATATTGTAGAAATATTATCAAAAGAAATCCAAATAGAATTTCCAAATGTTAAAGGATTTTCACCTAGCAATCTCTGGAGAATGAGAAATTTTTATTTAACATATAATAATTATGAAAATCTCGCACCATTAGTACGAGAAATTAGTTGGAGCAAAAATATTGCTATTATGGAAAAATGTAAAAATTTTTTAGAAAAAGAATTTTATATTAAATTGACTAAAAAATACGGATGGACAAAAGATGTTCTAATTAATAATATCGAAAATAAAATTTATGAAAAATACTTATTAAATCAAACCAATTTTAATGAAACATTATCAAAAACATATATCAATCAAGCAAAATTAGCAGTAAAGGATGAATATGTTTTTGACTTTATAGAATTATCTCAACAACATTCTGAAAAACAATTGGAAGAAAGTTTAGTAAACAACATAAAAACTTTTCTAGGAGAAATGGGCGGAAATTTTGCTTTTATAGGAAATCAATATCACTTAATTGTTGGTGGAGAAGATTTTTATATAGATTTACTTTTATATCATAGAAAATTAAAAAGTCTAATTGCAATTGAATTAAAAATTGGAAATTTTAAACCAGAATTTATTGGTCAACTTCAATTCTATTTAACAGCACTAGATAAACAACTAAAAATGGAATACGAAAATCCATCAATAGGTATTATAATATGCAAAAATAAAAATAGAACAGTTGTAGAATACGCTCTAAATAATAGTTCTAAACCAATTGGAGTATCAACTTATCAAATAAGAAATACATTGCCTGAACAAATGAAAAATTTATTACCATCTCCTGAAGATATTAAAGAAATATTAAAAGAATTATAATAAACATAAAAAATGTGCACATTATAATAATATAACTTGCACATTTTTTAGTTTATTTTTGAACCAACTGTACTTATATATTTACTTTCATCTATATTATTATTATTTACCCCAAAATATTCTGCCATAACATCTCTTACAACTTCTGCTGTATATGATCCATGTCCACCATGTTCAACAACAACTGCTACTGCAATTTCTGGATTATCAAATGGTGCAAATCCAACAAACACACCATTGTTTGAACCTGTTCCTGCTTCTGCTGTTCCAGTCTTTCCACCCACTTTTACAGGTAAGTTTCTAAATATACCATATGCTGTTCCACCTGCTTCATCTGTAACTTCTCTCATACCCTCTAAAACAGCTTTTACATTTTCATTATTTATATCTAACTCTGGTTCTTCTGTTGTTTGTATATTTAATACACTATTTACGTAATCTTGAATCTCTTCTTTACTATAACTTACACCATCTGGTGAAATAACATCTTTTATTAATGTTGGTTTTATTTTATTACCACCATTAGATATTATAGCAATATATTTGGCTAATTGTAATGGTGTAAAAGAATTATATGACTGTCCTATTGCAGCAGACAATGTATCTGCCACATACCAAGTATTTCCTAAACTAGTAGAATATGTCCTACTTGCAAGAGTACCTGATACTTCTCCACCAAGTTCTACACCAGTTTTAGTACCTAATCCTAAATATCTAGCATATTTTTCTAGATTATCTATTGTCATTCTATATCCTGTTTCATAAAAGAAACAGTTACAAGATGTTTTAATTGCCTCTGAAACATTAACATAACCATGTGTTGTTCCATAACTTGAATAATACCAACAACGAGGGTTATGTCCTTTATCATATATACCTGTATCTAATATTTTCTCTTCAGGTGTTATTACACCTGTCTCTAACCCCGCAATAGCAGTTACCATTTTAAATGTAGAACCTGGTGCATATGATGCCTGTATTGTTCTATTAAACATAGGTTTAGCTGTATCTTCATTTAAAACTTTCCAATTATCATTAGAAATTCCACCAATAAATAATGATGGATCATATGTTGGATAACTAGCCAGTGCTAATATCTCACCAGTTTTTACATCAATAACCACACATGCACCTGCATCTGCATCTTCGTATTTATGTCCAAACCCACCACTAGATATTTTTTCAATATTACTTTTCAAAGCATTTTCAGCTACTTGTTGTAGATTAGCATCAATAGTTAAAACAACATCATTACCTTGAATACTCTCTGTTGTCTGATATTCAGCATTAATTCTACCATTAGAATCCATTTCAACTTTTTTTACACCTTTAGTTCCTCTTAAATATTTTTCAAAAATATTTTCTATACCAGATCTACCTATATCATCATTTTGAGAATACTCATCTTTGTTTTTCTCTAACTCTTCTGCTCTTATTTTACCAACATATCCTAATATGTGTGAAGCTAAACTTCCTCTTACATAACTTCTAATAGGTATATTTGATATATTAATACCAGGCAAACTTGCATTTTGCTCCTCTATTTGACTAATAGAGTCCCTTGATATATTTGTTGCAATTTGATATGGTCTATATGCACTATATCCATTTATAGTTATATTAAAACGTAGACCAACTATTTTCCTAACTTCTGTTATGTCTTCATTTTTAACTTTATACTTCTGCTTTAATTTTAACAAAACATCATGCGCAGATAAATTAGCATCATATTCATACTTTTTCTTCCAGTCATTTGCCTTTTCAGTTGCATCATCACCTGTATAATTAAATACTACTTCTCCATTTTCATTTATTATTATTGGCAAACTATCACTATATTTGTCACCATTTAGTTCTAATATATTAACGATTTTTAATAAACTATTATTTAAAGTATCTGTATCAATTTTCGTTTTATATAGTAATAAACTAAATCCCATTTCATTTGTTACTAACACATTTCCATTTCTATCATAAACTTCTCCTCTAGGTGCTTCAACTACCTTTTCCCTAAGCAATCTTTTTTCAGATTTTTCTCTATACTCCTGACCATTTACTATCTGTAAATTAAAAAGAGAAATAAGCAAAATAATAGTTATGACATAAATTAATAAATATACATATGTATATCTATTATCAAATATAGTTTTTCTATGATATTTTCCCATTTACTTATTTCTCCTTTCATTTAATATATCAAAAATATGTAAGTGCTTTTACTAATATCTACGTACTAATTTAAACATATCATTTCTTTCTTTTAATGATTTTGCAAAATATCCATGAACAATTAACACTATCAAAGCATTAATCACACTAGTAATTAATATTATTAATAACATATGTAATATTTGAAATGTAGCATTATTTAATATTAAATAAATGACACCAAATACAACTTCCCATATAATTGTTATTATTACACAATATACCATCATTCCAATTTTAGTATCAACTAAAACCCCTTTACATATAACCGGTGTAAGCAAGCTTATAGCTAATGCTGTTAGAGCATACATCCCTATAATAGTCCCAAAACATATATCAAAAATCAATCCTGCAATTATTGATATAATACTTGTAAATACATTATCTTCATTTAATATATTAACATATGCAATATATATAATAAACAGATTTGGCACTACACCAAATATATTTATCTTACCCACAATATTTAGTTGAACTATTATTAAAATAACAAAAGTTATTATTGAAACTATGGCATATTTTAATTTGCTCATTATTATTTCCCCTAATCTAATATTACTATTACATGTTCAATAGTAGAAAAATCAACTGCTGTTTTAACTATTGCATATGTCTCAAAAGAATTTTGAGATGTAACAACTTTTTCTACCTCACCAATTTTAATACCCTTTTTATATATTCCCCCCATACCTGATGTTTCAATTATATCTCCTTTTGTAAGCTCTACTTCTGTTGGAACATATATAAGTTTAACTTGTGATAAATCTTTTAACTCTAATTCTCCCCTACAAATAACAGTTTCTCTTGTTTTGCTTATTTTACTACTAACTGAATTTCCAGCATCTGTTATACATAAAACTTTTGATGTAGTTGGTGCTACTTCTTTAATATATCCAACTAACCCATTATCTGCAATTACTGTCATACCTTCTGTTATGCCATCTTCACTACCTTGGTTGATAACTAATATTTCATACCAACTATTAGGATCTTGTGCAATTATTTGTGCAGGTAATGTTTTGTATTCTGGGTATTTATCTACTAAATTCATTTTTTCTTTTAACATTCTGTTTTCACTTTGGATAATTTCATAATCTGCTAGCTTATCCTTTAATGTTGCATTTTCTTGCTCCAAACTATCATTTTTTTGTTTAAGTTCATCTATTTGTGGAAAAACATCTCTATATCCCATTACCCAATTACTAAAATACTTATACCCTCTTTGTATAGGCATAATAGTATAGGAAAAGACAGTTTCACCAACTGTACTTTCCCTAGGTTTATTTGTTAATATAATTATAGTAAATAATACAATAATTACTAAAATATATGAAATTATTTTTATAATAATATTACTATTTTTTCTCATTATATATTTTTATCTCCTATTTTTCTTTGAATTAGACAAAACATTTTTTAATTTATCCATATCACCTAATACCTTAATTGCACCATTAATTACAGCATCTAATGGATTTTGTGCTATATATACAGGCATTCCTGTTTCTTGACTAATTAGCATATCTAAGTTTTTAATTAATGCTCCTCCACCTGCAAGCATTATTCCTTTTTCCATAATATCTGCAGATAATTCTGGTGGTGTTCTTTCTAATGTCATTTTTATTCCTTCAACAATTTCTTTAATAGGTTCTCTCATCGCATCACCAATTTGACTTGATGTAACTTCAATAACTTTCGGAAGTCCTGATAATAAATCTCTACCTCTAACTTCCATAGATTCTTCAATTGCAGATGGATATGCATTACCTATTGACATTTTTATTTCTTCTGCTGTTCTTTCACCAATCATTAAATTAAACTCTCTTTTAATATATGAAACTATTGCATCATCCAATTCATCACCAGCTGTTCTAATTGATTTACTAGTTACAATACCTCCTAATGAAATAACTGCTATCTCACTAGTTCCTCCACCAATATCTACTATCATACTGCCATTTGGTTCTGAAACTATTAACCCTGACCCTAAAGCTGCTGCCATTGGTTCTTCCATTATATATGCTGATCTACCACCAGCTTCTATTACAGCTTCTTCAACTGCTCTTTCTTCAACTTCTGTAACACCTGTTGGTACACATACAACTATTCTAGGTTTTGATATTCTATATTTGTCACAAACCTTTCTAATCATATTTTTTAATAATAACTGTGTTGCAGAAAAATCAGCAATAACACCATCTTTTAATGGTCTTATTGTTGTAATATTTTCTGGTGTTCTTCCTAACATTATTTTAGCATCTTCACCTGTTGCTAACACAGTAGAATTGTCTCTGTTAATTGCGACAACTGTAGGCTCCCTAAGTACTATTCCTTTTCCTCTTATTCCTATTAAGGTATTTGCTGTTCCTAAGTCAATACCTATATCTTTTGATCCCATTCCTAACATAAACTTCTTCCTTTCATTACTATCATCTTATACTACTTAACTTTTGTACTACCATATTTTATCAAATATTTTAGTATTTTAAAAGGGTTTTATGTAAATTTATTAAATTATCAGACAATTAGGGACGGAGGCATTTTGTCTGAACTGTTAATTAATCAATAATACCCTTTTCTTTAAGACTTGTAAATCCACTATTTGAAATAATAATATGATCTAAAAATGATATGTCTAAGATTTTACTTGCTTCAATTAATCTATATGTAAAGTTAATATCTGTATTACTAGGTTTCGTATCACCACTAGGATGATTATGTGCTACAATAATACCACTTGAACCAAGTCTTATAGCTTCATGATATATTTCACTTATACTAGTTGATACTTGTGTTTGCCCACCTTGTCCAATTTTAGATATTTTAATAACATCATTTTTTATAGTAAGTGCTACTAAATAAAGGCTTTCTTTTGTTTGATTTATACATTCATATCTAAGTAAATTAAATATATCTTTTGCATTAGATATTCTTGTATTAACAACATTATTGGGTTTAGCAATTCTTTTAGCAAGTTCAACTGCTGCTTTAATTTGTATTGCTTTTATAACACCTATTCCTTTAATTTTAGTAAGCTGTGGTATTTGCAGATTTGCAAGATTAGCTAAACTATTATCTTCATCTAGCATTAATACTTTTTGTGCTAATTGCACTGATGTTTCTGATTTTGTTCCTGATTTTAAAATTATAGCAAGTAATTCTGCATTTGATAAACTACTTTCACCATAATTTAATAATTTTTCATAAGGTCTTTCACTTGTTGGCATTGTTTTCATAGTTATATTACTCAATTTTACCTCTTTCTATTTCCCTATAACTATACTTTTCTTCTTCCTTCCAAAGCTTTACTTAAAGTAACTTCATCAGTATACTCAATATCTCCACCTATTGGTATACCATAAGCTATTCTAGTAACATTTATACCTAAAGGACTTATTAATTTGGCTATATACATAGCAGTAGCTTCACCCTCAATATTAGGATTAGTAGCTAAAATAACTTCCTTTATGCTATCATCTTTTAATCTTTCTAATAATTCTTTTATTTTAATATCATTAGGTCCTATTCCGTTCATTGGTGAAATAGCGCCATGAAGTACATGATATACTCCTTTGTATTCATGTATCCTTTCCATTGCAATTATATCCTTAACATCTTGCACAACACATATTGTTGTAATATCTCTTTTTGCATTTGCACAAATATAGCAAGGATCTGTATCTGTTATATTATAGCAAACTTTACAATATTTAAGATTTTGTTTTGCATCTTGCACTGTTTTACAAAAATTATCTGCTTCATCTTGTGATAAATTAAGGACATGAAAAGCCATCCTAACAGCAGTCTTATGACCTATGCTAGGAAACTTTTCAAATTCTTCTATTAAATTTGCTAT
>CAZFOR010000035.1:0-14354 GCA_964520895.1 uncultured Eubacteriales bacterium | reverse complement strand
AAAAAAATATGTTGAAGTGTGTTTTTTATCACACCCCAACATTTATTATACAACCGGAAAATTAATTGTGTTTTACACAATTAATTTTTTGACGACTGGAGGAATAATGGAAAAGGTATTTATAGGAGGAATAGTATTAGTTTTATGTTATTGCATATATCAAGTTATAAGATCAAGGAAAGTAGTTGTTACAGAGTATTTTGTTGAATCATCTAAAATACCGAAACAATTTGATGGTTTTAAAATAGTACAAATAAGTGATTTGCATAATAATAATATAACAAATAATATAGTGGATAAAATAGAAGAAATTAAACCAGATATAATTGTTTTAACAGGTGATGTTATTAATTATGATACGAAAACAGAGGACTATAAACATATATTTGATATAATAGGAAAATTAAATAAACAATATCCTATATATTATATTAAAGGAAACCATGAACAAATTATTGGGTATTATGATAAGTTTAATAATAACAATGACAATATATATTTGATTTTTGAGGAACTATTAATTGATTTAGGTGTTACTATTTTAAATAATCGAAAAGTACATTTAGAAAGAAAAGGGGAAGTAATATTTTTATATGGACTTAATATACCTTTAATACAATACATTAATTTTGAGCATACTAGAAAAGTAGAAGAATTTACTGTAGAAGATATTAATAAGTTAATAAAAAATGTTAATAAATTTGAATACAACATATTATTAGCACATAATCCATTCTTTTTTGAAGAGTATGAAAAAGTCGGGTTTGATTTAGTTATTTCAGGACACGTACATGGAGGTGAGATAAGGCTACCTTTTATAGGTGGATTAATATCTCCTAGAAGAAGATTATTTGCTAAATATAGTAAAGGGAAATTTAATAAGAATAATACATCAATGATAGTAAGTGCAGGGCTTGGAGATAAAACTTTTAAATTTAGATTTAATAATCCATATGATTTACCAGTAATCATATTAAAGGAAAAATAAAAATGTTCCACGTGGAACATTTTTATTTTTTTCTATTGATTTAACGTTTTTAATTCCTCAAATCTTTTTATTTTCTGTGTAGTTGTTTTAATCAATTCTTTATCTGTAACAATAATATCTCTAATATATTTATATGGTGGCATTTGTTTGTTTATTTTTTGTATTTCTTCATGTATTTGTTTTTTGATTTGTTCTTCTGTTACCTCTTTATAAAATTCCTTATCATAAACAATCTTAACACTAATTTCTAAATCAGTTGTATTTTTTGTTTTACCATATACCATAGATTCTTTAACACCAGGTATTTTGTTAATCAACACTTCAAGTTCTTCAGGATAAATATTTTTACCATTTTTTAATACAATAACATTTTTCTTTCTACCTGCAATTACTAAATGGTTTCTTTTATTAAAATACCCTAAGTCACCCGTATAAAACCAACCATCTTTTAAAACTTCGTCAGTTGCTTCTTTATTCTCAAAATAGCCTAACATAACACTATCGCCTCTTGCTTTTATTTCACCAACTCCATTTTCATTAGGATTATCTATTTCAATTTCTATACTAGGAAAAGGAAAACCTACTGTTCCAGCATCTTTTGTCGCATCATTTTCTCCTGCTAAAATTGGTGATGTTTCAGTAAGTCCATATCCTTGAACAAAGTTTATACCTAATGAAACAAAAGTTTTAGCAACTACTTTATCTAATGGTGCAGCACCACAAACAAAAAATCTTAAGTTTTTTCCAAGTACATCATAAACATCTTTAAATAATTTTCTTTGAATATTTATACCAAATTTTGATAATATATCAGATAAACGTAAAGCAAATCTAAATTTAAAGTATTTGTTTTGTTTTTTTATTGTTTTAATTAATCTTCTATACATATTTTCAAATAAAATTGGTACACATGTAAAACCTGTTACAGGGTATTCTTTTAGATTATTTGTTATATATTTAATACCATCACAATATGCAATTGTTGCACCAACATATATTGGTAATAAAAAACCACATAAACACTCAAATGTGTGATGTAATGGTAAAAATGATAGTATAAAATCTTTTTCAGTTACTTTCACAACAGAAACTGTATCCATCATATTTGTACAAATGTTTTTATGTGATAACATAACAGCTTTTGATATTGCAGTTGTTCCTGATGTAAATAACATCATACTCATTTTTTCATTATCTATATTTGCATTAATAAAAGATAAATTATTTTGATTAATTAATTCAGTTCCTTTATTAATTAAATCATATAAATAAATAATACCATCGTGCTTTATATCATCCATACAAATATAGTATTTTATATCAATTGTATTATCATTCATCATTTTTTCAATTGTTTCTAAATATTTTTTTTCAAATATAATTGCTTTAGAATATGATCTTTTTGAAAGTGATATAATTTCATTTTCTGGAAGAGCCCTATCTAATGGAACTACTACACCTGTGCCACAAACAATTGACAAATATGAAACAGCCCATTGATATCTATTATCTGATATTAATAAAATATTTTCGTTCTTTAAACCTAAATCTAAAAGTGCAGTACCTAATGAATCAACATCTGTTTTAAATTGCAAATAAGATATATTTTTATATACAGGATTTTCTGCACCTAATTCACTTTCTTTTAAAACAAAAGCTGGTTTATCTTTAAAAAGATTTGCACTTTGATTTAGCATATCTTTTAAATTCACTATGTTTCTTGGCGTATATAGCCTAGAACCTTTCATAATAACCTCCTACTTTTCAAAACTAATTGTTTTAATTTCTTCATGTCTTTTAATTTTTTGAGTTGTTGTTTTAATTAGCTCTTTATCTGACAAAATAACACCTCTTACATATTTGTATGAAGGTATAGTTTTGTTAATTTTCTTTATTTCTTTCATAATCAATTTATATGCTTTCTTTTCATCAAATTTACCTAGCTGTTTAATTATTGCCTCTTCATCATAGACAACTTTAGCCCATACATCTAAATCACCTTTTTTATCTGGTTTACCAAAGACCATACATTCTTTAACATATTCAATTGTATTAATCAAATCTTCTAATTCCTCTGGAAATATATTTTTACCATTTTTTAATACAATAACATTTTTCTTTCTACCTTGTATAAATAAAAAACCATTTTTGTCAAGAGAACCTAAATCTCCAGTATAGAACCAACCATCTTTTATAGCCTCATTTGTAGCTTGCTCATCTTGGTAGTAACCTAACATTACATAAGGAGCTTTTACTAATATTTCACCTATTCCTGCTTCATTTGGCTCATTAATTTTTATTTCACAGTTTGGTAATGGTTGACCAACACTTCCATATATATGATTTTTTTCATTCTCACATGCAACAACTGGTGATGTTTCAGTAAGACCATATCCTTGGAAAAACATTACACCTAATTCATTAAAGCCTTTAACAACTTCTTTATCTATACTTGCAGCACCAGAAACAAATAATCTTAAATTAGGACTTAAATTAGCATATATTTCTTTAAAAGCTTTTCTTCTTAATTTAAAAGTATTTATTCCTAAGCCATCTAAAGCATTGAACAAACTAATTGCCTTTTGCACGGTTTCCCATTTTCCGCTTTCTTTTATACTATGAACTAATTTTTTGTACATATTTTCAAATAGCACTGGAACACATATCATAGCAGAAACGCCATATTCTTTTATATTTTTTACTAAATGTCTAAGTCCATCACAATATGCAATAGTTGCACCACTATATATCATAAGTAAAAATCCTGCTGTACATTCAAAGGTATGATGAAGTGGCAGAAATGACATAGTAACATCTTTGTGTCTAACATCTAGATATGCTCTGCAATCTAGAATATTTGAGCATATATTTTTATGTGACAACATAACTGCTTTTGACTGTGCTGTAGTTCCTGAGGTAAATAATATAATACTCATTTTTTCGTTATCTACAGGGATATTTGTGTATGATGTATTACCTGAGTTTAAAAGTTCAGTACCTTTTTTTATCAAATCACCGTAAAACAGTATTTCTGGATTTTCAACTTCGTCCATACAAATATAGTATGATAAATTTGTATTTTTTTCATCAATTATTTCTAATATAGTTTCTAAATATTCTTTACTAAATATTATAGCTTTTGAATTAGAACGTTTTACTAAAAGTTTTATCTCATCATTTGTTAATGATTTATCTAGTGGAGAAACAACCCCAAGACCATTTACCACAGACATATATGAAACAGCCCATTCGTACCTGTTATTTGATATAATATTAACAGTTTCACCTTGAAGCCCCATGCTTACAAGTATTGTTCCCAAACTATTAACATCATTTGCATATTCCTTAAATGTAATTTCTTTATATTCAACAGGGTCTTTGCAAGTTTTTAATTTAAATGCAACACTATCTCCATATAATTGTACACTTTGATTTAACATATCTTTTAAATCACTTATTTCTCTTGTTTTATATACAGGTTTTCCTCCCATAAATGCCTCCTACATTATTAATATAGTATACTATACTATGTAATTTTCAAAAAAACAAGTATCCAAGTGGTCAGTTGGAAAAAAAATTTAATTAATATTATTTGTACTATTCACAAAATGTGAAATATGTGATATAACCATATAATAAAGTTTAAGCACGGAGGAAGCAAGGAGGAAACAATGGGTATTTTTGAAACGTATAGTTTATATGAACTATTTGCATATTTTATAATATATTCATTTATAGGTTGGATAATGGAATCAACTTTTAAATCACTGTTATTTAATAAAGTTATTAATAGTGGATTTTTAAATGGTCCATTCATACCTATTTATGGTGTTGGAGCAATTACTGTTATTTATTTCTTTACACCATTTAGTAATAATACTTTGTTATTATTTGGACTAGGTTTTTTCTATATGACATTAATAGAATTTATAGTAGGCTATTTAATGGAGAAAATATTTAATACATCTTGGTGGGATTATACGGGAAACTTTATGAATATAGGTGGAAAGATATGTCTAGAAAATTCTATATATTGGGGGTTATTATCAGTATTTTTACTTAGAGTAATGCATCCGTTTTTTGGACAAATGATAGCTTCAATACCTAAGTTTATTGGTGAAAAAGTATTAATTGGTTTTGTAATATACTTTATTATAGATTATACATTTACATTAATTGAAGTATTAAATATGCAAGAACAAGTTAAAATGTTTGTTGAGGCGAAGAATAACATTGTTAGTGTAACTGCAAGTAAGATGGAGGCACTTAAAAAATATATTGTAAAAAGATCAAGAAGACTTGTTACAACATATCCTAGATTAACATATATAAAACTAAATAAGAAATTGAAAGATATAATTAGTGAAATAAGAAAATAAATATTTTAAAAAAATATTGTAAATATAAAAATAATGTAATATACTTTGTTATACAAAATATATATCTATAAAGAAGGGTGAAACAATGAAAATATTATTAGATGTTATGGGTGGAGATCATTGCCCAACAGAGGCTATAAAGGGAGCTGTCAAGGCCTTAGAAGAAATTGAAAGTGATATTATATTAATTGGAAAAGAAGAGTTAATTAAACAAAATATCAAAGAAATTTATGGTAAAGATGATATAAAAGAGGTATCAGAAAGATTATCAATTATTAATGCAAATGAAGTAGTAGAAAATACTGATGCACCATTAAAAGCAATAAAGGCAAAAAAAGAATCTTCAATGATAAAAGGATTTGAATTAATTAAAAATGGAGAAGTCGATGCTTTTGTAAGTTCAGGTAATACAGGTGCTTTTATGGCAGGTGGAACATTATGTGTAGGAAGAATAAAAGGTGTAGACAGACCAGCTTTAACAGCAATAATGCCAGCATATGAGGGTAGTTTTATGATGGTAGATGCAGGTGCTAATACTAATTGTAGAACGATAAATTTTGAACAATTTGGTTATATGGGAAGTATATATATGAATAAAGTAATGGGTGTTGAAAATCCAAGAGTTGCTTTATTAAATATTGGAGCAGAAGAAACAAAAGGAACAGAACTATTAAAAGAAACACATCAGATATTAAAACAAAACAATAAAATAAATTTTGTAGGAAATGTAGAAGGTAGATATATTTTTGATGGTGATGTAGATGTAGTTGTATCTGATGGGTTTAATGGAAATATTTCTATTAAAACAGCAGAAGGTGTTGGAATTATGGTAAATAAATTACTTAAAGAAGAACTACTAAAAAATACATATACAAAAATATTAGCAGGGTTATTAAAACCAGCATTAAAAAGATTTAAAAAGAGAATGGATTATACAGAATATGGTGGTGGAATTTTACTTGGAATAAATAAACCTTTAGTAAAATGCCATGGTGGAGCAAAAGAAAGGTTGTTTGCAACAACAATTATTCAAGCAGAAAAATATGCAAAAAGTAATGCAATAGAAGAAATAAAAAAAGAGTTTGAAAAATAAAATACAACAAAATCAAAAAAGAAATAAAAAATATATTGACATTTTGTTAAACATATAATATTGTATAAAAAAGAAGTCTCGAGAGGGGGTGAACTTATGAGTTCAGAAGCAGTATTTGAAAAGGTTAAAGATATAATTATAGAACAATTAGGTGTTGAAGGGGATACAGTAACTAGCGAAGCATCATTTATAGATGATTTAGGAGCTGATTCATTAGACATTGTTGAGTTAATAATGGCTATTGAAGAAGAATTTGATTTAGAAATTCCAGATTCAGAAGCTGAAAAAGTTGCAACAGTTAATGATGTTGTTGAATATATATCAGCACATCAATAAAAAGATAGAAAACGACTATGTATAAAATAATCATGTTCTTTGTAATTTTATAATGTGCATACCTTGTTATATTAAGTAAGCACAAAAATAAAAATTAAATTAACTAGAATATAATATTTAATAAACAACAAAATAAAAATACAAAAAGTCTTCCAATTTACATTATCTTGTAATATAATAATGTAAAAATGGAAGACTTTTTTTAAGAAAGGAATAAAATGAATCAAGTAGAATTATTAGATATAGGATATAAATTTAAAGATATAAAGCTTCTTAAAAATGCTTTTATACATAAATCATATTCTTATGAAAAACAAAATAAAATAAAAAATAATGAAAGATTAGAGTTTTTAGGAGATGCAGTCCTTGAACTAAGTGTAAGTGAATATCTTTTTAAAAATTATCCTAAACTAGCAGAAGGAGAAATGACAAGAATCAGGGCAGCAGTTGTTTGTGAAAAATCTTTATATAAAATAGCTGTTAAACATGGGTTTAGTGAATATCTAGTTGTAGGAAAATGTGAAGATAAAGGACATGTTGGTTCAACAAAACCATCTATATTAGCAGATAGTGTAGAAGCTGTAATAGGTGCAATATATTTAGATGGTGGATTTGAAGTTGCTAAAAAATTTATATTAGATAATTTACAAAAAGATATAGATGATTCTGTTAAAGGACTTGGAATAAAAGATTACAAAACTATCTTGCAAGAGGTTTTACAACAAAATCCAGTTTGCAATATATCATATGTAGTAGAAAAAGAAACAGGACCTGAACATGATAAAATGTTTCATGTAAATGTATATTTTAATAATAAATTATTAGGAAAAGGTATTGGAAAATCAAAAAAAGAAGCAGAACAAAATGCAGCAAAAAAAGCGTTAGGAATGATGGAAAATGAAAAATAAATATATTATTCCAATTTTTGTTCCACATGTGGGTTGTCCTAATCAATGTATTTTCTGTAATCAGAAAAAGATAAGTGGACAAATCAAAGAATTAACAGGTCAGGAAGTTAAAAAACAAATTGAGGAATATTTAGAAGTTAATAAAAATGCTAATTATACAGATATTGAAGTAGCTTTCTATGGTGGTAGTTTTACAGGAATTGAATATGAAAAACAAATAGAGTTTTTACAAATAGCAAATGAATTTGTTGTTAATAAAAAGATAAATAGTATAAGGTTATCAACTAGACCAGATTATATAAATAAAGAAATATTAGATTATTTAAAAAAATATAATGTTAAGACAATTGAACTAGGTGTTCAGTCGATGAATGAGTTAGTACTACAAAGGAGTAAAAGAGGTCATACAGGCAGGCAAGTAGTTGATGCTAGTAAACTAATTAATGATAATGGATTTAATTTAGGATTACAAATGATGGTAGGACTGCCAGAAAGTAATGAGCAAGAGGAGATAGATACTGCAAAACAATTAATAGAACTAAAACCTAAATATATGAGAATATATCCTGTTTTAGTAATAAAAGACACACCACTTGAAGAAGAATATTTACAAGGTAAATATATTCCATATGATGTTGAAAGAGCAGTTGATATATCTGCTAAGTTATTACAAATGTTTGAAAAAGAAAATATTATTGTAATTAGAATAGGACTTCAAACAACTGATAATATTAATAAGGGTAAAGATGTTGTTGCAGGACCATTTCATCCATCTTTTGGAGAACTGGTTAAACAAAAAATTATATATAACGAAATAGAAAAATATATTATTGATAATAATTTGCAAGATTGTAATATACTAATTAAGTGTAATACAAAGGATACAAGTCAAATAATTGGTAATAAAAAGCGAAATAGCTTGAAATTTAAAGCTAAATATAATATAAATATAGATATTAATATTGATAATAATTTGCAAGTTGGGAAATACATAATTAATAAATAAGATGGGAGTAGGTATGAAGAAAGTAGTAGTTTCAGGATATTATGGATTTGATAATATTGGTGATGATTCTATGATAGAAACATTTTCTAAATATTTTAAACAAAATGATATACAAGCTGTATTTATGTCAAAGAATCCAAATAAGACTAAAAAAACATTTGATGTTGAAGCTATAAGCAGAGATAATGTTTTTGAAATTATAAAAACAATAAAAAAATCCGATATACTAATAAGTGGTGGAGGAACTTTGTTGCAAGATATTACAAAAATTATTAGTATATGGTATTATCTGTTTATTATTCTTTTAGGTATTATGTTTAAAAAAGAGGTATATATTTTGTTTCAAGGTATAGGACCTATTAATAATAAGTTTAATATATGGCTTACTAAAAAAATATTATCAAAAGTAGATTATATTATATTAAGAGATCAAAAAGCATATGATGAAATGATTAAACTAGAACTTGATACATCTAGAACAAAAGTGGTTACAGATACAGTGTTTGCACTGGCTATTCCTGATGAAAAGAAAAATATTGATTTAATGAAAAAATATATAAAAGATTTTAATATAAATAATACATATATTAGTGTATGTTTAAGACCATGGAAGAATATACGAAATGAAGTAGATTTTGCAAGAACACTTGATGAAATAGCTAAAAAACATGATGCTCAGATAATATTTTTTCCATTTCATAAAGGACAAGATTATGAGTTTTCAAATAGAATAATAGAAAAAATGGATACTAAATGTCATTTGTTATATGATGATTTCGTTCCATCACAAATGGCAGGATTAATGTCATTAATGAAACTAAATATAGGTGTTAGATTACATTCACTTGTTTTTTCAATTATTGTAGGTGTACCTACAATTGGAATAACATATGACCCAAAGGTAGATGGGTTTTTAAATGAAATTGGAATGAAACCAGTATGTGAGTATGCAGATATTGATAAAGAAAAAATACTAAGTGAAGTAGATAAAATATTTGAAGATAAATATGACAAAAATATATTTTTGAAAACAGAAGAAAATAGGAAAAAAGTAATTAAAACATTAGATGATGTTATAGGTGGTAAATATGCAAAAAATTAATATTTTAGGTACTTTATTTAATGATGTGAATATGAAGGAAGCTATACAGGAGTGTAATAGTTTCCTAAATTCAGACAAATTAAATTATATTGTCACACCTAATCCTGAAATAGTAATGGTGGCAAGAAAAAATTTAGAATTCAAAGAAATAATAAACAAGGCTGATTTAGTAATTCCAGATGGTATAGGTGTTATAATAGCATCTAAAATACTAAAAAGACCTTTAAAGGAAAGAGTTGCCGGTTTTGATTTAATATGTAGTTTGTTTGAAGATAATAGCAATATAGAAAAAAGGGTATATATATTAGGTGCTAAACCAGGTGTACCTGAAATGGCAAAAGAGAATATAGAAAAAAAATACAATGTTAAAGTTGTAGGACATAGAGATGGGTATTTCAAAAAAGAAGATGAACAAAATATTATTAGAGATGTAAATAATAGTGGTGCTAATATATTATTAGTTGGAACTGGAATGGAAAAACAAGAGAGATTTATTTATGAATATCAATCACAATTACAACCCAAAATTGCAATAGGTTGTGGTGGAAGTATTGATGTTTTTGCAGGTACAGTAAAAAGAGCACCAAAGTTTTTTCAAAAATGTGGACTAGAATGGTTTTATAGATTATTAAAACAACCCTCTAGAATAATAAGAATGATGGTTTTACCTAAGTTTTTGTTGATAGTTTTATTTAAAGGTAAAAAAGAAAGTAATGGCTAAACAAATAATTAAAATGTATAAAAAATAATATTAAGAGGAAAATAAATATAATTACAAATAAGTAGTTATATTTATTTTTTTATAAAATTGGAGAAGAGATGGTTATTAAGAAATTAGGAAGAAAAATATACGAATATTTTTTTATAATATTAGGTGATTTTATTTTAGCACTTGGTGTAGACTTTTTTTTGCTCCCTAATCAAATATCTACAGGTGGTTTTTCAGGATTAGGTACAATAATAAACTATGTTCTAGGTATAAAAATAGGAACAACAATAATATTATTAAATTTAATTTTGGTAGTAGTTTCAATATGGATTTATGGATTTAGATTTGGTATAAAAACAGTAATATCAATAGCATTTTTTGGTTTGTTTGCAAATATATTAGAGGGTAGATATGTTGTAACAAATGATTTGTTACTTGCAAGTATATGTGGGGGTACTTTATCTGGGATAGGAATAGGACTAAACATGAAAGTTAGTAGTACAACAGGTGGTAGTGAATTGCTTGCAAAAATATCAAACCATTATATAAAAAAAATAGATTTAACACAAATGATAGTTATAATTGATGGAATAATAGTTATTCTATTTATATTAGTTTTTGGTAATATTGATTTTGGACTATATTCAATAATAGCTATTTTTATCTCAAAAATAGTAATTGATGTAATAATTGAAGGTGTTAATTATTCTAAAATTGTATATGTTATTTCAAATAAAAGTGAAATGATTTCAGAAGCTATAATTCAAGAAATGAATAGAGGTGTTACTCTTCTTGATGCACAAGGATTTTATACTAAACAAAAAAACAGAGTTATTTATTGTGTTATTAATAAATATGAGATACAGGAAATTAAAGATATTGTAAAGAAAATTGATGAACAAGCTTTTGTTATAATTACAGAGGCAAAAGAGGTTCTGGGTAATGGGTTTAATTAAAACATAAAAATAGAAACACAAATACTAAAATATCTGTGTTTCTAATAATTTAAAGTTAATATTTAATTGATATAGTAAATATCACCTTTATTTTCAGGAACTTGTATATCTATTTTTGATAATTCAGATAAATCATTAATTGAATTACATTTAATCATTGCATTTGAAGCAGTATAAATATTATCATCAATATATAAAGCTCTATTAATTGTTAGATTATATATATAATTATATATTTTTGATGAATAATTTGAATATGATAAACCATCAATATCATTTATATCACCTAAATGAGTAATTACACCTTTTTGTTTAAATCCATTAATTAAATCAATGTTATATACAATTAATCCTATATCGCTAATTTCAGTTGAGTTATATTTATTACTACTACCATTTTCCTTATATATTGTTATAGGGAAAGCTAATAAATTCTTTTCTTTTGAAAACAATAATGCTTTATGGTTATTTAATAAATCTGAATATGTACCATAATCACCAACATTTTCTTTAAACATTTCAATAGGATTTGTAGGATCTGTTACATCAAATATAGCCATTTTAACCCCATATTGTTCTACTGAATCTTCATCTATTTGTTTTGTATCAATACCAAAACCTATTATATGATTTTCATCATATGGATGTAGGTAACTACTATAACCTTCTATTTTAAGTTCACCTAATATTTTAGGATTTGTCGGAACTGATAAATCTAATACAAATAATGGATCAACTTGTCTGTATGTAACAACATATCCTTTATCACCCATAAATCTTACAGAATAAATTGTTTCACCTTCTGCCATATTTTCGATTTTTCCGACTGCTTTCATGTTTTCATCTAACACATGAATTTCATTAGATCTTCTTGTTTCCCAAGTTTTGTTATTATACTCATTTTTTGTTATTGCTACTCTGAAATATCCGTTATATTCATCCATTGAAAACTGATTTAATAAATTACCTTCAATTTTACATTTTGAATTATATTCGAAACTACCATTTTTAATATCAAATTTATATATAATTGTATTGTGTTTTGAAGAATTTTCGTCATATTCATAATCAGATTGTGATACATATAAACTATCTGTTGACATGTATATATTTTCACTAGCACCTAAGTATGTTGAAATGTTTGCTTTTAGTAAATTATTAGTGTTAAAACTAGATATAATAGTATATGAGTTAGTATCAATTTCAGGGAAATACATTATATCAGAATAATCTATTGCAAGTTTTTCGCTTGATATTACACTATCAACATATTTTGGTTTGTATTGTTCTGGTTTGTTTTGCGCATCTTCTCTTAAAGTATATATATATTTACTAGAAATAACATAAACATCATCTTCGATTTTTCTTGAATCTATATAATACCCTTCTGTTTTAATATTTCTTTTTTCTATTATATTATTTGGATTTGTTATATCATAGCAAATTGTTTTTGTATATGCTTCACGTGGCCTATAATACATATCATAATATATAGAATTTGAAGTAGAAATGGAAGGGTCTTTTTCATTATATATAATTTCCTGTCCGATTATTGTAAGTGTTGTGTCATCTAAAAACATTTCAACAGGATTAAATTCATTTTCTACAAAATTAACTTCTTTTATAGTTTTTATATTATTTGGGTCTTTTGCATCAACTATAACTAGTTTATTATATGATAAATAGTATATATATCTACCATTTGTTTTTATTATATCAGATTCATCAACACCCTGAACTTGTGTATTTGTTGTTGAATAACTTGATTCTCGGTCAGAAGAAGCTCCTGTTTCTGTTTTTGATTCATCTAAAGAGTTCATACTATCAAATTGACCTGCAGCTTCTGTTACAACATTATCATAAAAACTATCAGATGTATCTATAAGCTTTTCAAATGTTTCGTAATTATTAACGGTTGACAGTGAATCTAATTTTTGTAATAAAGATTGTTTTACAATAGTATTTAAATATTCTTCTATATTATTATTACTATTTGATATTATAATAAGCTGTGTATCGTTATCCCAATAAACTTCTTTATTAAAACCAATTTCCATTAACGCTCTAAGTGGAATATATGTTCTATCTTCATATATTATTGCTTCTGTGTCCATTTCTTTTTCTATATTATCTTTTTTTACTTGTTTACTATTAATAGTAAATATAATAGTAGAGTCATTATTTGATATTGTTGCAGTTTGATTTTGGTCATCCCAAACAACAGAGTATTTCAAGTTTTCAGATATACATCTGATAGGAACTAAAGTCCTGTCGTTTTCATCAAGATAAGGCATTGTTCTGGGATTTTGGTCATCTAGCAAAACCACTGTGTCATTTACTAACATTTTATTAGTACCAAGTTTTAATATTATGGAATTGTTAACAACATTTTGATAGTCTTGATTTTCAGCTATGTTTATATTAAAGAAGCTAATTGATATAATAAGTAAAATTACTATAATAGACATAACTAAAACATATTTAAATTTAAAATTTTTCATATGTCTCCCTCCTTGAACACATTATACAATATATAGTGATGATTTACAATTTAAATATGTTTTTTTCTTTATGTAGTTATTAAAAGTTATTGACAAAATGAGCTAAATACAATATAAAAATATGTATAAGAAAGACCAACTATAAAAAGGGTAATAGCAAATTTAAAAAGAAAAGGGGATATTATATATGTTAAAAGAAAGACAAAGAAGAGGAATAAGTTTAGTAGCATTAATAATAACAATAATAGTGTTAATAATATTAACGGGGGCAGTAATAATAAATGTAACAGGAGATAATAGTATAATAAATAAGGCAAATGAAGCTGTAACAAGAAATAATATGTCAATGTATAGAGAAGAATTCATAAACAATATA